>NZ_JAVDDW010000005.1:0-185923 GCF_030848585.1 Halobellus sp. H-GB7 | reverse complement strand
AGTTGGCTTCCAACGATCTCGGAGCCTGTTCCCCCATTCGAGTCAGCTTCGACGGCACCGAGGAAACACGACCGTGCTAGTTCTCGACGTCGCGCAGAACAGTCTTTCCGGGTTCGATCCCGACGCCGCTTCCGACTTTCACCCCGGCGTTGAGGCTCACGTTGATCCCCGTCTTCACTTCGTCGCCCAGCACCACGCCCAGTTTCCGCCGCCCCGTATCGACGCGCTCGCCTTTCACCGTCATCTGCACCGACGCGTCGTCGTGGCGCAGATTGGCGACTTTCGTCCCCGCGCCCAGGTTCACGTCGCGGCCGAGCAGGGAATCGCCGACGTACGACAGGTGCGGCACCGCCGCATCCGACATCAGAATGGAGTTTTTCACCTCGACGCCGTGGCCGACGTGCACGTCCGGTCCGATCGCCGTCGCCCCGCGGACGTAGGCGTTCGGCCCGATCTCAGCACCCGATTTCACGATGACCGGTCCTTCGATCACGACCCCCTCTCGAACGGTCGCACCCTCCTCGACGACGACATCGCCCTCCAGTTTCGCTCCGTCTGCGACGTCTCCCTGGACGTCGCGACCGATATCCGCGAGCACGCGTTCGTTCGCCGACAGCAACTCCCAGGGGCGGCCGACGTCGAGCCACTGGCCGTCGTACTCGACGACCGAGATCTCGTGGCCGTCGTCGAGCAGCAGTTCGAGCGTCTCGGTGATCTCGAACTCGCCGCGCTCGCTTCTCGCCGTTCGTTCGATGTACTCGAACACCTCCGGTTCGAACGCGTAGCAGCCGACGTTCGCGAGGTTCGTCGGCGGGTCCGCGGGCTTCTCGACGATGGCTTCGAGCGAGCTATCGGCGTCGACCGAGACGACGCCGTATGACGTGGGATCCGAGACGGGCGTCGTCGCGATCGCGTGCCCACCGGCGTCGGCGAGCGCCGTCGGCAACGCGGGATCGACGAGGACGTCGCCGTTGAGGACGATGAATCGCTCGTCGACGACGGACTCAGCCTGCCCGATCGCGTGGGCGGTCCCGGCAGGCTCGCCCTGCTCGACGTACGTGATCGGCACGCCGCGGTACTCGTTGCCGAGCTGGTCGATCACGTCCGCGCCGCGGTAGCCGGTCACGACGACGAACTCGTCGACGACGTCGAGACACGCGTCGAAGACGTGTTCGAGCAGCGGCCGACCACCGGCGGGAAGCAGCGGCTTCGGTCGAAAGTCGGTCAGCGGTCGCATCCGCGTTCCCTGCCCGGCCGCGAGCACGACTCCGTACATACTGCCTCGGACGGAACACCGGTGTATAGTGGCTGTGGTCTTATTGTTATTGAGTGGATCCCGCGCGGAAGCAGATGGTCAAACGGTATGTTCTATCTCAAAAAAAAACCGTCTCTTCAATGAGTTCGATGCAGTCTTATGGATAATCTGAGGCTCGCTTCAGGCGCACCGAAAGCGTTGAATCATCCCTTCATCCACACCCCTCGTTTCGTCTGTTCTACGCACTCGGGGGTACACCGTCTGGCGCCAAGGAAGCCAATCTGCGAGCGCACTCATAGACACCCCTCATTTCGTCTGTTCTCTTCAGCCGGAAATTCCGTACTGCCATCAAGGTAGCCAATCTTCGAGTGCTCCTGCAGGCACCCCTCATTTCGTCTGTTTGTTGCATCTGGATCGTCTCTGTCTTTGACCGTATAAACGCCCCTTCTTGCGCAACAGATAAAACAAAAGAAACAGACGAAACAAAATAAATATATGTGACTTGCACATCTGCCGTAGTATGACTAAAGACCTCTTCCGTGATATGACGGAGACACTTTTTGAGGACAAATCGATTCTTTCGGAGGAGTACCGTCCTGACGTCATCGTTGAACGAGAAGAGGAGATAGATGCGTACCGGACTGCGCTAAAAGATATATTGTTCGGCCGAAATCCCTCCAACGTATTCGTGTACGGTAAAACAGGCGTTGGTAAAACTGCAGTCACAGAATATGTGCTGACTGCTCTCTCGGAAGAGGTCAAACGACGACCAGAGGCCGATGATCTTCACGTTATCTTTCATAATTGTAACGATGATACGGTCTATCGGACCGTGCGATCACTCATTCACGGAATCCGCGGTCCAGAAGGCGATTCGTTCCCTGAAACGGGGCTTTCGACATCACACGCGCTTGAGACGCTCTATGAGGAGATGAACAGACAAGGCGGTACATTTCTATTCGTCCTTGACGAAATCGATCACCTCTCCGACCCGGACTCGCTGTTATATGAACTCCCAAGAGCACGGGCAAATGGACATTTAGAAACTGCTCGCGTCGGCGTTGTGGGGATCAGCAACAACTACACATTTCGGTCTTCGCTCAGTCCGAAAGTCAAAGATACCCTGATGGAGAAAGAAATCGGCTTTTCACCATACGACGCCAATGAACTCCGATCGATTCTCACGAACCGCGCAGAGAAAGCTATCATCGAGGATGCCTATGAAGAGTCTGCGATCGCACGCTGTGCCGCGACAGCAGCAAAAGATACAGGAAGTGCTCGGCAAGCTATCGATCTCCTTCGTGAAGGTGGTGACGTCGCCGAGGAGAACGGTGCGGAGACAATTACTGACGAACACATCGAGATTGCGACCGAACGCGTTCGGCGCGGTCGTGTCCGTGATAAACTCCGTGATCAGACGATTCACGGGCAACTGATTTTGGAGGCCATCGCACACCTCGAAACGAATGGTCAGACTCGGGTCCGGTCAAAGGAGATCAAAGATGTTTACGAACGCGCCGCTGTCGGGTGGAATCACGAACCCTTGACGACTCTGAAAAGCCTGCAGAATCACCTCGGAGATTTAACGATGCTTGGATTTCTTGACCGGACAGAACAGAACAACGGTCGTGCCGGTGGCGCTCACTATCAATATGAGCTCACACTGGATCCGGAAATTGTCCTTGAAACGCGCGAATCGATCGAGACGACACCACCCTAACCAATTATAGAACAGACGAAACAAGGGGTGTGACCCAGCTCGCTGAACGCCGACCACATTGGTAGAGTAGAACAGACGAAACGAGGGGTGTGTCGCACGCAACTCTCCAGAACGAGTACGCAACGAGCTGTATCCACAGTAGCTGCGTGGTTTTGGCGCAGAAGACACGAAATGAACCCTGGCACAAGAACTACGCGCCTCGTTTCCGGAATCACTTTCACCCCTGCACGACCCACTCCGCACGATGGATTACGACGACGTCTGCGTCCTCGTGCCCACCTACAACGAGGCCGAGACGATCGGCCAGGTAGTTGAGGACTTCCGAGACGCGGGCTTCGACGACGTGCTCGTCGTCGACGGCGGCTCCGGCGACGACACCGACGAGATCGCCGAGGCGCACGGCGCGCGCGTCGTCTACCAGTCGGGCTCAGGTAAAGGACAGGCCGTTCGCGAGGGCGTCGAGAAGTACGTCGACCGCGAGTACGTGCTGATGCTCGACGGCGACGCGACCTATCGTGTCGAGGACGCCGACGCGATGCTCCGACCGCTCCTCGAGGGCGACGCCGAGCACGTCATCGGCGACCGCTTCGCGGATATGCGCGAGGGCGCGATGACGCGCTTCAACCAGATCGGCAACCGGATCATCAACCGCGGCTTCGCGACCGTCCACGGCGAGGACTTTCAGGACATCCTCTCGGGCTACCGCGCGTTCACGCGCGACTCGTTCCTGAGGATGACGCTCACCTCCGACGGGTTCGGCATCGAGACCGAGATGGCCGTCGAGTGCGCCAAACGGAAGATTCCGACGACGGTCGTTCCGATCACGTACCTCCCGCGGCCTTCCGGGTCGGATACGAACCTCCGGCCCGTCCGCGACGGCGGGATCATCTTCCTCGAACTCTACCGCCGCGCGAAGACCAACAATCCGCTCTTTTACTTCGGGAGTCTGGGCGTCATCTCTAGCCTCACCGGCTTCCTCGTCGCCGTCTACGTCGCGGTCGAGTGGATCACGCGGAACATCTCCCACGAGGTGCTCGCGGTCGTCGCCGCCTTCGGTATCATCGTCGGCGTCCAACTGTTGATGTTCGGCGTGCTTGCAGACCTGATTCTGACGCTCCACCGCGACACGCTGCGGAAGATCGAAGAAGAGACTGGCACCGAGTAGAGAGGTCACGGACGCATCGCAGTCCCAGCAAAGCGACCCGGTGCGGTTGTCGCCGCATTGCCGCGGGCGCTCGACGTATTGTACCGCGAGGCGAGCGACGCGAGCCGAGCGGATTTTTCCCTCCAGGTTTTTGCGCGGTGGGTTCCCGCAGCGGCGCGGAGCGCCGCGAGGAAACCCACCGTGGAAAAAGGTGGGTGTTAGAACGGAAGCAGCGCCCGCAACTGCGAGAAGATGCCGCCGCCTGACGCGCGGTACTCCTCCAGGACGGGATGCAGCGCGTCGAGGAGTTCGCGCTTGCTGTCGAACTGGCTCGTGCCGACGGAGGCCAACGCCTCCGAGAGTGCGACGGTGTTCCCGTTGGCGTCGTACGGAATCGCGGGATCGTTCAGCGCGCGCACGACCTCGTCTGCTGTGGCAGGAAAGGTGAGATCGGACTCCGAGAGATATGGAGTGAGCGCCGCGATGCCGAACTCCAGGGAATCGGGCTCGTCGTCGCCCTGCTGCGGTGGTCTGACAGCCATTGCGGGCTGGTACGGCTGCAGGGGTGGAAAAACCCCCGGCTCTCGGTCGAGCCCTCGGTCGACGGACCGCCGCAGCGCACGCACAGGAACTCCACACTGTTTAGTTCGGCCGACGCCTCGTCTTTCTCAGGACGATGACCGAGTACACCACCGTTTCGATCCCGAAGGACCTGGCCGAGCGCGTCGACGAAACCATCGAGGGGACCAGCTTTTCGAGCACGAGCGACCTCGTGCGCTTTCTCCTTCGAAGTATCGTCATTCAGTACCAGCGCGAGGGCGAACTCACCGAGGCGCAGTTCGAGGATATCGCAGAACAGCTCGCGGATCTGGGGTATCTCGATCGGTGACTATGTTTACCCAGTAGAGCCTTCTACTGAACTGTATGGCCACGTCAGTAAAGGTGGACGACGAGACCAAGTCCCGGCTTGAGCGGTTACAGGCCGAAATCCGACTGAAGGCGGGCAAACGGGTCACACAGCAGGAGATCCTTGCCCGCGTTGTTGAAGATGCGATCAGATCGAAAGACGACCTCGTCGATTCTTTCCGCAAAGAGCGCGTTCCGGTCTCCGAATCCGATCGGGAAGCCTTCCACGAGGGGATGATCTCGTCTGGGACAACGACGTCCGAAGCGGATCTCGACGATGTCCTCTACTGATCCTTTAGCCTCTATTCCGCGAGCGTCTCTCGCGGCGGTTCGACGTCGAGCACGTCGAGATCGAGTTCGCGGTCGTTGCGATCGAACGCCGCACACGACGCCTGGTCCCAAGGCGGCACTGCGACGACGAGTGCGGCGGCGAAGGTGTCCTCGCGGGTCGCCTCCAGCGGCCCCTGTGGATGCGAGACGAATCGCGCGCGGCCGCGGCCCGCGGGAGTACCGAGGTCGACCCCGAAGACGGCGGCGACAGACCCGCTCGCTTCTGGGAAGTAAAAGTGCGTCAACACCGGCGTCTCGTCGTCGAGCCCGAGATCCGTCTCGAAGTCGCCGGCCGGCGTCGACGCGAGCACGACGCTCACCGAGGCCGGTTCCTCTGCCTCTGCCATTTCGAGGAGCGCGTCGAGAAGCCCGCGAGTGATGTAGACCACGAGTGCTCAAACGGGAGCGTGGATGAAAACGGCGTCGGAGAATTTTGGAGGAAGTTTAGTGATCCTCGGTCTGAAGAAGTGAGATCCCTCTTTCGACGACTGCATCCGTGACGAATAGGCTCGTTTCCCGTTGTAAAGCGCGCATCAGATCCGCTGCCTCCTGTTTGGAAGATCTCCCGCGAGCGCAACCCAACGCAATCACACCGATCGAACCGTGGACTTCGACGTTCTCGTCTTCGGCGACGTTGCGGGCTTCGAGATCGTCAGTCAAGAGTACGGCATCACGTTCGATTGCGACGTTGAGAGCGGCTGTTTCACCGGGATCAAGACTATGATCTGCCTGAGTGAGACTCTGCCTCGCCCGTACAATCTCGTGCGCGATACTCGATAGCGTAGGTGGGTCATCTCCCACTTCTAGTTCATCGTATACCGTCTGAGGAATGAACAATTCGTCGACAGTCGAGAGCAAATCGAGAGCGTCCGCCTCCTCCAGGTGGATAAGTGGGCCAGTATCGGCGACTGCGACGATCACGCGTCGAGGCCCCACGTAACGTCGTCCTCAACCGCTTTCACCTCTCTTTCGGCCCGCTTGACGTGGTCACGACCGACGAGTTTGACCGCTCGCGCCCGATCAATCTCACCGTCTACATAGCGGGTCAAAACGAGGTCTGTCCACAGGTCTTCAACGCCGCGCTCGAGAGCCTGTTCGAGAATCTCGGATTCGGCGACGCCCCGGGCTTCGGCGAGCTCTTGGACTCGGTCGGTGATCTCTGCGGCCATATCTAATGACTGGCAGTACGCCAACTTAAACGTCTGTGGCGGCTGCGACAGATAGGAGGTCTGTGGCTGTTATCGCGAACGGACTGACGATCAAGACAGCAACTCTCGAAGCGCACGTCCGTACGCGCCCGGCAGATTTCGCCGGGCGTTGTCGAGCGCGTCCCGAAGCGCCCGCGCGGCGTCGGTCAGCACGCCTTCGCCGTGACCGACGAGGACGCGGTCGACGTCGAAGCCGCGGAGCGCGCGACGCGGCGGCGCGGGCCGAAGCATCGGATGCACGCCGAGTCGTTCGCCCGGAGCGCAGAAGTACGAGGCTGTCCCGACCGCTTCCGGCACGACGAGCGTCTTGTCCTCGCGGTGATAGAGCCCGACCTCCTGCCACGGCGGGACGCTGGTGTCGAGGATCGGAAACGCCTCGAAGCCCGAATCGCCGAGTTCCCGGTCGAAGCGCTCGATCGGCGCGTCGATCTCCTCGACGACGCCGGACATCCACTGCGGGACGTAGACGGGAGCGTCGTGGCGTGTCGCGAGCGCGGCCGCGTCGCGCTTGTGTCTGTCGAGGCCGACCACGACGCCGGATACGTCGCCGAACTCGGCCAGGAGCTCGTCCAGATCGGGGGCGTCGACGGGATCGACAACCCACACGCCACCGTCGTCGCCGACGAGTGCGTGGCTCGCGCGTTCCATCGTCTCCTCGGGATAGGCGATCCAGCCGACGCCCCGATCCCACCGGTCGATCTCGCGGTACTCGTTCGTCGCGCCGCCCTTCATCGGCATACTGGATAGTGCGCACGCGACGCGCATAAAGTTCCTCGCCGGTCGGGTCAGCTAGCGGCGGCTCGACCGGCCGAACAGGTCGACACAACGAGAGCCGGGACAGCTTTCAGGTGGTCCGCCGTACACGCCGACAGTATGTCTGATGGACGCTCGGGCGTCCCGTCGATGCGTCGCGTCCGGAACTCGATGTACGACGTCGTCCGCGAGGCGTTCATCTCCGGGCTCGCCGTCGTCGTCCCGCTGGTCATCACGATCGCGGTATTTCTGTTCCTGCTAAACACGGTCTATGGCTACGTCAGTCTCTTCTCGGACGCCATCGCGGCGCTCCCGATCGTCTCGCTCGTCCCGGCTGCGCTGGGCATCAGCCCCCAGACGCTCCTGGAAGCGACCGTCCCGGTCGCCGTCTTCGGGGCCGTTCTCGGCATCGGGCTCGTCGTGAACAGCTCTCGGTACGGGCAGCGCGCCGTCGAGTACTTCGACTACGTGATGGCACAGATCCCGGGCGTCGGGTCGGTGTACGAGAGTTTCCGGCGGATGAGCGACGTGATGCTCGAATCCGACGCGGAGAACTTCCGCGAGGTGAAACTCGTCGAGTTCCCGCACGAGGAGGCGTACACGCTCGGGTTCGTGACGACCGAGACGCCCGAGGTGTTACGAACGGCGGCCGACCACGAGGAGATGCTCACCCTGTTTCTGCCGCTCGCACCGAATCCGGTGATGGGTGGCCACCTGGTACACCTGCCCGAGAGCCGCGTGATGGACGTTGAGATGACTGTCGAGGATGGGATTCAGGCGATCGTCACGAGCGGCGTCGCGATGACGAGCCCCGACGACGACGGGCTCTCGCGTGAGGCGTTGGCCTCGCTGACCGATGCGGACCTCGGTGACGAGACGACGGCGAACAGGACGGAAACAAACGGCGACGCTTCGAATGCCCGCCACGACGAACACGAACGACTCGATCCGAAGCACGCCGAAACGCCGGCCGACCTGGCTCGGTTCCGAGATGGTCACAACACCCGCCCCCGAACTGACGACGAGGGCGAGGACAGGTAGCACCCCGACAGCGACGCTGGTACAGGCCTCTGGCTGACCGGGAGATACCGTTTGTCCGACCGGGAGACACTGCCTGGCCGACCGGGAGACACTGCCTGGCCGACCGGGAGACACAGTCCACAGGCGACCGGAAGATACCGGCTGACCGACCGGAAGACACAGGCCACGGGCGGCCGCGTACTCTATGTATGAGCTTCGAGCTTCGCGAACACACTGCCGACGTCGCGGTCGAAGCCACGGCGTCGGACCTGTCGGCGCTCTTCGGGGCTGTCGCCGACGGCCTCGCCGCGGCGAGTTGCGACGATATTCCGCCCGCCCGCACGGACGAGGCGGCCGAAGGCGCCGATCGAACCGAAGACAGCGGCCGGACGTTCGAGGTATCAGTCAGTGCGGAGAACCGCGAGGCGCTTCTGTTCGACTACCTCGACGAACTCATCTACGAGCGCGACGTTCGGAGTGTCCTCCCGGTCGACAATCGGGTACAGATCGACCGTCTCGATGCCGACGCTGACACGGGTGATGCCGAGTCGGCGTGGGAACTAACCGCTACCTACCGCGGCGTCCCGCTCGCGGACATCGACGCCCGCGAGGTGAAGGCCGTCACGTACTCGGAAATGCGCGTCGAGCAGACCGAGAATGGCTGGGTCGCGTATGTCGTGTTCGATGTGTAAGGCGGCGTATAGGATACGCATAGACCGGTAGGGAGACCCGAATTCCGCACTCGGAAGTGGTTTGTGTCACCCGGTACGACGTGCCTACGAGATGACCACCCGCGCAGCGCGTCTCGGCTGTGCTCTCATCGTCGCCGTCGCGCTCGTCGTCGGTGCTGGCGCGACAGCCCCGAGCGCGTCCGCTCAATCAGTCAACCAGATCGCCGGGTCGGAGCTGGCGCCGGACGACGTCTCGATGCGCATCGACCTCCGTGCGAACGGCTCAGCCGCGTGGACGGTCGAGTATCGGGTCCGGCTGGACGACGAGAACACGACCGAGGCGTTCCGCTCGCTGCAGGAGGACATTCGCGCGAACGAGTCCCAGTACGCCGCGGAGTTCGGCCAGCGAATGGCGTCGACGGCCGCGACCGCCGAGGACGCGACCGGCCGGGAGATGAGCGTGCGAAACGTCTCGATCTCGGCGACGAGACAGCAGTTGCCTCAGGACTACGGCGTCGTCACCTACTCGTTCGTCTGGACGAACTTCGCCGTCGTCGAGGACGGCACGCTCCGCGCCGGCGACGCGCTCGCGGGGCTCTTCCTCGACAGCGAGACGTCGCTGCAGTTCACCTGGCCGGAGGGATACACTATCGAGACGGTCCAACCCCAGCCAGACGACACGCGACCGGACTCCCGGATCGCCGTCTGGAGTGGCCCGCTCGACTTCGGTCCGAACGAGCCCACGCTCGTCGTCACCGACCAGGCAACCGGGGCGGACAGTGGAACGACGACGACACCCGCAGGCAGTGAATCCGACGGTGGCAATTCCCTGCTGTTCGGGGCGGTCGCGTTCGTCGCGCTCGCGCTCGGCGCGGGCGGATGGATCGTCTACCGACGCCGATCGGTCCCTGACCGGCACGGAGGCGTCGGGGGCGCTGAACGCGAGCCAGCGAACGCAGCGGCCACAGCGACCCCCGAAAGCAGTGCGGCCGAGGCGAGTGACACGGGCAAGGGAACTGCTACAAGCGCCACGCAGACCGCGGCTGCGGCCGGTGCTGGCACGACTACCGGGGCCGAGACTGTCGACGACGAGAGCACCGAACAGGCGTCTACGGGCGACACCGCGGCCGCGGCAACATCGGACACGGAGACGACGAACCCCGATGCGAGCGGGGGTAGTGCGGACGACGCCGACGCCCCGGTCGACAGCGAGTCGACTACTGACGAGAGCGTCGACGAAACGGACGCACTGGACGACACAGCGGAAGAGGACACGGCAGCGGACGCGATGCCGTGGGAAGACGAACTGCTGAGCAACGAAGAGCGCGTCCTCGCGTTCATCGAACACGAGGGCGGGCGCGTCAAGCAGCAGGAAGTCGCCCAGACGCTGGATTGGACCGACGCGAAGACGAGTCAGGTCGTCCGCAAGATGCGCGATGAGGACGAACTCGACGGCTTCCGACTGGGCCGTGAGAACGTCCTCGTGCTCCCCGGCGAGGACCTAGGTCCCGATTCCGAGTAGCGCGGTAACGCGGCTGAACGGCTTGGGGTCTGCTTTCCTGCGGTGAACTACTTTGACGGTTGTCCCGAGGACCGGCTTCAGCTACTGCCGAGCGAGGCACGTATTCGGAAGTCCTATTACTTAGTAATATCACGCAATAATCTATGACGCAGACGCAGTTACAGCGTGCCCGCGACGGTGAACTCACGCCGGCGATGGAGCGCGTCGCCGAGCGCGAGAACCGCGATCCGGAGTTCGTCCGCCAGCAGGTCGCCGAGGGGCAGGCGGTCATCCCGAACAACGTCGCACACGACTCGCTCGATCCGATGATCATCGGCCGGGAGTTCGCTACGAAAGTCAACGCGAACATCGGCAACAGCGAGGAGACGAGCGACGTCGAAGGGGAACTCGAAAAGCTCCACACGGCCGTTCACTTCGGAGCCGACACGGTGATGGATCTCTCGACGGGGTCGAACCTGGACGGGATCCGGGAGACGAACGTCGAACACTCGCCGGTCCCGATCGGAACGGTTCCGATCTACGAAGCGGTCAAGCGGGCCGACGAGCCGGCCGACGTCACGCCCGACCTCCTCTTGGACGTCATCGAGAAGCAGGCGCGGCACGGCGTCGACTATATGACGGTCCACGCGGGCGTCCTGCTGGAACATCTCCCGCTCACCGACGGGCGCAAGACGGGGATCGTCTCCCGCGGCGGTTCGATCCTCGCACAGTGGATCGAAGAAAACGGGATGCAGAACCCGCTCTACACGCACTTCGAGGAAATCTGTGAGATCTTCGCCGACCACGACGTCACGTTCTCGCTCGGCGACGGGCTGCGACCGGGGTGTCTGGCGGACGCGAGCGACGAGGCGCAGTTCGCCGAACTGGAGACGCTCGGCGAACTCACGCGCACGGCGTGGGACCACGGCGTCCAGGTGATGGTCGAAGGGCCGGGACACGTCCCGATGGACGAGATCGCGGACAACGTCGAGCGCCAGCAGGCGGTCTGTGACGGCGCGCCGTTCTACGTCCTCGGTCCGCTCGTCACCGACGTCGCCCCCGGCTACGACCACATCACGAGCGCCATCGGCGCGACTGAGGCCGCCCGCGCGGGGGCCGCGATGCTGTGCTACGTCACGCCCAAGGAGCACCTCGGTCTCCCGGATCGCGAGGACGTTCGTGACGGCCTCGCGGCGTACCGGATCGCGGCACACGCAGCCGACGTCGCGGCCGACCACCCCGGCGCGCGCGACTGGGACGACGCGCTCTCGGAGGCGCGCTACGAGTTCGACTGGCGGCGGCAGTTCGAGCTCGCGCTCGATCCCGAGCGCGCTCGCTCGTACCACGATCAGACGCTGCCCGGTGACAACTACAAAGAGGCGCGCTTCTGCTCGATGTGCGGCGTCGAGTTCTGCTCGATGCGCATCGACCAGGACGCCCGCGACGCCGACGGGGAGATGTCGCGGATCGACACCGGAACCGACCTCGACGCCTCGGCGGCCGCAGAGACCAACCGCCCGCCGGTCGGGACCCACGACATAAGCGGCGTTCCCGACGAGATCGAGATCGGCGGCGTCACGTTCACGCGGGAGTCGTCGCACGCGGGCGACTGACTGGCGGGAAATCATATCTGACTTACACGTTCTGCGGGATAACGAGCCGTTAAAATCGCTCCTGAGCGACGCTCGCGCCGTCTTGCGAAAAATCCGGATTAAACGGATCAAAATGGGCGCAAGTATGTCGGAGGTATATGGCCGAGAGGACAGTATCGGAAACCGATGAGGTCAGTATCCGCGCTCCTCGTTGCATTCTTGGTCGTGACTGCGGGCGCTCCGATCGGCGTCGCCGCGGCGGCGTCCGGTGGCACGTCGCTCTCGGCCGCGACAGCCACGGGAGCGGCGCAGGTGCAGGACGGCGGCGTCCAGGCGCAGACGACGGCGACGACCCCGGCGAACGGTACGGATACGAACGAAACTGCGACGCCGGACGGCGATAGCACGTCTACGGCAGACGACACCGCGTCCGAGTCGAACGGGTCGGGCGTCGCCCCCGGTGCGAAGCTGGCGGGCGTCGTCGCCGTCCAGGGTGCCGAGATCGACGGTGAGGTCGCCTCGCGCGCCTTCGGCCAGCGCGTCGCCGCGGCGGCGACGAACAACTCGAAGGCGGCGGTCGTCGCGGCCGAACTGAACACCAGTCAGGAACGGCTCGAAGCGCTCCGAACGCGACTCGCCGAGTTAGAGCAGGCCCGAGCGTCGGGGAACGTCTCCCAGGGCCGATACAACGCTCGTGCCGCGCAACTGACGGCCGAAATCAACGCCGTCGAGCGCCAACTCGAGCAGAGTAACGAGACCGCGTCGGCGCTGCCAAAACAGGTCCGCGAAGAAAACGGCATCAACACCTCGAACATCGAACGACTCCGGACCGAGGCGCGCAACCTCTCGGGCCCCGAAGTCGCCGCCGCCGCCCGTGAGATCGCCGGTGAGAACTCCGGCCGCGGACTAGGTGACGCCGAGGACGTGCCCGGTCTGAGCGGCGAGACGCCCGGACAAAGCGGCGATGTGCCTGGCTTGAGCGATGGCGACGCACCCGGACAGAGCGGCGACACTCCCGGCTTGGGCAACGGCGACGTGCCCGGACAGGGTGACGGCGCTGCAGACGAGCGAGGTGCGGACACAGATAACGAGACGGACGATCTCCCGGGGGACGCAGCAAACGCATCTGACCTGAAGAATACGACAAATGCCTCCGAAAACGCTCAGGAGGCCGCTGATATGGGAAATGGTGACGCCGGGCCGCCCGACGACCGTCCGGCAAACGTCACTGACGACGCGACCAACGACACGCAAGAGACAGACGCGAGACAGGACCGTCTCGGACAGGGAGACGAAAGCAGCGTGAACGATGGTTTCGGGAACGATACGCTGGGAGACAAACGGGGAAACGGTGACGGCGGTACCGAGTCCGGAGACGGGAACTCGACTGCCGACGCACCCGGAAACAGTGAGAACGCGCCGGGACAGTCCGGCGACGGTTCCGAAGACCGTGACGGCGCACCCGATAATAGCGGTGATGCGCCCGGTGAAAGCGGCGACGCCCCTGGACGGTCGGACTGATCGGATACGTCGGTCCCGACTTTCGAGTGAGACTTCTCTGCCGACTTCAATTCTGATACTGAGGGAGTAGGGTTATAGTCGTCCCGTCGCACCGCGCATACGATGGAGTACGTGTACCCGATTGTCGGGTTAGTCGCTGGGATGGCGCTCGTCGCAACCAGCGTCTTTACCGCCTTCATCTACACGCCGACGACGGCCTCGACGGTCGATACGACGATCACGGCTTTCACCGGCGTCACCCTCCAGATCGGTGATTTCCTCGCCGTGTCGTCGGCGACGGCCATCGTCTTCGATCTGCTCGCGACGCAGTTGGGCGTGCGGTATTCACTTGTGGTCCCGTTCGCGCTTGGGTACATCCTGACGCACGTGATCATCTACTACTCGTCGCTGCACATCACCGACGTGCAGAGCCAGCCGTTGGATCCGGACTTCAACATCAGAGAGAATCCGCTGCAACTCATCACCCTCTCGATACCGGGCGCGTTGATACTTCTACCGGCCGGAAACCGACGGCAGCGCAATAGGTAAAACGGCTCTTTGAGGCAAGGGCGCTTTTAGGTAGCCGTCCCCCGTAGTCGGAAGTGCCCCGGTTGGGCCGCCCGCGATTCGGTCCCCACCGACGCACCCTCCACGATCCACCTCGCCTCCACACCCCTCCCATTGGATCGATGGCCCGCCGACCGGGCATCCCCGCTGACGCATTCCCTCCTCACGGTCCCGCTGTACGACGCTTCGCCCCCCTGTGCTGCTCGCTGCCGTGCCAGGCCTGATACTGCCGTGCGCCTCACAACACCGCAGCGATCTGTTCTCGCGTCGACGCCAGGTCGCCGGAGTTGTCGATCCTCACGTGTGGGATCTCGATCGGCTCGTAGCGCTCCTTGAACTGGCGGTAGATCTCGACGTCGGCGTCGCTGGCGTCTTTCTCCCGTGCGGCGATCCGCGCCTCGACGACAGAGTCTGCACACTCGACGGCGACGACGTCGAGTGGGACGCCGACCGCGTTCGCAAGATCCACCGCGCGCGCCCGGTCCGCGCGCTTGCGGAACGTGCCGTCGAGAACGGCGACGCCGCCGTTAGTGATCGTTTCGCGCCCGCGTGCGAACACTTCATCGTAGACTGTTTCGCGTTCCGCAGCCGTGTACTCAGGATCGTCGAAGCAGTCCGTCCGAACGACGTCCGTGCGAACGAGTTGTCCGTCGAGTCGGTCCGTAATCTCGCGTGAGACGGCCGTCTTCCCGACCCCCGGCAGTCCCGTCACGACGATCAAGCGGCCCGTCACGATCGGTTCCCTCCCGCACAGACGCGCGCTGGAGGTCTGCGAGAAGCCGACTGCGACGCGGCTCGACGGTGAGCGGAGGAGACGCGACTCGACGGCAGGAGAGTGCGCAGAGTGGATCGGATCGACATCGGAACCAAAGAGAGAGCCAGGGGTGGGATTTGAACCCACGAAGTCTCGATTACAAGTCGAGTGCATGAACCGCCCATGCTCCCCTGGCGCAGGTCGACCTACTCAGTCCTCCTTTGAGTGTGTGTCGTTTTCGATGGACGCCGATTCGGGAGACACCTCGGAGTCATCACCCTCTGCGGTCCCGGCTGCGGACTCCCCGTCGAGGGGTTTCTCGAACTGGATCCGGTGGGGGACGTACCCCCGCTCGCGGTAGAACGCGCGGGCTCGGTCGTTGGCTGCCATCGCTTCGAGCGCGACGACTGTCGCGCCGCCGGCGTGCAACGCGGTTTCGGCCGCGGCCATCAGATCGCTCCCGACGCCTCGGTTCCGGAACTCGGGTCGGACGTAGACGTTGCGGACGACGCCTCGCGTCGCATCCTGTTCGTAGGAGCCGTGTTCGAGGCTGAACGTAACGAACCCGACGACGTCGTCGCCGCGTTTGGCGGCTCGGATTCCGCCCGTGACGACGTGTCGCGCGAGCGTGTCGCGGACGACGTCCCGGTTCGCCTCCGGCAGGATGTGCGAGTCGTAGGCGCGCTGATCGGACGCGAGTGCGAGCCACAGGTCGACCAGCGCATCCACGTCGGCCACCTCGGGGCGGCAGATCCGGATCGGGGGGACGTGGCCGTCGTCGTCTGCCGGGTCACCCTCTTCCGCGTCCGGCCCCGGATCTACGTCCGCCTCGTCGTCCGAATCGCCCATACCGGGCGTTCGGCGGACGGACGGATATATCGTCGGTCTCGCCGACTGGAGGCGCGACGAGGGCCTTTCGTCGAGGCTCCCCCGAGCGACGCACCTTTCTCTCCGGCGGTCCCACAGGCGTCCGATGGAACCGGTACGGAACGATCCGAAACTGGGGCCGCTGGTCGAAGCGCACGGCGACCTGTCGATCGGGACAGCCGACGACGAGTTCGAACGACTACTCGTCGCGATCGTGAACCAACAGCTCTCGGTCGACTCCGCGGCGGCGATCCGCGAGCGGCTGTTCGACCGCGTCGACGTGTCGCCTGCAGGTATCCTCGCCGCGGACGAATCCACCCTCCGCGACGCAGGCCTCTCCGGACAGAAGGTCGAGTACGTCCGCAACGTCGCCGAAGCGTTCCGGGAGCGGGACCTGACGCGGGCGGGGCTCTCAGACAAAAGCGACGAGGCGGTCATCGAGGCGCTGACCGATATCCGCGGGGTCGGCGTCTGGACCGCGAAGATGTACCTGGTCTTCGTGCTCGGGCGCCCCGACGTGTTCCCGGTCGAGGATCTCGGCGTCCGAAAGGGAATGGCGCACCTCTACGGCTACGACGAGGCGGATCGAGCGGGGATGCGCGAGCACGCCGAGCGGTGGCGGCCCTATCGGAGTTACGCGAGTCGGTATCTCTGGCGTGCCACCGACTGACGGTCTCGCGGCAAAAAGTAAACGCTTCTCAAGTTTGTTTTCCGAGTGAAGGAAACGTTGAAACACAGAGCCGCCCACGAACGGAGTATGGAGATCGACGACGTCAACACTATCACGGTTCTCGGCGCGGGCAGTATGGGCCACGGAATCGCCGAGGTGGCCGCCCTCGCGGGCTTCGAGGTCCGCCTCCGCGATATCGAAGCGGAATTCGTCCAGAACGGCTACGACCAGATCGAGTGGTCGCTCGGCAAACTCGTCGAACAGGGCCAGATCGAGCGCTCGGACGCCGACGCGACGCTCGATCGGATCTCGACACACGTCGACCTCGCGGAGGCGGCCGCCGACGCCGACGTCGTCGTCGAGGCAGTCCCCGAGAAGATGGCGATCAAGCGTGACGTCTACGAGGACTTGGAGGCGGCGGCCCCGGATCGAACGATCTTCGCGACGAACACCTCCAGTCTCTCGATCACGGCGTTGGCGGACGTGACCGAGCGCCCCGAGCAGTTCTGCGGGATGCACTTTTTCAACCCACCCGTTCGGATGGAACTCGTCGAAGTCATCTCGGGGGCAGAGACGGCCGAGGAGACGCTCGATCTGATTTCGGATCTCGCTGTCGAGATGGGCAAGACGCCGGTCCGCGTCCGCAAAGACAGCCCGGGATTCATCGTCAACCGCGTGCTCGTTCCGCTGATGAACGAGGCGGCGTGGATCGTCGAATCCGGTGACGCGACGATCGAAGAAGTCGACTCGACGACGAAGTACGGTCTCGGCCTCCCGATGGGGAGCTTCGAACTCTCTGATCAGGTCGGGGTCGACGTCGGCTACCACGTCCTCGAATACCTCCACGAACAACTCGGCGACGCCTACCGTCCCTGCCCGATGCTCGAATCGAAAGTCGACGCCGGGGACCTCGGCAAGAAGACCGGCGCGGGCTTCTACGACTACGAGGACGGCGCGGGTGCGCAGGTCCCCTCCGATCAGATCCGCGACGATGTCGCCGATCGCCTGCTGGCGATGATCGCGAACGAGGTAGCCGCCCTCGTCGCCGACGACGTCGCCGACCCCGAGGCGATCGACACGGCGGTCAAACTCGGCGGGCGCTGGTCCGACGGCCCCGCGAAGATGGTCGACGAAGCCGGTCTCGACGAGTTGCTCGCGACGCTCGACGACCTCCACGAGGAGACGGGTGAGGAACGCTACGAAGCCGAACCGTACCTGCGGGAGCTCGCAGAGTCCGGGGAGGGCTTCCACGAAGCGGCCGGCGGGGGGAAAGCCGAGTCGGACGACGAAGACGGCGGCTACGACTACGAGGATATCACCGTCGAGATCGACGAGCGCGTCGGTCACGTGATGCTCGATCGACCGCACCGGATGAACACCGTCACCGACGACCTGCTCGTGGAACTCCGCGACGCCATCGACCGCTTCGAGGAGGACGACGACGTGCGGGCCGTTCTCCTCACCGGCACGGGCGACCGGGCGTTCTCCGCCGGCGCGGACATCCAGGCGATGGCCGGCGGCGTCGGCGACGTCAACCGCGTGGCCGAACTTTCGCGCCACGGGCAGGAGACGGCGGGTCGGCTCGAATCGTGCGAACTCCCGGTCGTCGCCGGCATCGACGGGCACTGTCTCGGCGGCGGGATGGAACTCGCGATGGGCGCAGACCTCCGCATCGCCTCCGAGCGCTCGGAGTTCGGCCAGCCCGAACACGACCTCGGGATCCTCCCCGGCTGGGGCGGCACCGTCCGCCTGCCGCGCATCGTCGGGATGGGTCGCGCGAAGGAGATCATCTTCACCGCCGACCGCTACGACGCAGAGACGATGGCAGACTACGGCTTCGTCAACGAGGTGACGCCGAACGACGAGTTCGACGAGCGCGCCTTCGAGTTGGCCAAGCGACTCGCTCGTGGTCCGCCGATCGCCCAGCGCTACACCAAGCGGGCGATGCACCGCGGCTGGGACGACGTCGACGCCGGCCTCGACGTCGAGGCGCAGTCGTTCGGCCTCGTCTTCGACACCGAGGATATGATGACCGGGATGGCGGCGTTTATGAGCGACGAAGAGCCCGAATTCGAGGGGAAGTGACGCCACCGCGGCGGGCGTGGACATCCGCCCCGGCTGGCGTGACCGCCCGCACCTGGTAGCGCGCCACCCGCCCCTGCGATCTGGCGGCAGCGAGGGTACGCGAAACAGTGCCGTACCGGCTCTGTAACGGAATGTTTAAACTATTCAGTCTGCCACGTAGGAATGCAGGCTCGGTTGGTGTAGTCCGGCCAATCATCTTGGCCTTTCGAGCCGAGGACCAGGGTTCAAATCCCTGACCGAGCACTTCTCGAACTGCTGCGAACTACAGAGCGACAGGACCCGTCAGCGGCGTCCGCAGTCGGTGCACGTCGACGACAGACCTTTACTGCGGGTGGGTGATGCCCCCCTATGACACACGACTGCGGATTCCTCTCTGAGCTGTCGCTGGCGGCCGATCAGATCTCCTTCGAACCAGCGGCGCGCGACGAGTTCGCGGCGGACTTCGGAACTCCACCCGACGCCGGGCGCGCGCCCGACGCGGTCGTCTGGCCGGAGACGACGGCCGACGTTTCGGCTGTCCTCGCCGCAGCCAACGAGCGGGGCGTTCCGGTGACCCCGTACGCCGCCGGATCGGGGATGCAGCGCAACGCGGTGCCCACCCAGGGCGGCATCACGCTCGCGATGACGCGGATGGACGCCGTCAGAGACCTGCGGCCGCGAGATATGCAGGTCGACGTCGAACCCGGCGTCGTCGGCGACGACCTGAACGATCTCGTCGCCGAGGAGGGCCTGTTCTTTCCGGCGTTTCCCCAGTCGGCGGCGTTTTCGACGATCGGCGGGATGATCGCCACCGACGCCAGCGGCATTCGGACTGTCAAGTACGGCGAGGTCGGCGACTGGGTGTTACAGCTCGAAGTCGTCCGCCCCGACGGCTCCGTGACCGAGGTTGGGAGCAAAGCGCGGAAGACTTCTGCGGGGTACAACCTCGTCGATCTGTTCGTCGGGAGCGAGGGAACCCTCGGCGTGGTCACGCGCGCGACGCTCGACCTCGCGGCGACGCCGCCGGAAACGGTCGGTGGGCGAGCCGTCTTTCCCACGCTCGAAGACGCCACGGCGGCGATCACCGACGTCGTGACCTCGGGCGTCGACGTCGCGACGATCGAACTCGTCGACCCGCTGACGGCCGAAATCGCCAACGCCTACACCGGCTCGGAACTCCGAGCGACGCCGATGGTCTTTTTCGAGGTGCACGGCCGGTCCGTCGACGCCGAGACCGACGCGTTGGAGGCGGCGTTCCGGGCCCGAGACGCCACGCGAGTCGAGCACAGCAGCAACGACGAGGAGATGGCCGAACTGTGGCGTGCACGTCGAGAAATCGGCCACGCGCTCAAAGAGTGGGACCCAGACCTCGACCTCGAAGTCATTGGCGACGTCACCGTCCCGATCGGCTCGTACCCCGCGATCGTCGAGTTCATCGGCGAGATCCGCGCGGAGTACGACTTCCCCATTCCAGCGTTCGGTCACGCGGGCGACGGCAACACCCACTACGCCGTCCTCTGCGACCGCGACGACCCCGAGGCGGTCGAACGCGCCCACGAGGCGTCCGGGCGCATCATCGACGAGGCACTCGCTCTCGGCGGTACCTGCACCGGCGAGCACGGAATCGGCGTCGGCAAGCGATCGTATCTGCAGATGGAATACGACTCGACCGCGATCGAGACGATGCGCTCGATCAAAGAAACCGTAGACCCGAACGGGATCCTCAATCCGGGAAAGATTTTCGAGTGAAGCTGTCGCGACGGCGGGTGCCCGGTCAGCAGTCCGCTCAACCCCTCGGGTGAGCTACCCCAGTATCTATATCCGTTCGGTGACACCTGTCGGTGTGGACTCTGCCCACCGCATCCACGTCGGCGACGCGAGCGAGATGGCGGCCGTCGACGACGACGCCGTCGACCTCGTCGTCACCTCGCCGCCGTATCCGATGATCGAGATGTGGGACGAGCAGTTCGCCGCCCAGTCCGACGCCGTGGCGGCGGCGCTCGACGACACCGACGGCGAACGGGCGTTCGAGGCGATGCACGCGCTCCTCGACGAGGTCTGGAGCGAGCTACAGCGCGTGCTCACGCCGGGCGGCGTCGCCGCGATCATCGTCGGCGACGCGACGCGAAGCCTCGGCGATCACTTTCGCGTCTACCAGAATCACGCCCGCGTGATCGGGGCCTTCGACTCGCTCGGATTCGACCCGCTTCCGGAGGTACTCTGGCGGAAGCCGACGAACAGCGCGGCGAAGTTTATGGGCAGCGGGATGGTGCCGCCGAACGCCTACGTTACCCTCGAACACGAGTACGTCCTCCTGTTCCGAAACGGCACCTCGGGCCGCTCGTTCGAACCGGGCGAGACGCGGCGCTACGAGTCGGCGTACTTCTGGGAGGAGCGCAACCGATGGTTCTCGGACGTCTGGACCGACGTCCGCGGCGCGCGCCAGGCACGAAACGAGGACAGAGACGTCGCGTCAGCCGGACTCGGTGGCAGCGACGGCGACGTGGAAGCGGCCCGCGCCTCCGACGCAGACCGGGCGGCGGGCGAGCGCGACCGAACCGCGGCGTACCCCTTCGAGATCCCGTACCGACTCGTCTGTATGTACTCGCTGTACGGCGACACCGTCCTCGACCCGTTCCTCGGGACGGGAACGACGACGCTGGCTGCGATGGTCGCCGGGCGCAATTCGATCGGCTACGAACTCGACGCCGACGTCCTTTCGGAACTCGACGACAGCGTCGGCCGGGTCCGCGATCGGTCGCGCCGAGTCGTCGAAGACCGTCTCGCCGCCCACCGGGCGTTCGTCGAGGCACAGCGCGCCGAGGGCACGGTGTTCGAGTACGAGGCGGAACACTACGACTTCCCCGTGCGGACGCGTCAGGAGCGCGAAATCAAGTTCCGCGTGGTCGACGCGGTGGACGAGACTGACGACGGTTATCGGGTACGGTACGAGCAGATCTGAGCGCGGCGCGCAACCCGTCGCGCCTCACCCGCGCAACGCGGCCGCGACGTCCCGCGCGCGCCGGCGAATATCGTCGGCGTCGCCGGTCTGGAGGCCGCCGAAGTCGGCGTCGTAGACGACCTCGCCGTCGACCATCGTGAACGTCACGTCGTCGCCGTGTGCGGAGAAGACCAGATGCGAGAGCGGATCGTACAGCGGCGTCGCGCGCGTCACGTCCGTGTCGATCGCGATCACGTCCGCGTTCCACCCCTCGCGCAGCGCTCCGACCCGCTCGAACCCCGCAGCGCGCGCGCCGCCGAGCGTCGCCATCTCGAAGACGACCTGCGCGGGCGCGACTTCCGGATCGAGCGTGTCGACCTTCTGGAGGAGGCTCGCCTGCCGCATCTCGGTGAACGGGTCGAGCGTGTTGTTACAGGGTGGCCCGTCGTTGCCGAGCGCGACGTCGATGCCGCGGTCGAGATAGTCCGGGATCGGCGCGATGCCGGAGGCGAGTTTCATATTCGACGACGGGCAGTACGTGACGTGCGTCCCCGTCTCTGCGAGTATCTCGCGCTCCCGTTCGTTCGTGTGGACGCAGTGAGCGAGAACGACGTCCTCGCCGGTCAGGCCGACTTCGTCGAGCCACTCGATGTTCCGCATTCCCGTGTCGTCCTCGACGGTCTCGATCTCGTCGCGGTTCTCGCTGGCGTGGGTGTGAATCCGAACGCCGTCGTAGCGGTCGGCGATCTCGCGCGCGCCCCGGAGGCACGCTTCCGTACAACTCACGGCGAAACGAGGCGTGACGGCGTACCGGATCCGGCCGTCGGCCGCGCCGTGATAGGCTTGGACGAGCCGCTCCGTCGATTCGAGCGCCGCCTCGGTGTCTTCGGCCAGCCCTTCGGGGGCGCGCTTGTCCATCAGGACCTTCCCCAGTCGACCCCGGATCCCGAGGTCGATCGCGGCCTCGAATGCCGCCTCGGCGTGGTTGACCGAGAGGTGGTCGATCGCGGTCGTCGTCCCGCTTTCGAGCAGTTCCAGATAGCCCAGTTCGGCCGCCGTTCGCATCTCCTCGCGTCCGAGTGACGCCTCCATCGGGAGGACGTGCTCGAAGAGCCAATCCAGGAGGGCGGTGTCGTCGGCGATGCCGCGGCCGACGCTCTGGACCGAGTGGACGTGGCCGCCGACGAGCCCCGGTGCGAGCAGGTCGAACTCACGAACGGGGTGGTCGGGATAGGCGTCTTCGAGGTCGGCGCGCGGTCCGACGGCGGCGATTCGGTCCTCCGCGACGACGACTGCGCCCTCGTCGTAGACGGTCTCCGGGTCGGCGACGACAGTTCCTGCGAGGAGCATCCCACCGCTCTCAGTGGACGCGGCGACAAGTGCTTTGCGCTCGTCGCGGACGGTCGAAAGCGAGACGGGAGACCGCCCGGTCACCCGAGGAACGCGGGCGTCGTCGACGGCAGCGAGATGAGCCACAGACTCACCGCGGTGTAGCCGATCATCACGAAGACGAACGGGTACTGGCTCCGAATCGCCTGGAGCCGGCTGGGAAAGAGCTGATACGCCGTCGAGTGCGCGACCCAGATCGCGACCAGGTGTCCGCCGAGCACGAAGACGATGTTCAGCGCCGACACCCACGCCGGGAGCGTGAACACCACGGGGTTCGCCGGCGCCGACAGCGGGTCCGCGAGCACGGCCGACAGCGACGGCAAGAGCGAGAGGAAGAACGCGAAGTAGTGTGCGAGGTGGTAGCCCGCCGCGATGACCAGCAGCGACGGCGCGAAGGCGACGACGAGTTCGCGGGGCGTGCGCGTGGTCAGGATGCGGCGCACCGCGATGCGGGCGGCTCCGAGGAACGCACCGTAGAAGACGGCAAAGCCGCCGACGAAGAGCACCGCGTAGACGAGGATCGGCGGGAGGCCGACGCCGACGACAGCCCGGATCACAGAGGCGCCCTGCTCGGTCGTGACGAACCCGCTGAACGTGAGTTCCCAGACCAGCGCCACGGCGATTGCGACGTCGTCGAGGCCGCGGACGAGGCGGGTGTCGTCGGCGTCGACTGTCTGGCTGTCGCCACCGTCGCGGCGGGACTCGTCGGCCCAGTCCTCGACGAGCCGCATCGCCGGCAGCGACAGCCGAAGTCGTCCGTCCTCCCACGCGAGCGGCGCGACGCGGCCGTAGAACCGGAAGAACGCCGAAACCGGATCGGCGTTCCGGAACCACGCGTCGCTACCGACGAGCACCGCGCCCGCGAGGGCGACGACGGCGTAGCCGGCGACGGCGGCCGCGAGCAGGTTCGGTTTGTTCGTGACGCCCGTCGTCGTCTCAACCCAGATGAGAAGGAGAATCCCGGCGACAGCGGGCCACCGACCCAGCCGCTCGGGATAGTCGACGACGCCGGTCGGCAGCCGCGAGGTGACGGCGCGGAACGGGTTCAGCGCCGGCCACGGGTTTCCGATCGCGTACGCCGCCATCGTCAGGCCGGCACGACCGCCCGCGAAGACGACGACGACCGCGAAGTTGATGGTCGACACCTGCGGACCGGTGATACCACGGTAGACGATCAGCGCAACCAGGAGCGCACCGAGCAGGCTGCCGACCGCCATCCCGACGCCTCGGAGCCGGTCGCGTGTTCCGAGCCCGTGCCGCCACTCGTGGACGCGATTCACGAAGCCGCGATCGGTCACGAAGCCCGCCAGGAGCGCCGACGCGCCGATCGCAGCGCCGCCGGTCGCGACGTAGAGCCAGCGCGGGATCGAGAGCCCCTCGCTGGAGGCCTCAGAGAGTCCGACGGCCGCGTTGCTCGCGGCGACGCCGCGCGCGAGGAGCAGCACGCCGACCAGCGCGAGCGCGAACGCGCCGATTCGGGCGCCGCGCGGGCCGATGGTGCCCCCGAGACGTCCGGGTGCTGTCTCTGCGAGGTCGTTCACGGCGTCCTCGTCGTGATCGGACTGCGATGGGGTTTCAGGACGCATAGAACACGTAGAGGAAGAGAAAGCCGAAGTACAGCAACACCAGGATGCCGAGCGCGCGGATGCGGAACGAGCGGATCGCGCGCTCTTCGGCCGCGTAGGCGTCGCGGTAGGCGTCGCGGTCGGCCTCGTCGAGCACGCTCGGGTGGCGGACGCCGCGGTGCAGTACGAGCAAGTCGTCAGTGTAGAACGCGCGGCCGCAGACGTCGCAGACGTACTCGGGTGCGTCCCGAGTGTCGGCGGACCCCGCAGGGGCCGCGCTCGTGTGATCGCTCATCGTCGTTACCTGACCGTATCGGCGGCGTCGGTGTGTGTCTGTCGCTCTGTTTCAGGTCCAGGGAACCGATCGCTCCTGGAGTTCGCCGGCGAGCGGGCGCTGCATCGCCGCCGCCGGGTCGTCGACGTTCGCAAGCGTCCACATCAGTTTCACCTTGGCCGTCCCGGGGAGGGTGTCGCCGGCTTCGACGACGCCCGCATCGAGCAGATCGCGGCCGGTGTCGTACACGCGGTCGCAGACGCGGCCTTCCAGACACTGACTCGTCATCGCGACGACGACGCCGTCGTCGACCAGCGATTCGAGCACGGGGATGAGATCCGTGTGGACGTGTCCGAGGCCGGTGCCCTCGACGACGAGGCCGTCGAGATCCGCGTCCCGAAGCATCTCGGCGTAGCGGTCGACGTCCATCCCGGGGGTGAACTTCAGGAGGTCGACGTTCTCTTCGAGGTCAAGATGCGTCTCCAGGTCCGTCTCGCCGCGTTCGGCGTACTCGCGGCGGAACGTGACTTCCTCGGCGTCGTAGTCGACTTCGCCGAGCGGTTCGGCGCCGATGGTCTCGAAGGCGTCGCGCCGGGAGGTGTGGTTCTTGCGGACGCGCGTGCCGCGGTGGAGCGCACAGACGTCGTCCGACGTGGAGGCGTGCATACAGACGAGTACCTCCGCAGCGTCTGCTTTGGCGGCCTCGACGGCGCTGACGGCGTTCATCACGTTGTCCGAGGAGGGACGGTCCGCCGAGCGCTGACTGCCCGTGAAGACGATCGGGACGGGCGTATCGAGCATATACGACAGCGCGGACGCGGAGAACTGCATCGTGTCGGTGCCGTGCATCACGACGACGCCGTCCGCGCCGGCACGGATCTCCTCGACGACGGCCTCGGCGAGTTCCTGCCAGACGCCCGGCGTCATATTCTCCGAGAGGATGTTCGTGACGACCCGCCCGCGGTAGTTGGCGCGGCCGGCGAGATCCGGCACGGCCCGAAGCACGTCTTCGGCGTCGAACTGCGCCGTGACGGCGCCGGTGCGGTAGTCGACCGTCGAGGCGATCGTCCCGCCCGTCGAGATGAGCGAGATCGTCGGCAGGTCGTCGTCGAAGTCGATCTCGGAGGGGCCGGACTCCGTCTGTGCGGACTCGACGTCGTAGACGTCGGATTCGAGGACGTCCACGTCGGCGTCCTCGCGCGTGATGCCGACGTTGTACCCGCCGTCGAGTTTGACGACGAGGTGCTCCGACGTCGAGGAGGGCATCAAGACGCCCTCGTTCGTGACGCCCGCGCGTTCGACGCGGACGCGGTCTCCCGGGTTCATACCCCCGGATACCCAGGGCGCGGACTTGAATCCATTCGTTCGCGGCGAGCGAGTGGCACAAGAGTCACGACCCGTCGCAACGATGGTCGTGTATGCAGCGCTCAGAGGAACAGGAAGAACGGACGGCCGACCCCGCGTCGCTGCTCGACGACGACGGAGCCGAGAGTGATAACGCGGGTCCGCGTGACGCGGCCGGCAGATCAGCAGACGATGCGAGCGCGCGCGGTGGGCGGCTTCGGCGCGTACTTCCGTCGGCACCCGGGTCGCTTCGCTCGCCGTTCTCGATCCGCTCGTTCCTCGTCGTCCTCGCGCTCTCGGTGGTCGGCGTCGTCGCCGGCGGCTCGATCCCGCTCGTGGGGTCGGTCGGTCAGTTCCTCGGGCTGTTCGTCGTCGCCTTCGCGGTCGGGGCCGTCGGCTCGCGGCGGCGCTATCTGGAAGTCGGCCTCGCCGGGGCAATCGCGGCGGGACTCGCGTTCGTTCTCGGGACGCTCACCAGCGTCTTCGCGCCCGTCGCCGTGCGGATCCTCGCGGATTACGGCGTCGCCATCGCCGGCGTCGGGGTCGGCGCCGGACTCCTGGCCTCGCTCGCGGGTCATTACTTCGGTCGCGACCTCCGCGACGGGCTCACCCGGGATGTTTGAGGGACGGCCCAGGAACTGTTCGACACGCACTCCGTGGCGGTCGGATTCACTTCGCTTCGGTAGCGTTTTGCCGCCGGCTCCGGACTCGCGAGTATGGCGATACTTCCGGAGGGGTTCAGCCTACCGCCGCTGCCGTATCTCGTACTCCTCGTCGTGGCCGCGGGCGCCGTCGTCGGCGCGGTCTCCCGACGCCGCCCCGCGGTCACGCCCGGTCGCATTCTGGCGTTCGTGCCGTGGATGGTGCTCGGTTCGGCGCTGCACGTCCTCTACGTCGAGAACTCGCTCCCGTCTCCGGTCCGCCCGCTCGCTGGAACGCCCGCCGTCTACGTCACCGTCGCGATCGTCGGCGTCGGGGCGTGGGTCGCGGCGGACGCGCTCCTCGACAGCGGGACGGTCGCCCGTGCGCTCGCGCTGGTCGGCGGCGTGCTCGCGCTCGCGTCCGTCGCGGGCGTTTTCGCGGTCGGCGCGTCCGCGGGCACGCTCTCGCCGGTCGTCCCGCTGGCTGGACTCGTCGTCGCGGGCGTCGTCGCGGCCGTGACCTGGCTTCTGCTCACGCGCACCGTTCCCGATGTCCGGGCGACGGGCCCGATCGGTGCGTTCGCGGTCTTCGCGCACGCCCTCGATGGGGTTTCGACCGCCGTCGGCATCGACGTGCTCGGCTTCGGCGAGCGGACGCCGCTCTCGCGAATCATCATCGAGTTCGCCGCCGGGCTGCCGACCGAACCGGTGCTGGGTGCGGGGTGGCTGTTCGTCCTCGTGAAGATCGCGATCGTCTCGCTTCTCGTGTGGCTCTTCGCGGACCTGATGGAAGAGGACCCGACGCAGTCGCAGTTGCTCCTCGGCTTCGTCGGTGCCGTCGGCCTCGGGCCGGCGGTGCACAACATCCTGCTCTTTACCATCAGCGCGCCGGCGTAACTGCGCTACCTCGCAGGACGACGCTGTCTGATACCCTGATCACGCGCGCCCGCGAGCCACGCCCGAGCGCTTTTGTGAACTGGGGGCGTCTCCCCGAGAAATGTCACGCGTCATCTGCGCCGGCCACCTGAACTGGGACGTGACTCTCCGCGTCGACGCGCTGCCCGACCCTGACGGCGAGGTGGCCGTCGACTCGCGACGCTGCGGCGGCGGCGGCAGCGCCGCGAACGTCGCCAACGGCCTCGCGGATCTCGACGTCGACTCGTCGCTCCTGGGTAGCGTCGGCGACGACGAACACGGGCGAACGGCGCGGGCGGAACTGGCGGACAACGGCGTCGACGTCTACCACGTCGTCACCAGCGAGGAACTGGAGACGTCGACGAAGTACATCGTCGTTGAGCCCTCGGGCGAAGTGATGGTGCTCGGCTGTCCCGGCGCCAACGAGGCCTTCTCGGCCGACGACCTCCCCGACGCGGCGCTCGACGGGGCAGACCACCTCCATATGACGAGCCAGCGGCCCGAGACGGCGACCCGTCTGGCCGAGCGCGCCGCCGAACACGGCGTTCCGGTCAGCTTCGACCCCGGCCGCCGAATCGACGACCGGGGGTACGGTCCGGCGATCACGTCGGTCGATTACCTCTTCTTGAACGACCGCGAGGCCGCGCTCGCGCTCGATGCGTTCGATCTCACCGAGCAGACGCTCGTCCTCAAGCACGGCCCAGAGGGGGCCGAGATACGGGACGGCGAGCGGCGCGAGGCGCATCCGGGCTACCCGATCGACGTCGTCGACACGACCGGCGCGGGCGACGCCTTCGCGGCGGGGTTCCTCGCCGCGCGTGTCGAGGGCGCCGACGACCAGCGCGCGCTCGCGGTCGCGAACGCCTGCGGCGCGCTCGCGTCGAAAGCCCCTGGCGCGCGGACGTCGCTGACGTGGGACGACGTCCGGGCGTTCCTCGGGGAGTGACGCCGGACCTCTGCGGTGTGAGTTCGGACCGCCATCGGTGACCCGAAACAGGGGTGTTTTTGCCACCGGACGCGGGAGGTGTGATCGATTGTGACGTTCGTGCTCGTCGCTGCCGCCGCACTCGGGAACGCGCTCTCGGCCGCAGCCGGCCGTATCGGGTCCGTTTCACTCGTGACCGACACGGGGGGGATCATCGATGGCGGCGCAGCGTACTTCGTCGTCGCCTGCGCGCTCTGTGGCCTCCTGGCCGCCGTGGTGATGGACGTCCCGATGTCGAAACAGGAAGACGGATTCACGCCCGCGTACGTCGCCGCCGCCGTCGTCCGTCGGGTCGCGCCCGAGAAGGTCTCGCTCTCGGAGGCGATCGCAGTGCACCACGCCACCGGCGCCCTCGCGGGCGTGCTGTACGCGCTGCTGTATCTCGTGGTTTCGATCACCATTCCCGGACTGCTCAGGATCGGCGGCGTGGATCTGCTCCCGCATCTGGCCGCCACGGTCGGCGTCTCCGCGTTCGTCTATGGCTTTTTCGCGCACGTCGTCCTTCCGCGTGCCGGCCGCCGGATCTACGAGGAGCGCTCGACGGCAGTCCGGGGCCAGTGGCTCCGGTCGACGTTCGTCTTCGCCGCCGTTGTCGCGGTCGCGACGCCAGCGTTGACGACGCTCCTCTAGGCGCGAGGACCGATGGCGTTCCGCCGAGCGCCCGCGGCGACGACACGGACGGTCGGTGCGTTCCGTCGCCGCGCGATCGGCCGGTGACCGCGTCGTTTTTCACCGTCTCCCGCGAGCAATCGGATATGGCGAAACAGCCGCACCTCCTCGTCGAATCGGGCGACGTTCACGACACCGCGCTCATTCCTGGTGACCCCGGTCGCGTCGACCGGATCGCGAGTCAGTGCGAAGACGCCGAGACGGTCGCCGAAAACCGCGAGTACAAGGTCGTGAACGCCACCTACGAGGGCGTGCCGCTGACGATCTGCTCGACGGGGATCGGCTGCCCCTCGGCGGCGATCGCCGTCGAGGAACTCTCCCGCGTCGGGGTCGAGACGGTGATCCGCGTCGGGACGACGGGCGCGCTCCAGTCCGGGATCGAGATCGGGGATATGGTCGTCGCGACCGGCGCGGCGAAAGAGGAGGGGACCTCGAAGCGCTACGAGGACGCCGTCATTCCGGCCGTCCCCGACTACGACGTGCTCTCGGCGCTCGTCGACTCCGCCGAGGCGAACGACGAAGACGTACACGTCGGGCCGATCGTCTCCGACGACGCGTTCTACAACGAGACCGACGCCTACGTCGACGACTGGGAGGACGCGAACCTCCTCGCCGTCGAGATGGAAGCCGCCGCGGTGTTCTCGATCGCGCGACGGAAGGGGATGGCCGCCGGCGCGATCTGCACCGTCGACGGCAACCTCGTCGAGGGGACACAGAAGGGCGCCGACTCCGACGCCGAACTCCCCGAGAAGGCGAAGAACAACGTCGAGCGAGCCATCTCGCTCACGCTGGACGCCGTCGTCGATCTCGCGTAGGCGATGTTCGGACGGCGTCTCCTCGACGCGGCGCTCGAAGCGCTCGCCGCGGCGCGGAACCGCCTCCGACGGATCGAGCGGCGAGAGGCGTCTGAACTCCGCCGCTGGGTCCAGAACACGGGCAATCTGTTACACCTCTCGATCGTCCTCTTCATCCCGGTCGTCATCGGATTCGTCACGTACCTCTCGAATCAGGTCCAGACGCTCTCGTTCCTGCTGTTCCCGCCGCTCGCTTCGGGGACTTACACGCTCGTTTCTGATCCCGAAGGTCAGTACGCCGACCCGCTTCGGTTCGTCGCGAGCCTCACCGTCGGCGCGCTCTGCGGCCTCGCGGCGTACACGGCGACGACGTGGGCGTACGGCCCCATCGAAACGGGGATCGTCCACCCCGAGAGCGCGGCGCTCGCGATCTTTCTCACCGGTCTCGTCACCTGGGCGGCGCGCATCGAGGCCCCCTCGGCGTTCTCGACGGCGCTCCTCGCGCTCGTGACCGGCGACGTGGAACCGGTGACATACGTCGCCAGCATCTTCCTCGCGGCGACGGTGGTCGCGACCGCGTTCGTCGTCTGGCGCGAGGAGTTCTACGAGAAGCGCGCGCAGTACCTCTACGAGACCGTCCACGGCGACGACCACGTGCTCGTCCCGATGCGGGGCGAGACAGCCGAGCGGACCGCGCTCTTCGGCGCCCGGCTCGCGGCCGCCCACGAGGCTGGTAAGGTCGTCCTCTTCGACGTGCTCTCGACGGCGGAAGCTGAGGCCACGGAAGCTGAGGCTGTGGAAGCTGAGGTTGCGGACGCCGACACCAGCGCGGAATCGGCCGCCTCGATGGCCGGAGGCGGGGATGCGACCGCAACGACAGCGGCGGAGACGACCGGAGAACGCGGCGACGACACCGACGCACCCGTGGCGAACGAGTCCGTCCAGCGACTCGAACGGTGCGCCGACGTCATCCGCACGCGCGTCGGCGTCCCCTGCGAGGTCGTCGTCGTCGCCGGCGAGCCGGTCTCGGCGACGGTCGAGGCGGCGCGGAACGCAAACTGCGACCTCGTGGTGACGCCCTACGAGGAGGACCGCGGCACGCTCTCGGGCTACGTCAGCGGTATCTTCGACAGCGACCTCGACGCGGTGGCGTTCCGGTCGGTCTCCGATCGTCGCCGCTGGAACCGCGTGCTCGTCCTCGTGGCCCGCCCGGGCGACGTCGCTCACGGGATGGTCGATTTCGCGACCCGCCTCACCGGACAGCGCGGGACCGTGAGCGTCACCACCTGCATCGGGGGCGAGGTCGAGCGCCGCCCGGCGGAACGCCGGCTCGACCGCCTCGTCGAGACCGTCGAGGGGAACATCGAGACGCGCGTCGCTCGCTCGCCCGTCGACGAGTTCATCGCCGCCAACGCCGACAACTACGACCTCCTCGTCATCGGCTCTAGCGGCGAGCGATCGCCGGCCTCGCGGTTCGTCTCTCCGCCGACGTTCGAGCGCGTCCAGCACCTCGATTGCGACGTCGCCGTCTTCGACAGAGGTCGCTGATCCGATGCGTCGTGATCAGTGATCGGAGTCGGCGTGGCCGCTGCGTTCGCTGCCATTCTCGTCGTCTCCATCAGCGGCTTCACTAACGGCTGCGGCGGCAGCCTCTAGGTCTTCGTCGCCCTCGGCACCCAGCAGGCGTTCTTCGAGCGCTTCGGCCCCGTGGCCGCCGAGCGCGGACTCCGCGAGGAAGTGCGCGCCCAGCGTCGCCGGACTAATGACGGTGTCGGCACCGGCGCGCTTCAGCTTGTTCACGTTCTCGCGCTGCGTCGCGGCCGCGACGATCGTCACCTCGGGATTGAGCTGGCGCGCGGTCAGAATCGCGAGCGCGTCCTCGGCGTCGTTGTTCGTCGCCGCGACGACGGCCTGTGCGACCTCGACCTTCCCGCGTTGCTGGGCCTCCTCGTCGCTCGGATCGTCAGTGAGGACGGTGTAGCCGCGGTCCGAGAGCCGCCGGGCGCGCTCCTCGTCGGGGACGACGACGAGCACGTCGGCCTTCGAGGAGAGTTCTTCGAGAATCGGTTCCGTCAGGTCCCCGAAACCGAGAACGAGGACGTGGTTTTCCAGTACGTCGAGTTGTTCTTCTGTCATACGTCCGAGTGCTTTCGAGAACTGCGCTTCGATGAGTGGGGTGAAGACGACACCGAGGACGACCGCGAACGACGAGACCGTCACGAGCAACACCGACAGCGCGAACAGTTCGCCGACCGCCGAGCGCGGCGTGATGTCGCCGTAACCGACGGTGCTGCCGGTGACGAGCGAGAAGTAGAATGCGTCGAGGAGCGTGCTCACGCCGTTGAACTCCTCCTGTAAGGCGTACGCCCCGACGGTCCCGTAGCCCTGTGCGCCGGCGAGCGCCGCCAGCGACGCGATCTGCGTCGTCGACAGCGACAGTTCGCGGTCGAACGCGCGGACGTTCACTCCGACGACGAGCAGCGCCAGCACCGAGAGGGCCACGAGCGGTAGCGACAGCTCCGAGGACTGCAGGACGCCCTGAGCGGCCGTGATCGGAAACAGGAAGAGCGTCGCATACCACGCCGCGCGGAGGCGTCGCCGAAGCCCGAACGCGCTCACGAGGAGCAGGAACCCGGTCAGTGTCCCCGTGAAGGCGGTGATCTGGCGGACGACGCCGGAGACGACAACGCCGAACAGCTGAAAGTCCGCCGTGCCGCCGACGCCGATGTTGGCGATGCCGGTCACGACGGCGAGGACACCGACGAAGAACGTCAGTACGACTGACGCGCGTGCGCCGATCCAGTCCCGCGAGAGCGCCATATCTCTCTCTGCGTCGTCTCTGGGTTAATAGTCTCGTCATTTTCCTCGCGCGACCGCTTCACGGCTTCCGGAAGGCGATGCAGCGACAACTGTAAATCGTCGGGCCGAGAGGTGCCGTCGATGGCGTCGCTCCCTGTCGAGGTCCTCTACGGACTCTACCTCGGCGTGTTGACCGGACTCGTTCCCGCGCTCATCGCGTGGCTGCTCGGGTTCGGGTTCAAATACTTTACCGGAATTACGATCCCGGGGCTGGGGGTCGTCGGCCTCGGTGTCGCGATCGCGGGGCTCAACGGCGGTCTCCTCGCGCTCGCGGACCCCTCGCTCACCGGGTCGACGAACCAGTTGCGGCTCACGATCGCCTTGCTCGTCGTGCTGATGGGGACGCTGTACGCCCACGCACAGGGCGATAAGATGGGGGCGGCACTCCCGAAGCGGCTCAACCTTCGGGAACTCACGAAGCGGACGCTCTCGACCGACGTCGTCGAACTCGTCGGCGGGCGCGGGCAGGTCCGCATCAGCGTCGTCGGGGACGTCGGCGACGTCGAGGGGTATCCGCCGCTCCCCGAGGCGCTCCACGAGTCGATCCGCGCGGAGACGTGGACGTTTCCGGCCGACCTCCCGCTCGTCGAACTGGAATCGCGCGTCGAAGCCGCGCTCCGGACCGAGTACCACCTCGTCGAAGTCGCTGTGACGCTCGACGAGCGCGGCCGGGCGACGGTCGCGGCCGCGCCGCCGACGAGCGGGCTCTCGAAGCACCTCGATCCCGGGGAGCGGGCCGTCTCGGTCGACGCGCTGATCCCGACGGGCGCGGCGCGTGGCGACGAGGTGACCGTTCTGGCGGACGGCGAGCAGTTCGACGCGCGACTCCTCGGCGTCGTCGACGGGGGAACGACGCCGACTCCGTCCGGGGATACCGAGACCGACACGACTGACGAGGCGGCCACCGACGGCGGCGACGCAGACCTCCCACCGGAGTCGCCGTCGCTACCCAGGGCCGTCGGCGGTCGGGTCCGAGTCACGCTCGCGACCGATCGGCAGACGGCGACCTCGCTGCTCGGAGCGGACGACGTCCGCCTCGCCGTCCGTTCGCGAGGGAGCCGCCGGGAATTCGAACTGGTCGGACTCCTGCGCCGGACGGGCAAGCGATTCCGGCGGGTCACGGTCAGCGATCGGAGCGAACTGGCTGATACGACGCTCGGTGAGGCGTCGGTCCGGGACACCTACGGCGTGGCGGTACTGGCGGTCAGACACGGCGGATCGTGGGCTATCGCCCCGCGCGGGACGCGGTCGATCACCGCGGGCGACGACCTCGTCGTCGTCGGGAGCACGTCGGAGCTCGATCGGTTCGCGGAGGTGGCGTCGTAATGTCCTCAGTCGGCGTCGCGCTCACCGCGCCCCTCCAACTCGGCGACACTATCCCGGCGGACCCGTCGTTGATCGGCGCGCTCACTCGGGTGGTCGGGCTCGCAGCAGTCGCTGCGATAGTCGCTGCCGCTGCCGCGGTCGTCTATCGCTGGTACACGCGCGAGGAGATCCCGGCGTGGCTGGCGACGCTCACGGGGGCGTCCGGCGTCGCGCTGTATCTCAACGCCGTGGGCCTCTTCCAGCAGGCCGTCGGATCCGACCCGGCGGCGGTGTTCGACCCGATGGTCGTCCTCGTCAACGCGGCGGCGCTCGGCGCGGCAATCGTCGTCTCGCCCGCCGGACGCGCGGTCGGCGATCGGCTCACCACGAGCGCGTTCGCCGTCGTCGGCGCCCGCGAACTCGACACCGAAGTCAGCCGGCTCGTGAGCAACGTCGGGCGCGTCCGCGCCGTCGAACTCCCGGAGGTCGAATCCGACGTCGACGACATCGAGGGCTACGAGCCGGTCCCGGCGGCGACGAAGGACGCGCTCGCCGGGAAGACGCTGCTCGTCCCCCGCAATCTCCGCGGTGACGCCCTCCGCGACCGGGTCGTCGCGCGCATCAAGGAGGACTACGGCGTAGGCTACGTCGACCTCGAACTCGACGACGACGGCACCGTCACGCGGCTCGGGCTGGGCCGGCGCGTCGCGGGACTCGGAACGACACTCGCCCCCGGCTTTGCCGCCGTCGCTGTCCGGGCGGACCCCGGGGCGGGCGCGTCGGCGGGCGACGCCGTCCAGTTGTGGCGGCGGACCGAGGCAGGTGAGGGCGCGGTGGAGAGCGCGAGCGGGACCGCAGCGCGCGTCGCGAGCGGCGAACTCCGGGCGGTGACCGGCGACGTCGCCACCGTCGTCGTCGACGAGGCGGACGCCGAAAACCTCGATCCCGCGGCGTCCTATCGACTGCTCACGCTCCCCAGCGACCCCGGCGCGGAGCGGGAGTTCACCTCGCTGCTACGCGCGGCCGACGAGACGATGGACGTCGTCACCGTCGGCGCCGGGAGCGACCTCGACGGGGCGACGGTCGGCGACGTCGACGCCACTGTCGCCGCCGTGCGCCCCACGCGTGGGGCGATCGAGCCGATTCCGGCGCGGAGCCGCACGCTCGCCGCCGGCGACGCGCTCTATCTGGTCGCCCGCCCGGAACGGCTGCGCGACGTGGCAACGCTCGCAGCGGCGTAACGCTCAACTCGCCCGGCGCGCGAGTGGAAGTATGCACACGGTCAACTGGCGACTGTTCGCCGACCTCGCCGAGGTGGCGGGCGGACGCGAACACGCCGTCTCTGTCGAGGCTGAGTCGACGATCGGCGACGCACTCGACGCGCTCTTGGCTGACTGTGAGGGACTCGGCGACCGGATTCTCGACGGCGAGGACCTCGCGGACGACGTGAATCTGATGCAGAACGGCTCGCCGGCGGACCTCTCGGCGTCGGTGGCCGACGGCGACGAACTCGCGATGTTCCCGCCCGTGACCGGCGGGTCCGCGCGCTGACGGGCGGCGACCGCCGATACGAGGAAAAACGGCGCGGCGACTACGACAGCCACTCCTCGGGCTTGGTGTCGTAGTCGACGTCGGACGCCTGAATCCGCTCTTCTAGCTCGGGGTCGAGTTCGAACTCGTCGAACGAGTCGCCGTCGTAGCGGATTCGAACGCCGGCTTCGGTCGGTTCGGGCTCGCGGTTCCGCCGCCGAGCGACTTCGACCTCGTGTTCGTCGAACTCCTTGCGGATCGTCATCAGATTCACCGGGCGCCCCCACAGCTCGTGGATGCGTTCGAGCACGTCGCGTGCTTCGCCGATGTCGAGCATAATGCCGTTGTAGCGGTGCCCGAGCAGCAGTTCGCCACGGTTCTCGAAGTTGTCGTCGAAGACGGCGATCGTCGGCTTCCCGAAGTTGGTGAACTGCAGGAGCAGCTTCTTTTTCACGTCGGCGTGGTCCGTCGACGCCACGCGGAAGTCCCCCGTCGCGCGGGTGTACTCGTAGGTGAAGTAGTGGTTCTCCTCGACGAACTCCGGCGAGAGGAACGCGTCGACGAACGTCACGTCGTTGTGACTCCGGCGGACCTCCCGCATCCGGTCCCAGCCGGCCGTCTTGTCGACGTCGTCGATAGCCTCCTCGACGCTCGCGTACTTCTCGTCGTCGAACATGTATCTGGAGAGCTGTTCGAGTTCCGAGCGGCGGATGCGACGCAGGAAGCCGCAGTACTGCGGTTTCAGGAGCGAGAAGTGCCGCTCGGCGAGTCCCTCGTAGGTGAGGACCTTCCACGGGTAGCGGTCGACGTCGACGGCGTCCGGATCCGACAGCGCCCGGTCCAGCGACTCCCAGTCGACGCGCGGGTCGTCCTCGGGCAGCGCAGCGAGGTCGTCGATGGTGTCGCTTCGGACCGTGTCGATCGCCGCCGGCGGTTCGAGCAGCGACTGCACCCGCTCGAAGTCGACGGCGTCGTGGAAGTTCCGCCAGGTAATCCCCTCGACGCGGAGCAGCTTGTCCGCCACCTCGCGCCGGTTGGTCGTGTTCTCGACGTACTCCCACAGCTCCTTCCCGAGCTTGTAGGGGTTCATCCCCGGCGAACCCAACACCCGCGATTGGTGATCGGCGTAGGTGAGGAACTCGTCTTCGCCGGCAAAGCGCTCCTCGCCCATCATCAGCGACTCCCAGAAGGCGGCCCACCCCTCGTTCATCGTCTTCGTCATCTTCTGGGGGGCGAAGTAGTACGCCTCCCGGCGGAGCAAGTCGAGGACGTCCTTCTGCCAGGACTCCATCTCGACGGCTTCGCCCGCCTCCTCGTCGTAGACCGTCGCGTGCTCGCGGAGGAACCCGAGCACGTCCGAGCGCGGGTGATCGAGGTCGGCCGCGGCGGCTTCCGCCTCCGCGAGGTCGTCGAGCCACTCGTCGTCGAAGACGGCCTCTCTGACCGCCGCAGAGAGGTCCATCCCGTCGAGTCGCTCCCGGAGGTCCTCGGGCTGGGTCCGGCCGGTATCGGGGTCGGCGCTCAGGGGTCGGTGTTGGTCGATCGTATCCTCTAAGCACGTGACGGCGTCGACGAAGCGCTCGACCGCCTCGCGGTCGATGTCGGAGCCGTCGACGTACCGCTGGATGGTCTCGGCGTGCCGTTCGAGCATCGCCGCGGCGTCGAGGTCGTTGTCGCCGGAGAACCGGCTGAACCACTCGTTGTTGCGGAAGAAGTCCGCGTGGGCCTCGACGTGGGTGATGACCGCCTTCTGGTCGGCCAGCGTGTTCGACTCCTGCAGGAAGGCGTGGCTCGGGTCGTCGTTGTTGACGATCTCGAAGGCCTTGCCCATCCCGAACTGGTCTTGTTTCTGCTGGCGGTCGTAGGTCATCCCCCAGCGCCAGTGCGGATACCGCCGCTGGAACCCGCCGTAGGCGATGAGCTGATTCATCTCGTCGTAGTCGACCACCCAGTAGTTCACCGGGTAGGGGTCGAGTCCGAGTTTCCGGGCGAGCGCGGCGGCCTCCCGGACCGGCTCTTCGAGCCGCTCGGCCTCCTCGCGTGCCGCCCGTCTGAAGCGTCGCAATCTGGTGGTCATAGTGTGTGTTGTGTGATTGGTTGAGTGGTGTCGGCGCGCATCGTCACGACGTCTCCGCCTTGGCCTTCGCCGACGCCGGCTGGAGGATCTCGTAGATCGCGTCGGTGACGTCCTCGGGCGAGCCGACGGACGCGACGACGACGTCGCCGTCGTCCGCGAAGGCGCGATCGACCTCCTCGGCGTGCGTCGCGTTGATCGCGGTGCCGCCGGGCTGGGTCTCCACGTACGCGTGGCGGTTCGCCGGGATGTCCCGCATCAGCGGGATCACCCGCTCGGTCGTGTCGTTCGAGGAGTTCTCGGAGTCGCCGGCGGCGAAGACGTAGCGGTTCCACTCCGCCCAGGGGTACTGCTCTTCGAGGACCTGCTTCGCCAGTTCGTACGCGCTGGAGATGCGCGTGCCGCCGCCCGAGCGGATGCCGAAGAACTCCTCGCGGTCGACCTCCCAGGCGTCGGCGTCGTGGGCGATGTAGACGAACTCGGCGTTGTCGTACTTCCCCTGGAGATACCAATCCAGCGGCGTGAACGTCCGCTCGACGAGTTCGCGCTTCGTCTCGCGCATCGAACCCGAGACGTCGCGGATGTTGACGACGACGACGTTCTTCTGCTTTTTCTCCTCGATCTCGGGATGCCGGTAGCGCTCGTCGTCCCGGCGGAACGGGATCTCGCGGAGCCCGCGCCGTCGGATGCGCTGGACGGCCGTGCTGCGCTCGACGTTGTCGGTCATCTCCTCGAAGGAGTCCCAGCGGCCCCGCTCGTCGTCCGAAATCTTGTCCCACTCGGACTCGATCCACGGGAGCGAGACGAGGATGTTCTCCTCCCGGCACCAGCGGTAGACCGACTCGGGCGTCTCGCCCGCGACTCGCATCGCCTCGCGGACGAACTCCTCGTCGAAGTCGGTCGCGAGCTTCCGCTTGAGTCCCTGTTTGAACAGCCGTTCGAAGTCGAGCGTGCTGTTGGGGCCGGTGCGGGTGACGTCGGTGAAGTCGCCCTCGATCTCTTCGATCACTTCCTTCCCTTTGGGTTCGAGATCGAGACCGAGCTCCTCGTCGAGTTCCTCGGCGAACTCCTCGGGGTCCATCTCGTAGTAGCCGTGCTCGCCGCCCTCCTCGCCGGGTTCGCCGTCCTCGTCGCCGTCGCCGTCCCCGTCGCCGGGTTGCGGCTGTGGCTGGCCGACGGGCTGGCCGACGTCTGGGGTGCCGCCCTGTCCCTGGCCGACGCCGCCGCGGTCGAGTTGGTCGTACTTGAACTCCGGTAAGTCGACGACCTTGATCGGAATCTCGATCTCGTCGGAGTTCGAGCCGCTGAGATCCCCGTATCGAATGAACGATTCGAGGTCTTCGCGGCGCTCTTCGCCCACTTCGCGGAATCGTTCGAGGTCTTCTCTCAGTCCCATCGGTGGCGCACCTCACGCATCACTGCGCGGCTCGTCAGTTCGGCCGACGCCGGCGTGTAGCCGCGGGCCGTCAGTTCGTCGATCGTCTGTGCTTTCAGCCGCGCCGTCTCCGTGTTCTCCGGCGGGTCGTCCCACTGTGCGGGGTCGAAGTCCTCGTAGAGCCGTTTGACGTCGTCCCAGTCGTAGGTGTCGAGCACCGATCGGATCACCGGAATCTCCGAGAGGTCGACGTCGTCGACGGTGAACCCGGCGTCGCGGTTCTCCCACGCGTAGCGGTTCAGCGCGGTGATGATCTTCTCGCGGCGGAACTCCTCGACGGAGTCGGTCGGGCGGTTTCCGAGGTAGTCGTCGTCGTCGAACCGACCGAGCTGTTCGGTCTCGAAGAGCTTCATCAACAGCGGATCGGGATCGACCGGTCCGCGCTCGGTCTCGATCTGCTCGTCGCCGTCCCACGCGTAGACGTGCTCGACGTACTCTGCGACCGTCTCGCGTTCGACCGAGCGGTCCGCGAGCAACGCAGCGAGCACGTCGGACTCCTGTCTGTCGAGAACGTACTCCTTTGCCAGCGTTACGCGGTCCTCGTACTCCGCGCGCTCCGAGCGGGAGAAGACGGGGGCGTCGTGGAGGCCGGCAGCCATCGCGTCGAGTACGTCCTCGGGCAGGACCACGTGTTCGACGGCGAGGTCGGTGTGCCAGCGGTCGGTCTCCTCGTGCAGCAGGTCCGCGATGACGTCCCGGGTGAACGTGACGGGGACGCCGTGGATCCCCTCGCCGTCGCCGTCGAAGTCGAACTCGTCGACGCGCGTCCGGTCGTCGCCCTCCTGAACGTAGCCGAAGTCGAAGAGCAGCGCCTTGTCGACGAGGTCGTAGCCGGCGGGGACGTCCTCGCTGTCGAGTCGGGTGAGCACGCTGTACATCGCGGCCGCCTCCACAGCGTGCGGCGCGAGCTCTCTGGCCCGCACCGACCCCGGCGCGTTCTGCACGTCGACGACGAGCGGCGCGCGGACGCGCTCGCGGAGTTCCTCTTCGTCTTCGACGTCCCAGACGGCCGTTTCGTCGGTGAGCTCCCGGCGGATCAACTCCGCCTCCAACGAGACGTTCGTGAGGTAGCGGAACTCGTGTTTGTCGAGCCGGCGCTTGAGCGCCTTCAGCGGGTCGCGACCGTTCCGGTCGGCGTACTTGTCGAGTTCGGCGTCGAGGTCGGGGTTCGAGATGATGACGAGTTGGGTGTCGACGTCCATCCCGATTCCCTTATCTAGCTTGACGTGTCCTTCGTCGGGGACGTTCAGGAGCTTCTGGAGCAGGTCCGCGTGCTGGGCGGCGTCCTCGACGATCGTGAGGAGGCCGTTGCCCTGCGAGAGCACGCCGTCGTAGCTGAACGCCTGGGGGTTCTTCCGCCCGCGCGAGTCGAGTTCGCGGAGCATCCCCGGCATCCACGACCCGACGAGGCGCTCTTTGGGCGAGCCGTCGTCCTCGGAGTGGAGGACGCCGATCCCGCGCCCGACGTCGACGACGTAGTTCTTCACGCGCAGGTGCGAGGGGTCGGTCACCGCCGAGAACAACTCCCGGCGCCCGTTGCGGCGGTACTTCTCCTCTAAGAACTCGTAGGCTTCCCTGCAGAACGGGTCGAGTTCCTCGTCGACGGCGATGGGGACGTGATCGCCGGACTGGCGGTTCAGTTCCGCCAGGAGGTCGCTGCGAACCGCCGACGGGAAGACAGACAGCGGGTGTGACTGTACCGGGCTCTCGTACCAGTCGGACTCCTGTTCGGGCGCGGTCGACTCGCCGCCGTACGAGAGGCCGCGGGTGTCGCTGGCGGCCGCGACGTTCCACTCGACGGTGTAGCGCCGACCGGCGTCGGTCTTCGAGTACGCGCGCAGGCCGTTGATGAGACAGCGCTTGAGCTCGGACTTTCCGGTCGCGGTCGGGCCGTCGAACCAGAGGATCTTCTCGGACTTCCCCCGGTCGGCGGCGATCGTCCGGAGGTCGTCGACGAAGCGGTTCAAGACCTCGGTGTTGCCGAGGACGGCGTGTTCGCCGTCGTTCGCGGGGTCGTCGAAGAAGCGGTAGCGCTCGCGCGTCTCCCCCTCTTCGAGAACCGTTCGCGTTCCCATCGACTCGATCGCGTCCAGCAGGTACTTCGAGGCGTGGGCGGCGATCGACGGTCGCTCGAACGCGGCATCGACGTACGCCTCCAGGCTCATCGGCTCCTCGTAGGTACCGCGGAGGTGGTCGTCTGCGGTCTCGACGTAGTCCTTCGCGGGGTTTGGGTTGTGGGCGGTCATCTTACTCTTCCAGTTCGCTCTTTGCCACCTCCGCGCCGGCGAACTCGAGCACTTCGCGGGCCCCCTCCGGGGAGTAGCCCTGGTCGATCAGGGCGTCGATCCACGCGCTGCGCTCGTCGTCGTCGAGTTCGTTCGCGCTGACCAGCGCCGAGAAGTTGATGTTGTGTTTCTTGTCTTCCCAGAGTTTGCGTTCCAGCGCGCGGCGGAGTCGGTCGTTGTCCTGCGGGTCGAAGGAGGTCCCGTCGCGGGCGCGGCGGGAGACCCAGTTCGAGACCTCCTGGCGGAAGTCGTCCTTCCGGTCTTCGGGGATCTCGAGTTTCTCCTCGACCGAGCGGAGGAACGTCTCGTCGGGGTCCTGCTCGCGCCCGGTGAGTTCGTCTTCGACGGTGGCGTCGTCGATGTACGCCATCACGTGATCCATGTACTTCTCGCCCTGCCGCTGGATCTCTTCGAGATCGTACGCGAGCGCGTGCCGCACGTCCTCGATGGCGCGCGCCTTGTACTCCTCGCGGACGAGTTCGAGGTAGCGGTAGTAGCGGTCGAGGTTGTCCTCGGGGATCGACCCGTGGTTCTCCAAGTTGGCCTCGAAGTGCGAGAACACCGACAGCGGCGAGAGGTACGACCGGTCGCGGTGGGTCGAGTCCATAATCGCCTCGGCGATCTCGTCGCCGATGAACCGCGCGGAGACGCCGTCCATCCCCTCGCCGATGTCGGCTTTCTCCTCGCCGCTCTCGCGGATTTTTCGGACGTCGACGTCGTCGCCGTCGTCGATTTCGCCGTTGTACGCCTTCGCCTTCTGCACGAGCGAGACGTTGCCGTCGGGTTCGGTGATCCGGGTGAGCACGCCGAACAGCCCCGCCATCTCTAAGGCGTGCGGTTCGATGTGCATATCCGGGACGTCGGCGTTCCGGAGCATCTTGCGGTAGATTTCGGCTTCCTCGTCGTACTCTAACACGTACGGGAAGTCGATCCGCTTGGTCCGGTCGTTGAACGCCTCCATCTTCTCGTCGCCCTTCTTCTCTCTGTATTCGGGCATGTTCGTCCGCCCGACGATCACCTGGTCGATGTCGATCCGGGGGTTGTTCTTCGGCTTGATCGTCTGCTCCTGGGAGGCGTGCAGGAAGTCATAGAGGAACTCCCGCTGGAGCTTCAGCAGCTCTTCGCCGGAGAAGAGCCCGCGGTTGGCGTTACAGAACGCCCCGGAGTAATCGAACGCGCGCGGGTCGGACTCGCCGTAGACGGCGAGTTTCGAGTAGTTGACGTCGCCGGTGAGTTCGGTCTCGTCTTGGTTCTTCTTGTCCTTCGGCTCGAACGTCTCGACGCACTGCCGCTTGTTCTCGGAGGCGACGAGGCGGACGATCTCGACGTGGTTCTCCAAGACGGCCTGGAGGTCGTCGTCGTAGGACGCAAGCAGCGAGTCGAGATAGAACTCCGAGGCGGGGTCGAGCGTCTGGTCGTTCCGGATCGTGTACGGCGCGTCCAGTCGCTCGTTGAGGCGCGCGAGGACCTCGTCGCGCTGCTCTTGTGGGAGGAGGACCAGCGGGTCCTGATTCATCGGGGAGGTGACGACGTCGTCCTCGGGGTCCTGATCGCGGATGACGTCGCAGAGGTTCGTCCACCGGAAGGTGTACATCCGCCCCGCGTCCGTCGCGGTGTAATCCTCGAAGTAGCGTCGGACCATCCAGTCGAAGTGCGATTTCCCGGAGCCGACCGGGCCGAGGAGGAGTTTGATCCGCTTCTCGGGACCGAGTCCGCGCGCACCGGATTTCACCTTGTTCACGAACTCGTGAATCGACTCGTGGACCTCCCGTCCGTAGAAGGTGTTTTCACCGTCGTGGAGCGGATCTTCGGCGGCCATCCGATACTCGACGACGCCGGCGTCCTCGTCGTAGTCGGTGCCGTAGTGGTCGAACATATCGGCCACGCGCTGGTGGGCGTTTCTGGCGATACGCGGGTCTTCGTACACCGCGTCGAGGTACCACTCGAAGCGCTTCGCTTCGCGAAGGTCCGAGGGAACCGAGTCCTTGTATTGCCGACTCAGGGATTCGAGGGTTTCTCTGTCACCGTTCATTGTTTGTCCGTCTCGGGGAGCGACGCCGCGTCTCCCTGGCGCGTGGCGAGGGTAGACGCGCACGGACGCGATGGCGCGCTCGTGGCAAGTATGGTATGATTACACATACCAATCAGCACGCGCGCGGCGAGACGTCATCGGGCGACAGCGACCAGGCGGCGACAGGGCGACAGAACGTCGGGATTCAGCGGGCGGTGCGCGTACAGGCGGTCGCTCGATCCGATTGACCGAGACTGAGAGTGTGTGAGTGATCGACACACATAAGCCTTCCCTCGGTTTGGGGGGCGATACCTGGGAACTGACCGTCCACAACGCGACGATATATGTATCCGGGAACCCGAAGACGGAGTATGGAGGACCGCCCGCGACCGGCGAGAGACGACGAACGCGACGGCGCGGCAGACGACGCCCCCGAGAGACCCCCATCCGGTTGGACCCTCTGGAACGACGAGCCACAGGGCCGCCGTATTCTGGTGTTTCGGCCGGACGTATTCAACGAACAGAACGGCCTTCCCGCGGAGTGTCTCCCGACGATTATGATCTCGAACGGGTCGCGGGCCCGCCGTCCCGGTGCTTCCCAGATTCCGACGACCACCTGGCACGTCGTCCTCACGCTCGAACCGGAGATCGAGGCGGTAGCCGAGTCGTACGACAGCCGCGCCGCCGCACTCGCGGGCGCGAACGACCTCGCCCGCCGCTTCGCCGACGGCGACGTCGACTACCGCGCGGCGTATCAGATCCCGCGCGAGACCTACTTCGAGCGCCTCGACGAGGTCGTCGGCGCCGGCGAGTGAGCGTATTCGGTCAGATTACCACGCCACAAACTGGTCCCTACCACTGCGCGAACGGCGTTCCGCCCGCGACACGTTCGACGTACTCTCCCTGCATCTCGCTGATCGCCGCCGGCAGCGACGCCCCGTCTTCGACCGCTTCGCGGACCCTCGTTCGCTTCCACGCGCTCGGCGATGTGTGCGCCGCATCGCGCCGCGCCTCGATCGGTCCGAGTGCCCACTCGGTCGCGTCCGCACCGACGCCGAGTGCGTCGAGGCCGCGACGTGCAAGCGCGAACAGGTCGTCGTAGATAGCTTCGGTTTCTCCCGTCTGCTCGCCGTCCTGCGTCACCCAGCGTAAGTCCGCGTCCGGGCCATCGTCGACCGCGGCGTAGAACGATGCTCGCGCGTCCTCCCACGAGAGCGTCGCGAGCGGGTGGTCCGCGACGTCGACGCCGCGGAGCACGCCGGCGACGAGCGCCTGCACGCCGACGGTGTCTCTGAGCGTCGGCTGCGTCGGGAGCGGCCGGTACTCGATCCGCACCGACTCCTCGCTCGCCCCCGGGATCGGTGCGCCGTCCGCGCCGCGCGGGATCTCGCCGCCGAAGACCGGGCGAACCCAGCGCCAGTACGTCCCGCGTTTCGCCCCGAACGCGGGGTAGCGCTCGCTTCCGGGGTCGCCTTTTCCCCCACTGTCGCCCCGCGATCCGCCCTCGTCGCCGTCTTCGTTGCCGTCTGCACCCAGATCCGGCGGCGCGACGAGCGTCGGGTCCTCGGCGATTCGGTCGATCAGTTCGTCGATGCTCGCCACGTCACGCGGAACGCGACACTTGTTCGTTCCCTCGTCGACGGAGCGCTCGAAGATCGGAATCCGGAGTTCGTGCGGGGTCTGCGCGAAGACCTCGACGAGATCCGAGACTGGCTCGTCATCGTATATATCCGCTGGGAGGAACGGCGAGTTGGCCGTCAGCGAGAGGATCGGCCCCATCGTCCGCGTGGCGACGTTCAGGTAGCGCGGAATGTCCGTCGGGTCCGGGAGCTGGAGGTGTGGCTGCATCGACGTCGCGAGCGACTCGACGAGCATCGAGCGGGCGTCGTCGTAGCCGGGCAGGCCGAGTCCGATTCGTCCCCCGTTCGCCTCGCGGATTTTCTGATCGAGGGCGACGTACCGGGGAACGGGGCGCATATTGTCGGCGAGAAAGATCCCGTCGGTTGCCGTCCCCGCGCTGAGATACTGGCGCGTGCCCGACTCGGGCGGCACAGTCCACATCGCATCGAGGACGAAGCGGCGGTCCGACTCGCCGAGGTGGCGCTGGATGTCGTCGTAGATCCCTCGCAGTTCGTCGTACTGCTGGCGGAGTCCCGCGTCGGAGACGACGTCCGGCGCAGTGTGAATCTCGGCGTTGTGGACGCCGAGTTCCCGGCTACAGCCGTCGATCTCGAAGAGGCTCTCGGGGGCGGCCGCGAGTCGGCCGTCGGCGTCGACGACGTAGCCCTCAAGTTCGAGTCCGACGGCGAAGTCGGGCGCGTCGAAGGCGCCCGCGGCGACGTCGTTCCGCAGTGATTCGGCTTCCCGGTCGACGCGGCGCTCGAAGGCGGCGCGTCGGTCTGGATCGAGCGCCGCGCGGACGGCGTCGGTCGTCTCGGTCATTGCGTACGTGTCGCGGCCGACGGCTACTGATACTGTCGGCTGTGCGCGCCCCGCACGGTCCCCCGAGTCGGTCCGGGTCCCTTCACTCGTCGTCGCGTCTATTATCGCTGCGTCCACTATCGCCGCGTCCACCGCCGACCTCGTCGCCGCCGGTCGTACGCAGGATGAACGGACCGATCGAGAGCGTCCGCTTCGCGATCGTGCCGATCCGGAGGACGAACGACAGGAGGATGGCGAACGGCGTGAGCGCGATCGAGGCCGTGAGTGCGACGATCCAGACGTAGTGGGCGATTCCGAGCGTCGCCCCCGACACCGACCCGAGCGTGCCGTGAAACAGCAGCGTGTTCGTCGCCACCAGCAGTGCCGGAACCGCGCTGTAGAGCATCGCTCGCGAGAGGTCGACCAGTTCCCACTGGAAATACAGCGTTTTGACGTGCTCTCTGGCGGGACCGAACAGCGTCAGCGCCGCCACGACCGAATCGAGCGCATCGCGCAGTTCCCGTATCGACTCGGCGTCCGCAGTCTCGTCGGCCTCCGGAAGCGACTCGCGCAACCGTCGCGCCTCGTGTATCTTCCAGGAGTAATTGAAGTTCAGCGCCGCCGAGAGGACGCCGAACGTACCGAACTGACGGTCCGCGAGGTCGCTGCTGACCGACGAGGCGTGGCCGCGGACGTCGTCGGCGAAGGCTCGTGTCCGCTCGGTTTCGACCCGCTCGGATGCGACGGCCGCTGCGGCCTTCGAGAGTCGAGCGCCACGCCGTTCGACGCCGTCGACGAGTACCCGGAGGAACGCCGCGGGTGTCGCCGGCGCGGTCTCGACGCCCAGTTCGTCCTCGACGTCGCGGCGGAACGACATCGCGCCCTCCATCCGGTCGCGCTGGTCGCCCAGCGTCCCCAGTTCCTGTGAGAGCACGAGCGAGTTGATCGAGACGACGAGCGTGACGCCGGTGATCGTCGCGGTCACGAGCCCCTGAAAGAGCGTTTCGACCGGATCGCCGACTGAGAGGACGACCCGGTCGGGGACGAGGGCAGCGACGAGGAGCGTCCCGAGAACGAAGCCAGCCAGGACGACCGCGGCGACGACCCACCGATTCGCCTCCAACAGGAGCCAGAGTTTCAGCCGGTTCTCCGTGCCGCGGCGGCGCATCGTGTCGCTCGGCTCGTCGGCCGATCCCCGGCTCCCTGCGGCTTTGTCGGCTGCTGTCTGGTCAGCGGGCGGTTCCTCGACGGCCGACCTGTCGGTCGTCGCGTCCTCACTCGCCGTCCCGTCGTCGGTCGACGTCTCTTTGCCCATCATCGGAATTCTCGAAGGCCGCAGCGACAGTGGTGTCCGGACGCCCCGGCCGGGTGGTGAAAAGTGCTCGCGCCGACGTCCGCGACGCAGCGGTGTGTTCGGCTCGCGAGCGTCAGTTCTCGTCGTCTTTCAGCTCTTCCAGTTCGGCTTCGACCTCGGCGTCGGAGACGTCGACGTCCGGGGCGCTCTCCTCGCCCGCATCCGATTCGGCCTCGACGTCGGCGGCTTCCGTCTCCCCCTCGTCGGCCCCGCCCATCTCGGCTTTCAGCGTTTCCAACTCTGAGTCGACCTCGGCGCCGGTGCGGCCGCTTTCGAGCTGTCGGTCGATGCTGTCTTTGTCCGACATCGCCTCGTCGAACGCGCCGGTGTCGACGAGTTCGTCCATCGCCTCCGAACGGGCCTCCATCTCGTCGGTGCGTTCCTCGGCGCGCTCGATCGCCCGGGAGACGTCGGCCATCTCGTCGCCGACGCCCGTCATCGCCTCCGAGACGCGCGAGGACGCCTCCGCGGCCTCGTAGCGGGCTTTCATCGTCTCCTTCTTCGTGCGGAACTCCTCGATTCTGCCCTGGAGTTCGTTCTTCTTCTCGACGAGGTCGTCCTGAGTCGACTGGAGCTCTGCGATCTGTCCCTCCAGTTCTTCGATCTGGGACATCTTCGCCTGCTTCTTCTCTAGGGCCTGTCGAGCGAGGTCGTCGCGGCCCTGCCGGACGGCCTCGCGGGCCTGGTCGTTGTGCTTTTCGACGTTCTCTTCGAGCCGGCGCTTTTGAATCTCCAGGCGCTTCTTCTGGGTCGTCAGGTCGGCGATGCCTTGCTTTACGTCCTGCAGTTCGTCACGCATCTGCTCGTAGGAGTAATCGAGCGTTTCCGTCGGATCCTCTGCGCGGTTGAGGAGGGCGTTGAGCTTCGAGCGGACGACGTAGGACGCGCGTGAGAGGATTCCCATACGTCCCACGTTGGGCACGCTGGAGTTAAAACCTCACGTGCCGAACGCCGCACGTTCGATGAGCGAGACGATTCTGCTGCCCGGCGGCCGCGACGCTCGCGGGACGCTCGACGTCGCTACAGACTCTGATGGCGCCGCCGCGGACACCGGGACCGACGACGCGGCGACTGCGGCCGACGCGTGCGTCGTCGCGTGCCCACCGCACCCCCAACACGGCGGCCACCGCGGTGACCAGCGCCTCCGGGCGGTGAGCGACGAACTCCGAGAGCGAGGGATCGACTGTCTGCGGTTCGACTACGGCCCCTGGGACGGCGGCCGGGGCGAACGAACCGACGCGCTGAACGCCGTCGCGTGGGCGAACGAGCGGTACGATCGCGTCGCGCTGTTCGGCTTCAGTTTCGGCGCGTCGGTCGCTCTTTCGGCCGCCGCCCACGGTGCTGACGTCGTCGCGGTCGCCGCCCTCGCGCCGGACGCGCGGCTCGGAACGACACGAGCGGACCCCGAGACACCGGATGACGGCAGCATCGGCGGTATCGACGTCGTCGCGGACCTCCCGAAGATCCCGGAGCAGATCGGCGTACAAGTGCTGTACGGCACGCGCGACGACGTCGTCGACGTCGGGGCAGTCGTCGACGCCGCACGCACACGCGGTCACTCGATTGTCGAGTTCGCCGCGGACCACTTCTTCATCGGGCAGGCCGGAAAAGTCGCAACAGCCGTCGCGGAGTTCCTGGAGCCGGCGCTTCAGGCGGACGTCCCGCGGTAGCCCGCGGCGAAGGAGACGGCGACCGCGACGACGCCGGCGACGACCGCGAAGGTCCAGAAGCCGGCCCACGCGGCCGCGCCGAGATCCGTCGTGACCGCGTACGTGACCACGACGCCCGCGAGGCCGCTCCCCACCGGGACGAGAAACGCGAGGTCGCTCCACTGGCCGCCCGCGTTGGCGTACTCGACGGCGTACCCCCAGAGGTTGCCGAGGGTGAACCGGAGGACGACGACCGCGAGGAGGCCGGAAACGATGGCCGTGACGAGCGCGAATAACGGGGGAGCGGTCTCGAATCCGGAACTGTTGCGCCAGAGCGATCCCCCGGCGCCGAATATGAACGCGGCGAGGTCGAGGAGGTACCACGGGCGGAGTCGGTCGCGGAAGCGTTGGTGGAGGGACATATCACGCCGTTCGGTGCCCGTTGGTAATAGTGTACCGTGCCGTACAGAGGCGGAGCTGTCGCGGAGCTGTGGCGGAGGCGGAGCTGTGGCGGATGCAGAGCTGTGGCGGATGCAGAGCTGTGGCGGATGCGGAGCTGTGGCGGAGGCGGTGCTGTGGCGGAGGCGGTGCTGTGGCGGAGGCGGTGCTGTGGCGGAGGCGGTGCTGTGGCGGAGGCGGTACCTACGAGTAGTACCGCGAGGCGAGCGAACGCGAGCCTCGCGGCTTTTTCCCTCCAGGTTTTTGTGCGGTGGGTTCCCACAGCGGCGCGAAGCGCCGCGAGGAAACCCACCGTGGAAAAAGGTGGGTTAGTTGTACCCCCGCCACCGATGGCCGCACTCGGTACACTTGAAGAATCGCGTCGGCGGTTCGTCGGCCGAGCCGGTCTGTTTGATCGTGTACCACGCCTCTTGATTGCCGCACTCGTCGCAGACCACGTCGGTGGCCGTCGGTTTGCCCTCGAAGTTCGCGTCTTCGGTGGTTTCGATCACGTCGTCGTCGGTCTGAGCCTCCGTCGAGACGAACTGCTCGGCCAACTCCTCGTCCTGTTCGGCCCGCGCGCCGCAGTCCTCGTTGGTGCAGACCATCGCGCCGTCCCGAGAGACCATCATCGAACCGCACTCGTCGCAGAACTGCATTTACTCCTCGTATCGGTCCCGGACACAAGTGTCTCTCGGGAGTGTCCGCCGCGTACACGAAAGGCTACTGCGGCCTCACTCCCGCTCGTCGGCCGCGGCGGTGCGCCCCCTGCCGTTCACTGTCTCGTGGATCCCGATCACGAGCGCCGGGACGACGAGCATAAACAGGTGTTCTTCGACTGGAATACCAAGGAGTTCGACGCCGGTCCGCAGCGGAATCGCGAACACCCCGACTTCGAGCGTGTACCAGTCCCAGACGTACGCGAGTGGATATAGCGCCAGGACCGTCACCGCGGCGCGGCGGAGGGCGTCGGCGTACACCAGGAGGGCGAGCGCGAGTGTTCCGAAGGCGATTTCGGTCGCGAGATAGGTGTACGGGCCGAGCAGGCCGATATCCGGAAGCGGTACGCCCGCGAGCGGGCGGTACCAAACGGCGACGACCAAGAGCGCGAGGAAGACGTACGCGCCGCGGACGAGCAGCATCGTCGCCACCGTCGCGTCTGCCCGCGTCGCGACGAGCGCGACCATTCCGAAGGCGACGGCAGCCAGCGGTGCGGACGCCGGGAACGGCCCGCCGACGGCGAACAGGACGACGAACACGAAGCCGAGATACAGCAGCGCGTACGCCAAGCGTCGCGCGCGTTCGAGGCCGAGCGCGACGGCGACCGTCCGCTTGCCGATGGAGCGGTCGTACTGGTAATCTGTGGAGTCGTCGACGATCTTCACGCCGGCGAGCGTCGTGAGAAAGACGAGCGCGAATCCGAGCGGTTCAGCGCCGAACTGCCCTGCTTGGGCGTAGTGCCCGCCGACGATGGCGAGCGCGATGCCGAGTGGATATCCGAGCGTCGTCGTAACCGGGTTCGTGTCGAACTGCGGGGCGTGGAAGAATCCCAGCAGCCACATCGGGACCGTGACGGCGGCGGCGACGACGTCGACGCGCGTGCCGAGCAGCACGGTGACGATGCCGAACCCGAGCGTCGCGCAGGCGAGCGCCCGTCGACAGCCCGCTTCGCTCATCGGGTGGTCGTCGTCCTCGCCGCGACGGTAGAAGTCCACGTAGCCGTCTTTGACGTGCGCCGTGTAGACCGCGAAGAACGTGGCCATCGCGTGGAGGACGAGCGGTGCGGGCGTCGCCGACCCGGCGAGGACGGCACCGAACCCACTCGCGGCGAGCGGCGGCAACATAAACACCGGGTGGACCTGCGAGAGGAGCGCACCGAGGTCGGTTCGCTCCTCGCTCCCCTGGCGAGCGAACGCCATATGGTACCGTTTGTCTATGTAAGCAAAAGCGTTCGGCAGGATTCTCGATCACCCGCGGACGGGTTCACTCGTCGACCATCGGACACTCTCGCACCCGGAAGTGATCGGCGTCGACGACAGCGACGATCTCCGTTCCGTCGTGAGCGCAGGCCAGCTCCGGCGGTTCAGTCAGGTACGGACATTTCTGGCAGTACTTCGTCTTCGAGACGACGTGTTCCGTAGCCCGCGACGACGTCCGCGTCGTCGTGCCTGCTTCGGAGACGCTGCTGGCGGTCTCACCGAGCCCGACCTGCTCGGCTGAATCGTCGCTTTCGAGCGACGACCAGAGCGTCTCCGCTTCGATATCGCCGACGGACATCTCCTCGAAGAGGTCGTCCGCGTCAACGCTCTCGCCACGACCTGTCCCGTAGTCCTCGCCTGCGGCGTCACCCTCGGCGTCCGGCTTGCTCGCATCGCTGCCGCGGACGCTGTCACTCTGCGTCGTCGACGCGGTCTCGGGGTCCCGTGCACCACGGCGCTCGGACACCCGACGCGCTAGATCCGACAGCGGAGCCCGTTCCTCCTCGGGGCTGGCTTCCGGTTCGGGAGTCCCGTCCCGCTCGTCCGCTGTTCCCGCAGAGCGGTCGTCGTCGTCGACCCAGTCGATGTCGGTCGCCTCATTCGCATCCCGCTCTGGCGAGGTCCCAGGGTCAGCCGAGCGATCGGCGTCAGGGTCTGTGTCTTCGTCGGTCACTTCTCGATCACTCGTTTACCTGCGCTGTGCTCGCAGTTCGATCCGTGTCGCGCTCGGAGACGTCCTCTGCTGCGGCACTCTTTTCTTGCTCTTCTTCTGCGGTATCGTGAGACGTGGACCCATCCGCGCGCGCACCGGACGTATCTTCTGCACCCCGACTTTCGTCGTCGAAGAGGCCATCGCGTTCGGCGCCGGCGCTCGCGGATTCGGTCGGTGCCTCCAATGCCGGCCGCTGGCCCACCGTGAGCCGGTGTGAGCCGAAGAATCCGCGCTTGGGCTCGACGCCGTCGAAAGTCGATTCACAGTGCGGGCAGAACGGGCTGTCGAGCAGGCCGAGGTGGACCGACTCGCCGCAGGACTCACAGACGGCCTCGGCGACGCCCTGTCGGTTCGCCTCCCGACGGAGGTCGGCCGCCGCAGCGCGCTCGTTCGAGTCCCGTTCGAGGGTCGCGATGCGCCCTCTGAGGTCGACGATGGCGCTGGCGACAGTATCCAGTTTCGCGTCGTGGTCGTCGGTCGTCTCGGTGAGGTACTCTAAGATCTCCTCGTAGTTCTCGAAGCCCTGACGTAGCCGGCGTTCGATGTCGGGGTGGTCGTGGTCCTCGGGCGCTTTGGCGTCGGTTTCGCGCTTGACCTGGATGACGCGCTCGCGGACGTCGGTGATCTTCTCGTCGAGGTCGTCCTCCAGCGCGTTGATCCGCGCGACCATCTCGGCGACGTCGGCCGTGAGAGCGTCGACCTCCGCTGAAACCGCAGTATCGTCGTTGGTGTCCGGCGCGCTCCCGAGTAGTTCGGTGACGTCGATCGATTCGGGGTCCTCAAGAGCTTCCGGATGCTCGTCGAGCAGACGGTGGGCCGCGAGGAGCCGACGGAGGACGTCCGCTCGCGAGGTATCTGTGGCTGCGGCTCTGTCGGCCACCCACGAGTCGAGCTCTTCCGGCAGCCCGTCAACGCCCTCACTCCCCATCTACCGCATCCTTTGGGGTCCACATCTTAAGTATTCCCTTGGTCCCACAGAATATTCGCTGGGCCCACAGAAGCATCCAACTTCCGGGGCGACGAAAGCAACGTATGGACGTCACGGTGTACGGACCGCTTCGGAGCGCGACCGGCGACAAGCACGTACAGATCGAGTTCGAGGGTGGAACGGTTCGAGACGCGATCGAGGCACTGGTCGCCGCGTATCCGCGGGCGAAAGCCCAGATGTATCGGAACGACGGTCGTATCGCCCCGAGCGTTCGCATCTCGGTCGACGGCGACTCGGCAGACGTAGACGACCCGTGTCCGGCCGACGCGTCGCTCGCTGTGCACCCGGCAGTTCAGGGCGGGTGAGCGTCCGCGCGGTCGCCGGCCACCGTCTGCGCGCGACTCACAATCCGCCGGCGCTCGGGGCCCACAGTCCGTCGTTCGCGGCTCACAACCCGTACTGATCGCGCACGAGGTGGTCGAGTCCGCGGTCCGCGAGCGTCTCCATCGGCGCGAGCATCGTCAGCTGGACGACGCCGGGGAGCCGACCGATTTCGACGCCGCCGGTGAACGTACAGCGGGTCCGGACCTCGCCCTCGCTCATTCCCAGCAGGTCGCCGGCGCGATCGAAGGCGTTGTCGGTGGCGTCGTTGATCGTCGCTCCGGATCCGATCACCTGAATCGGCCCCATATCGGTTTCGACGTCGACGCCGTACTGCGCGCCGAGTTCGCGCCCACGCTCGATGTCCGATTCGCTGTACGGTTTGCTGATGTGCGGGAGGTCCTCCTCGTTGGGCAGAAGGAGCGGTCCGCCGATGTCGAGACCTTTGATGACCTCGACCTCGAACTCGGTGTGGCCGCTGACGTCCGTCGTGTGGAGTGCGAGTTCGCCGTCGCCCTGATTGGCGTGCATATCGCCGACGTAGATGCCGCCGCCGTCGACTTTCACCGGACAGATCAGGACTGCGCCCTCGCGGACCGCGTTGATGTCCATATGCCCGTCCGTTCGGGCGTCCAGTTCCGATTCGTCTTCGAGGCCCCACTCGTGGCTGGCACCGATGAGGAACTGGCCGAAGTCGCCGGCGTTATGGGAGTCCGGCAGTTCGACCGGCGGCGTCGTCCCGATGTTGCCGAGGAACGGCCGGAGATGTCCGAGCGTCCCCGGCATCTCCGACGGTTCGTACAGCAGAATCGGATGTTGTCTGGAGTTCTCCGGCAGCGCACTCGCCTCCGCGGCGCGCTCGGCGAGGTCGTGGGCGGCCGCCTCGTCGACGGTCAGGCCGACCTCGTAGTCGTCATCGAAGACCGTCGTGATGCCGTACTCGAACGCGAACGAGGAGGCGTTCGCACCGCACTCGGCACACCTGATGGCGTCCTCGCCGGTCCCCTCGACGACGCTCTCGGGCCACTCGGCACCGCACTCCGGACAGCGGTGATCCACGAAGGGGTCGTCGCCGAAGGCGTCCTCGCGTTCCGCCATCGACCCGGTGCTCGTGGCGACACTCGTCACTTCGATGTCCTTGATGTGAATCGCGATCGCGTCGCCGACCTCCGCACCGTCGACGGCGATCGGCTTCGTGACCTCGTGACCGCCCCGGAACTTCGGTGTGATCATCGGTCCCCAGCAGGCCGGCGGCGTGTGCGTCCGGACCGTACCGCCGTCGGCGACCGTCCCGGCCCACTCCTGATCGGGACCGACCAGCCCGAGCGTGTACTCGTCGACCTCGAGTTCGGTGACTACCTGTTGAGACATATACATTGTGAACGATCGTGAGAGAATCTATTAAGCGTTGGTGCGGAACGAACCGAACGCGAGAGACAGTGGCTAAGAGCCGGTGAAACGGGCAGGTCTACTCCAGGTACTCCTCTTCGCGCTCCTCGTCGTCGCGGCCGGGTTCGTCGGTCCGGCGCGTGACGTCGACCTGGTAGTGTTCGAGGATGTCGCGACCGAGGAGCAGGGGGTAGTCCATGTGCGAGCGGTCCTCGACGCTCGCAGTGACTGTGTGCTGGGTGCCGCCGATCCCGATGACGAGGTCGACGACCGGGCGGGCCTTCCCCGACTTCAGCGAACCGGACTTCACGCGCGTCATACTCTTGATCGGCCCGGCACCGATCTCGGCGGCCAGCGAGGTGTCGATGCTCGTCCGCGTCGCCCCGGTGTCGGACTTGGCTTTCGCCTGCGTCGACCCGCTGGTACCGGAGACGACGACCTCCTCGATGTAGCCGATCGTCGGGCGGTCGCCGACCGGGCCCGAACTGACGCGTGGCATCCCCGCGGGCCGGGAGTCGTCGAGCGTCGCCGACAGTTCCTCGACGCGCTCGTCGTCGACGTCGCCGCCGACACGCTCGATCGCGAGCTTTGCGATGTACGGCGCGGGACTGCGGCCGGTCGCTTTGTGCAGCCCTTTGAATCCGGCCGTCGGGTTGACTTCGAGGACGAACCAGCCGTCGTCACCTTCGATGAGGTCGACGCCGACGTAATCCAGTCCCATCACTTCGGCGGCGTACAGCGCGGTCTCCCGCGCTTCCTGCGGCATATCGTCGGTCGCGTCGACGACGTCGCCGCCGAGTGCGACGTTCGTCCGCCACTCGCCTTCGGGCGCGTAGCGGTACATCGCGCCGACGACCTCGTCGTCGACGATGTAGACGCGGAGGTCGCGGTGTCGCGTCTCGTCGCGGTCGATGAGGTCCTGCAGGAACGCCTGACGGTTGCCGACCTTGGGGTTCACGGGTTCGGTGAGATCGACCTTCCAGGTGCCGCCGCCGTGCGTTCCGATGGCGGACTTGTAGACGCCGACCTCGCCGAACCGATCCCGACCCTGGTTCAGGCGGTTGTTCGAGAGTGCGAGCAGGGCGTCGGGGACCTTGATGTTCCAGTTCGCGAGCGTCGCCGCAGTCGCGAACTTGTGGATGGCGGTGAGGACCGACGCCGGCTCGTTCAGCATCGGACGGATCCGCTCGAACGTCGTCGCCAGCCCGAGTAGTTCGGCCGGCTCTTCGGTGTTCGAGAGCAGCAGACGGTTGGCAACGACGTCGACTTCCGGTTCGATCGCGACGTCGCCGTCTTCGATGGAGATCGCGGAGTTCTCCCGGCGTAACCAGATCCCGTCGTGGCCGAGATCGTCGACTGCGTTGAGAATAGCCTTCGTCTCCTTGCTGTTGTGTAACGAGAGGACGCCTACGCGAACTTGCTCTCCGTCGGAAGACATATTGTTCCGTACTCAACCACACAATCAAAGAGGTGCCGATCCAGCACTCAGAACAGCTGGTGTGACCGTTTCACACTTCGCTGATGTGACCGTTTCACACTTCGCTGATGTGACCGTTTCACGCTTCGGGGGTCGACACGAGCGCGAGCGCGGGAGTCGGTGCGAGCGTTTATCCCCCCGGCCCGTCCACGGCGAGTATGAGCACCGACGGGACCTTCACGTACAACGGCGGGAAGGTCGAACCCGGAGAGCGGCAGAATCTCCGCTACGGGATCAGCGAGACGTATCTCGGGGACCCGGTCCGCATTCCGGTCACCATCATCAACGGCGAGCAGGATGGGCCGACCGTGTTCCTGTCTGCAGCCGCGCACGGCGACGAGCTCAACGGCATCGAGGTCGTCCGTGAGGTCGCCCACGAATGGGACCTCTCGGACCTCGCCGGCACGCTCGTCTGTCTCCCGGTGCTGAACGTCCCCGCGTTCCTCGCCCAGCAGCGCTATCTCCCCATCTACGACCGCGACCTGAACCGATCGTTCCCCGGTCGCGAGGACTCGACGAGCGCGAAGCGGATGGCCGCGCGCATCTTCGACAACTTCGTCGCCCCCTGTGATTTCGGGCTCGACTTCCACACGTCCACGCGCGGGCGGACGAATATGCTCCACGTCAGGGCCGATATGTCCGACGACGACGTCGCCCGGCTGGCCCGGTCGTTCGGCACGAACGTGATCATCGACTCCGAAGGGAGCGACGGCGTCCTCCGCACGGAGGCGACGCGGGTCGGCATTCCGACCGTCACGATCGAGATGGGCGAAGCCCACCGATTCCAGCGCGGGCTCATCGACGACGCGCTCGCGGGCGTCAAGAGCGTCTTCGCCGAGTACGAACTCCGGGAGGCCGGCTCAGTCCGCTGGCCCGGCTGGCGCACCGTCATCGACAGCGCGAGCGAGAAGACGTGGATTCGCGCAGACGCCGGTGGCATCGTCGATATGCACTACGAGCGCGGCTCGCTGGTCCACGAGGGCGAACGCATCTGCACGCTCACCGATCCGTTCAAGAGTGACAACATCGCCGTCGAAGCCCCCTTCACCGGCCTGCTCGTCGGCGTGCTGGAGAACCCCGTGGTCTACCCCGGCAATCCGCTCTGTCACCTCGTCGAACTCGACGAAGACGTTCGCCGGGTCGTCGAACGGGAACAGTCGGCCGGTTCGCGGTAGCTTCGAGGCGGTCTCGACCCGCCAATTTCGCCGCTGAACACGCGCTGGCAAATAGTTCCAGCGAATGGCTCTCGACCCGTACACGTAAGTTCTATAGTGGGTCCGTCCTGAATCTCACAAGAGTATGAGTCAGTCTTACAATCGGGGCCTCATCGAGGACTTCGGCCGCTGGCGGGAGTTCTCAGCGGGAATGTGGGCCTGGGTGTTCCACAAGTTCACGGGTTGGGTGCTCGTGGGGTACCTATTTACCCACATCGCCGTCCTCTCGACGGCACTGCAGAGCCCGGATGCGTACACGACGACGATCCAGACGCTCGAGGGATTGCTGGTCGTCCGCATCCTGGAGGTCGGATTGCTCGCAGTGGCCGTCTTCCACATCCTCAACGGTCTCCGGCTACTGTTCGTCGACCTCGGCGTCGGCCTGGAATCTCAGGACAAGAGCTTCTACGCGTCGCTGCTCCTGACGGGTGCGATCGTCGTCGCGAGCGTTCCGACGTTCCTCGCGGGGGTGTTCGGCTGATGGCCGAGCGTTACTCCTCGTTCCAGGCCGGTGGACGCCGGTGGCTCTGGCAGCGCATCACGGCCGCGTTCCTCGTGGTCGTCCTCGCGTTCCACTTCTTCCTCCTGCACTTCGTCCACCACGCCGACGAAGTCACCTTCGCGATGTCGCAGGGTCGGATGCAGGAGCTGACGTACTTCTCGCTTATGATCTTGTTCCTCCTGACGGCGACGTTCCACGGCGTCAACGGCGTCTACAACGCCCTCATCAATCAGGGCCTCACCGGGACCCGCAAGACCGCCGCGAAACTGGTCCTCGGCGTCGCGAGCGCCGTCGTGATCGTGCAGGGCGTCCGAACCGCACTCGCGTGGGCCGGAGGCGTCCCACTCTAAGCGTCACAGTACAATGAGCACGCAACTTCCCGAACAGGTCGAAGAAGAATCGTCCGCCGCCGAGGCCGAACCGACGTCTGCAGCCCAGGAACGCCGGCTGGAAAAGAAGCGACAGCGCGCCGAAGAGAAAGAGCGCCAGCGCCAGGCCGAAGAGGCGGAGAAAGCGCTCGACGAAGAGGACACCTACCATCTGAAGGTGTTCCGCTACGATCCCGAGATCGCAGGCAAGAAAGAGCCGCGCTTCGACGACTTCCACGTCCCCTACCACAAGGGGATGACCGTCCTCGACGCGCTGATGTACGCGCGCGACACGTACGATTCGAGCCTCACGTTCCGGCACTCCTGCCGACAGGCGATCTGTGGTTCGGACGCGATGTTCGTCAACGGTTCCCAGCGCCTCTGCTGTAAGACACAGCTCTCGGACCTCGAAGAGCCGGTCCGCATCGAACCGCTCCCGCACGCGGAGGTCGTCAAAGACCTCGTCGTAGATATGGAGCACTTTTACGACCAGATGGAGGCCGTCGAGCCGTACTTCCAGACGAACGAGCTTCCGGAGGGTGAACTCGAAGAGCAGCATCAGACGCGTGAGAACCGCGAGAAGGTGAAGATGTCCACGCGCTGTATCTGGTGTGGCGCGTGTATGTCCTCGTGTAACATTGCCGCGGGCGACAACCAGTATCTCGGCCCGGCAGCGCTCAACAAGGCGTATCGCTTCACGATGGACGAGCGTGAGGGCGAGGATATGAAGCAACAGCGGCTCGAAATCCTCGAACAGGAACACGGCGTCTGGCGGTGTCAGACCCAGTTCTCCTGTACGGAGGTCTGTCCGAAGGACATCCCGCTGACCGAGCACATCCAGGAACTCAAGCGCGAAGCGGTCAAGAACAACCTCAAGTTCTGGTAGACCTGAGGAGTACGTAACCGCAATTCACGCGACGAACACGAGACCAACGCAATTCAGCAATCATACATTATGCACGAACACGACGTCATCGTGGTGGGCGCGGGAGGCGCGGGCCTTCGCGCGGCCATCGCGGCACAGGAAGAAGGGGCCGACGTGGCCATCGTCTCGAAACTGCACCCGGTTCGAAGCCACACCGGGGCCGCCGAGGGCGGCATCAACGCGGCGCTCCGCGAGGCCGACTCCTGGGAGGACCACGCCTACGACACGATGAAGGGGTCGGACTACCTCGGCGACGCGCCGGCGATCGAGACCCTTGCGCAGGACAGTCCCGAGGAGGTCATCCAACTCGAACACTGGGGGATGGCCTTCTCCCGAGAGGAGGACGGCCGCGTCTCCCAGCGTCCGTTCGGCGGCCTCTCGTTCCCGCGGACGACCTACGCCGGTGCGGAGACGGGACATCAGCTCCTGCACACGATGTACGAACAGCTCGTCAAGCGCGGCATCGAGGTCTACGACGAGTGGTACGTCCTCGATCTGGCCGTCAGCGACGAGGACGACCCCGAAGACCGGACCTGCCACGGCGTCGTCGGCTACGACATCCAGTCCGGAAACATCGAGGGCTTCCGCGCCCGCGACGGCGTCATCCTCGCGACCGGCGGTCTCGGCCAGGTGTTCGATCACACCACCAATGCCGTCGCGAACACCGGCGACGGCGTCGCGATGGCCTACCGCGCCGGCGTCCCGATCGAGGACATGGAGTTCATCCAGTTCCACCCGACGAGTCTGCCCAGCACGGGCGTGCTCATCTCCGAGGGGGTTCGCGGCGAGGGTGGAATCCTCTACAACTCCGAGGGCGAGCGCTTCATGTTCGAGTACGGGTACGCCAGCAACGACGGCGAACTCGCCTCACGCGACGTCGTCGCTCGCGCCGAACTGAGCGAAGTGAACGAGGGGCGCGGCATCGAGGACGAGTACGTCCACCTCGATATGCGCCACCTCGGCGAGGAGCGTATCACCGACCGCCTCGAGAACATCCTCCACTTGGCCAAGGACTTCGAGGGCGTCGACGCGCTCGAAGAACCGATGCCAGTCAAGCCCGGCCAGCACTACGCGATGGGCGGCATCGAGACCGACGAGAACGGTGAGACGTGTATCGGGGGGCTCTACGCCGCCGGCGAGTGCGCGTGTGCGTCCGTCCACGGTTCGAACCGTCTGGGCGGGAACGCGCTGCCGGAACTCATCGTCTTCGGTGCGCGCGCGGGCCACCACGCCGCGGGTCGCGATCTCGGAGAGGCCGAGATCACCACCGGCAAGCGCGGTGAGTGGGAGTCCGGCGACGTCGAGACGCCAGTCGCTCCCGGCGAGGCTGGTATCTCCGGCGCCGACGCCGTCGCGGACGGCGGTGCGGCCGCCGAGGGCTCTGATCTCTCGCCTGACGAACTCGTCGCGCGCGCGACCGAGCGCACGGACCGGCGCGTCGACGCGCTCTTGGAGAACGACGGCCGCAACCACTCGGAGATCCGTTCGGACGTCCAGGAGTCGATGACCCAGCACGTCAACGTGTTCCGAGAGGAGGACGGCCTCAAGCAGGCGCTCCGCGACATCCGTGACGCTCGCGAAGCGTACCAGAACGTCGGCGTCGCGGACCAATCGCGGACGTTCAACACGGACCTGCTGCACACCATCGAGACGCGGAACATCATCGACATCGCCGAAGCCATCACGCTCGGCGCGCTGGCGCGCGACGAGTTCCGTGGTGCGCACTGGCGGAAGGAGTACCAGGAGCGCGACGACGAGAACTGGCTGAAGCACACGATGCTCTCGTGGAACGACGGGTCGCCGGAACTGTGGTACAAGCCGGTGCTGCTGGAAGGCGAAGAGAAGCGCTACGAGCCGAAGATCCGGAGCTACTGAACGCCGTTCCACCGTCGTTTTTTCTGCTCGGACGGAGGTGCCGTCATCCATATACGACAGCGTCGCGTAGGTTTCGATCGGAAGGGTGGCTCAGTGGTAGAGCAATCCGGCAGTGACCGTCATACGGTCGCGCCGGCTTACGGCTTCGCGTGGTTCGACTCCCGCCCCTTCCACTGTACCGAGACGCGCCCCGGCCGCTCGGCCGCGCCGATATCGTCACCAGTCGAAAAAAACGGCGACGATCGCCGGCGAAAAAGAAATGAACATTCGTCCACATTTCGCAAAGCGGGCCTGAGAGGCGCTCTATCGCTATTTCTCGAATCGGGGCTGTTCGACAATCGTCGTGGATGGGTTTTATTATCGTCGAATCCAAGGAGTAGACAACAACGATGCAGGGCACGATGCACACACGACCGACAGCAGGGCTCGAAGCGCCGACGATTCCGTCCGAACTCGAATCGCCGCGCGCGAAACTCGTCTATCTATTCCTGTCGACGTATGGGGAAGCGACGATTTCCGAACTCGAATCCAGTCTGGAGATGAAGAAGATTTCGCTGTACAGTATTCTTTCGACGCTGTGTGAACGCGGCCTGATCGACCAGGACGCCGAGCGCTACCGCCTCTGTTAGATCCGCGAACTTGCCGTAGTCGCTGCTCGCCGATCGGTCACGAGCGCTGCCGCCAGCAGTAACGCGAAGAAGAACCCGGAGAGTGGGGTCGAGGCCGGGACGACAGCCGACTGAGGCGGAGATCAGATTTCGTCGCCGGTACGGAACAGCGTCAGTTCCTCGGCTTCGTAGATGTTGATGAGTTCGGTGACGATTTCGTCGTAGTCTTCGTCTTCCTGACGGAGCGAGTCCAGTCGCGCAACCGTCTCCTCGTCGAGGTGCACCTGTGGCATACCCGGGACCACGCCGTGGGGAAACTTAAGCGCCCGGTCACTGTCCGGTCGTGTCCAACGTCTCACTCGTCAGCGACGATCACCGGCCAGCTCACAGGCCGACGAGTAGGATCGAGGCCACGACAGCGGCGGCCGACCAGCCGACGCCGATCCAGGTCAGCACGGCGAACGCCTGCCGGGCCCCGCCCTGGTTCCACCCCGACTCACCGCCGAGGTGATCCTGCACCGCCGCCATCGACTCGCCGAAGCCGACCGTTCCGGCCCACGTCGCGACCCCGAATCCGAGCACCAGCGTACCGAGTGCGAAGGAAGCGTCAGTCGCGGCTTTGGCTCCGACAACCGAGAGAAGCGCGGCCGCGACGACAGCGCCGACGAACGCGCCGACGCCGACCCACCGCGTGACCGCGCGACCGAACGGTCGGACGTCGATCTCAGTCAACGGTCTCCCGCATCCGCGGGTCGAGCGCGTCGCGCATCCCGTCGCCGAGGAGGTTGAACCCGAGCACGGTCAGCGCGAGCAGCAGGCCGGGGAAGAACGACCACCACCACGCCCCGGAGAACAGCCCGAATTCGACGCCGTTCGAGAGCATCATCCCCCAGGTCGGCTCGCCGGGACTGGCGCCGAAGCCGAGGAACGAGAGCGCGGCGATGTCGATGATGGCGAGGCCGTAGTTGAGCGTCGACTGGACGGTGATCGGCGCGAGGCAGTTCGGCAGAATGTGCCGGACGAGCAGTCGCGGGTCGGTCGCGCCGAGCGCCTTCGTCGCGTCGGTGTACTCGTCTTCGAGTACTTTCAGCGCCGCGCCACGAACGACACGGGCGAACCGGGGGGTGTAGACGAGCGTCAGCGCGCCGACTGCACGCCACAGGCCCAGCTCCTCGGGGAAGATCGTGACGAGCGCGAGCGCCAGCAGGAGCGACGGGAACGACAGTAGGACGTCCATTGTCCGCATAATGACGTTGTCCGTGAGGTCGCCGTAGTACGCCGCGACGATGCCCAGGCCGACCCCGAGGAACGTCGAGGCCGCGACGGTGACGGTTCCGTAGAGGACGGCGTACCACGCGCCGTACAGCACCCGCGGGAAGATGTCACGAGCCTGTCCGTCCGTGCCGAACGGGTACTCGATACTGGGAGCGGCCTCCGAGGGGTTGGTGCCGAACTGCGTCGCCATCAGATTGCTGAGGTCGTAGGTGAACCGCGCGTAGATCGCGACCACGACGACGACGGCGATGATGACGAGCCCGGTGACTGCGAGCCGGTTCGAGAAGAGTTGCGAGAGGAACGGACTCGCGCGCAGGCGCTCGACGATGCTCCGATCGACGGTTCCGGTCTGTGTTTCTGTGCTCATTGTTCGATGCGGGGATCGAGGACCGAGTACGTGATGTCGACCGCCAGGTTGACCAGCGTGTACAGCACGGCGAAGACTAAGACAGTGCCCTGCACGACGGGGTAGTCGCTGCGGCTGATCGCGTCCACCAGTAGCGTGCCGATGCCGTTGATCTCGAAGACGGTCTCGGTGAGGACGGCGCCGCCGAGGAGCGAGCCGAACTGGATGCCGATGACGGTGATGACGGGGATGAACGCGTTACGGAGGCCGTGTTTCATCACGGTGATCTTCGACCCTTGGCCCTTCGCCCGGGCAGTCCGTATGTAGTCTTGGCGGATCACCTCGACCATCGACGAGCGCATCATCCGCGAGAGCAGGGCCATCTGGTAGATCCCCAGCACAACCACCGGCAGGAGCAGGTGAACGACCGCAGACTGGAACGCCGGGACGTTCCCGGCTAACAGCGTGTCGACGAGGATCAACCCCGTGGCCGGTTCGATGAAGTACTCCGAGCCGATCCGGCCGCTGGTCGGCAAGATCCCGAGGAACTGCGCGAAGAGCAGGATCAAAAGCGGGCCGCTCCAGTAGATCGGTACGCTGATCCCGCTGAGCGCGCCGACACGGGTGAGGTGGTCGGTCCAGGTGTCCTGCTTGACGGCGCTGAGGATGCCCAGCGGAAGTCCGAACAGGAGCCCCGCAAACTGCCCGAGCAGCGCGAGTTCGATTGTGATCGGAAGCCGGTCGACGAGGATCTGGCTCACCGGCGTGCCGCGGTTCACCTGGTAGGACTGACCGAAGTCGAACGTCGCGACGTCGCCGAGGAACCGGACGTACTGCTGCCACAGCGGGTCGTCGAGTCCGAGATCCGAGCGGATCTGCTCGACGAACTCCTGGCTCGCTCTGTCGCCGGCGATGACCACGGCCGGATCGCCGGGCGAGAGATGAAGGATGGCGAAGACGACGGTCGCGACCCCGAACAGCACGGGGAACAAGAGGAGCAGCCGTTTCAGGACGAATCGATTCGAGACCATTCTGGGGCGCGGTGAGTGAGATACTGAATGAGACGGTACTCGTTACTCGACCTCGACAACTTCGAGGAATGGGCCGCCGATCGCAGCGACGGTGTAGTTGCTCACGGTGTTAGCGACGCCGCGGACTTCGTCGGCGTAGTCGATGAACACCCAGGGGGCTTCGTCGTGTGCGAGTTGTGCGGCCTCGCGGTACAACTGTGCCCGCTCGTCCTGATTCGTGGTCCGCTGGGCCTGCTCGACGAGGTCCATATACTCGGTGTTCGCCCACGCGGCGTTGTTCGAGGTGTTGTAGCCCTCGGTGTCCCAAGAGACCCAGTCCTGTCCGTCGGGCACCTCGACTTGCGGGTGCAAGAGGACGTAACAGAAGTTGTCCGGGTCGGCGTTGTCGGTGTACCACCCCGCGAGCGTCGCATCGTGGCGCCCCTGACTGGTGTAGGTGAGGTAATCCGAGAACTGTCGGTCGTCGATCGACATCTCGATACCGATCTCCGCGAGGTTCGTTCTGATCGTCTGTGCGGTCGGGAGCGGTGCGGGGTTGTAGCCACGGGGGTTCTGGAAGGTCGTCAGCGTAAAGGAGAACCCGTCGCCGTAGCCGGCCTCGTCGAGGAGGCTCTGGGCCTGTTCGGGGTCGTGTTCGTAGGGGCTGATGTCGTCGTTGTGGCCGAACAGTGCGGGTGGGATCGGCTGGTCGGCCTGCGTGGCGATTCCCGAGTAGATGTTCTCGACGATCGCCTGCGTGTCGATCGCGTAACTGATCGCCCGGCGGACGCGCCGGTCGCGGAACGCCTCGACCCGCGAGAGGTTGAACGCCATATACCCGATGTTGATTCCGGTCGCCGTCCGGTTCTCGGCGGTGTCGGACCCTTCGACGATCTGCATACTGTCGGGGTCGAGACCGTCGATGATGTCGAGTTCCTGTTCGACGAGCGCCTGCGCCCGCGTGGAGTTCTGTCCGCGGGTCAGGAACAGAACCTCGTCGACGTTCGGACCGTCGCCCCAGTAGTCGTCGAAGGCAGTGAGGCGGATGCGGTTGTTGGCGTCGTCGAGCGTCTCCAACTGGAACGGTCCGGTGCCGACCATCTCCTCGCCGAGGTTGGTGTCGCCTTCGATCGCCTCCTGGGAGATGACGACGGCCGCGAACATCGCGAGGTTGCGGAGGAACGGCGCGTACGTCTGGGTCAGGGTGATCGAGAGCTCGTAGTCGCCCGCTGCTTCGACGCTCTCGATCCAGTTCCCCAGCGTGAACGGACCGTACACCGAGGCGTCCTCGAAGTAGTACTCGTAGTCCTCGTCGACGAACCGGCGGTACGTGGCGATGAAGTCGTCGGCGGTGAAGTCCGATCCGTCGTGGAACGTCACTCCCTCACGCAGCGTGAGCGTCACCGATTCGCCGTCCATCGACCAGTCGGTTGCGAGCCCCTCGGTGAGAGACGCCTCGCCGACCTGGAAACTGATCAGCCCATCGTAGGCCTGATTCGTCACCTTCGCGACCTCGCCGCTCGTGGTGTTCTGCGGGTCCAGGGTACTCGAGTGGGCACCGCGGCCATACCGGAGCCTGGTCGTTTCCTCACCCTCGCCATCGCCGGTGTCACCCTCTGTTTCGGTGTCGCCGTCGCCGGTGTCGCCACCGGCGTCCGTTTCGGTCTCGGTGTCGTCGTTCCCGCCGCCGCACCCGGCGAGCGTGGTGATCGACGCCGTTGCGACCGTCGCGCCGCCGGCCCGCTTCAGGAAATCCCGTCTCGAGGGGTCCTTGGTGTTTGAGGCCATACCTCAGGGAATATGTTGCTAGATTAATAATACTGGCGGAAAAACAGAAAATTACTCCGGTTCTTCGTCGTGCAAGTGACAGGCAGCCGGGTGGTCGCTCTCCCCGAGTTTCGGGTGTTTTCGTTCACAAATACTCTCGAAGGTGTCCCGGAGCGTCGCTTCGGCCTGCTCCCAGCGGTCGTTCTCGAGGTGCTCGAAGGACTCCGCGACCGCCGCTTCGGCCTCTCCCGAGAGCGGACCGTCGAAGAAGTACTCGAATAGGGCCGCGTGTTCACCACCGTCTGCGACGGCGGTGGGTGTCGTCTCGGCTTCGATGCGGACCTCCGACTCGATGGCGTCGAGGTCGACGTCGCCGGCTTCGAGCCGCTGCCGGTAGAACATCACTTCGCGATACCGCTCCTGCTCGATGTCTAAGTCGTCCGGTGGGATGATCGACGGACAACGGGTCCGGAACCGGCAGTTCGAGGGCGGGTTGATCGGCGAGGGGACGTCCCCCTTGAGGATCGTGCGATCGCCGGTGTCTGCGAGCGGATCCGGTTCCGGAATCGCCGACAACAGCGCCCTCGTGTAGGGGTGCTTCGGCGTCTCGAATAGGTCGTCCGTCTCGGCCACCTCGACGATCTCGCCGAGGTACATCACGGCCACTCGGTCGGAGATGTGCCTGACGACGCTCAGGTCGTGGGCGATGAACAGGTACGTGAGCCCGAACTCCTCTTGGAGATCTTCGAGGAGGTTGATGATCTGCGCCTGGACCGAGACGTCCAGGGCCGACACCGGCTCGTCGGCGACGATGAAGTCGGGATCGACAGCGAGCGCCCGCGCGATCCCGACCCGCTGGCGCTGGCCGCCGGAGAGTTCGTGCGGGTACCGTCCGTACTGTCCGCGTTCGAGTCCGACTGCCTCCATCAACTCGAACACCCGCTCGCGGCGGCGACCCTCGGCGAGGCCGTGGATCTTCAGCGGTTCCATAATCGTCTGGCCCGCCGTCATCCGCGGATCCAGACTCGACATCGGATCCTGGAACACCATCTGCATATCCTTCCGGCGCTTCCGGAGTTCGGACTTCGAGAGCGTCCCGAGGTCGTCGCCCGCGAACACGACGGTGCCGTCGGTCGGCGGGTCCAGGTAGAGGATCGCCCGCCCCGCGGTGGACTTTCCGCAGCCGGATTCGCCGACGAGTCCGAGGGTCTCCCGCTCGCGGACGTTCAGGTCGACGCCGTCGACCGCCTTGACGCTCGGGCCGCCGCTCCCCAACACGCGATCGAGGGGACTGTCCTCCTGTTCGTAGTACTTGCGCATACCCGTCACCTCGACGAGCGTCTCGCCGATGTCGGGCTCGGTCCCGGCCTCGACGCCCTCCGTTCCGTACGCCGCCTTGTCGAACGCCTCGTGGACGCACTTCGATCGGTGATCGACGTCGGCCGGCCCGTGCTGGAGATAGGGTATTTCGCCTTCGAGACACTGGTCTTCGGCCCACGGGCAGCGAGGCGCGAAGTGACAGCCCTCGGGCATATCGATCAGGTCGGGGACGTTCCCCTCGATCGGGGTCAGCCGCTCTTTTTCCTCGGTCGGGACGGACTCCAGCAGGGTGTAGGTGTAGGGATGGCTCGGATTGTGGAAGATTTCCTCGACGGGGCCCTCCTCGACGATCTCGCCGGCGTACATCACGGCGACGCGATCACAGGTCTCGGCCACGACGCCGAGGTCGTGGGTGATCATCAGGACGGACATCCCGAAGTCCGTCTGGAGGTCGTCGATGAGATCGAGGATCTGCGCCTGGATAGTCACGTCGAGAGCGGTCGTGGGTTCGTCGGCGATGAGGAGGTTCGGCCGGCAGGCGAGCGCGATAGCGACGAGCACCCGCTGGCGCATCCCGCCGGAGAACTCGTGTGGATAGTCGTTCAGTCGCTGTTTCGCCTCCGGGATTCCGACCGCCTGGAGCATTCTGAGGACCTCCTCCATCACCTCGTTGTCGCCGTCACGCCCCCCGACCTTCGGGAGGATCTCGCGGATGCCGTTGAGCCAGGAGTCTCGCTTTTGGCCGCCGTACCGATGGAGTCGTAGCGACTCGGCGATCTGCTCGCCGACGGGAATCGCCGGGTTCAGCGAGGTCATCGGGTCCTGGAAGATCATCCCCATCTCGCCGCCGCGGATGCGCCGGACGGCCGCCTCGGGGGCGGCCGTCACGTCGACGACGCCATCTGAGATTTCGACGTCGTTCGGGTTCGCGCCGTCGCGGATTCGGGCCCGGGCGTCGTCGTCGACGTAGACGAACCCGTCGGCGGCGTCGTCGAGCGCCGCGGCGAGTTCGTCACCGACGGCTTCGGCAGCGGTCCGGTCATCGAGCCGATCGGCGGCCGTTCGGAGGTCGGACGCGAGGTCCGCCGGGTCCGCTACGCCGGCGAGGTCGTCGGCTATCGCCCGGAGTTCTGCCGACGTGTCGCGGACGTGCGTGCCGGCGCGGAGGTCGCTACTGATGGCCGCGACCGCATCAATCAGTTCGGAGGGGTACGGGACGAGCGCGTTGCCGAACTCGTCGAGGAGCCTGGTGGCCAGGGCCGTATCGCGGAGGGTGATGCGACCGCCGACGATCTCGCCCGGGTCGTCGACGAGGTCCATCGCGGACAGGGCGGTGACGCTCTTGCCGGACCCTGACTCGCCGACGAGGCCGACGGTCTCGCCGGCCTCGACCGTGAGGTCGATCCCGTCGACGGCCTTGACCGCACCCCGTTCTGTTCTGAACTGGGTCCGGAGGTTCGAGAGCGAGAGGAGGTTTGTCACTTTCTCCCATAGTGCACTTCCAGGAGAAATATCTTGGGGAGCGGGGAACCATTTATGGCGCTACCGGAACGCGTGCCCGTATGACCGAACCGCCCGCAGACGACGCCCCTCCGAACGTACACGCACAGGAAGGCTGGCCGGCAGTGATCGAGGATATGGAGGCGACCGCGGCCGAATACCGGGACCGCGGGTGGACGACGCTCGAACTCCACCCCGGTGACTCGGTCCTTGTCGACTCCGAACGCCGGACGGGCATCGACGTTCTCCTCTCTGGCCCCGAGTTCGAGGAACTCGAACGCCTCGTCGAACGCCAGTCGTTCCGTGACGTCGAGGTGTTCCGCGCTGCGGGCGACGGACTGATGTATCTGCTCGTCGCCGAGCGAGACCCCGAAACCGAGACTGCCGTCTTCGTCCCCGCCTACTACGATCCGAGCGGGGCCACCGACACCGTCGAGTCGATCCGGGAGACGGGGACGATACGGCTCTTCTGCCGTCGGCTGAACGACGACACCGTGACGTTCGTCCACGACGACCCCGAGCCGTTCCTCCCGGAACCCGTCGGCTGATCGAATAGCGAACAAACGGGGCGTAAACGAGACGTTGTCACAGGTGGTTCGTGACCTCGGAGCAGCGGCATCCGTACCGGCGCACAGCGACCGGATCAGGAGAACAGCTTCTTGATCCGTGCCAAGAGACCTTGCCCGCGGTCGTCACTGCGGCGACCCGAATCGTCCTCGGTGGCGTCGCTCGCTGTACCTGCCGTCGCTCCGTTCGCGCCGGCACCCGCATCCGACTCGCCCCCGCTGCCACCACCGACTTCGATGGTTCTGGTCCCGCCCGCCTCCACGAGGTCGACCGCGTGCTCGAAGAGGCCCTCGGGATCGTCGACGCCGTCTTTCACCGATGCCCCCACGAGCGGTTTGCCCTCGAAGCGGTCGCGACTGACTGCCGTGTCGGCGGCGATGATGACCGCGTCCGCGTCGTCGATCTCGGCGGCTGTGAGCTCGTTCTGTGTGCCAACCGCGCCCTGGACTTCGACTTTGATCTCGTGGCCGAGCCGCTCGCCCGTCCGTTCGAGGTTCTCGGCCGCCATCTGGCAGTGAGCGATCCCGGTCGGACAGGACGTGACTGCGACGACGTTCATCGTGTGGTCCCCGTTAGCAGACAGTCGACTTCACGTTTCGTGCTGGCCGCGAGCGCGCGCGCTGCGAGTTCGCGCGCGTCTGCGACGGTCGTCTCGCTCACGGCTCGCTTGACTTGTGGCACTGCGACCGCGCTCATACTCAGTTCGTCGAGCCCGAGGCCGACGAGCAGTTCCGTCACGTCGGGGTCGCCGGCCATCTCGCCGCACATCCCGACCCAGACGTCGGTCCCCTGGGCCGCCGCGACTGTCGTGTGGATCGCACGGAGCACCGCGGGCTGGCGGTAATCGCCCAGCGCTGCCACGCGGTCGTTGCCGCGCTCTGCGGCCATCACGTACTGCACGAGGTCGTTCGTGCCGATGCTGAAGAAGTCCACGTGCTCGACGAGTGCGTCGGCGAGAAACGCCGTCGCGGGCGTCTCGATCATCACGCCGAACTCCGGGAGCGCGCCGGAGACGCCCTCGGATTCGAGGTCGGCCGCGACTGACTCCACCGTCTCGCGCGCCTGGCGGACTTCGTCGACGGTGGCGACGAGCGGGAGCATCACCGAAAGCTCTCCGCCCGCCTCCTCGCCCGCCGCACGCAGGAGTGCGCGCAGTTGCGTCTCGAAGAGATCTGCGTCGGGACCGAGCGACCGTCGGATACCGCGCTCGCCGAGGAACGGGTTCTCCTCGTCGGGCAGATCCAGGTACGCGACGGGCTTGTCGCCGCCGATGTCGAGCGTCCGCACGACGACGCGTCCGTCGGGGAACGTCTCCAGCGCCTCACGGTAGGTCTCGTACTGCTCGTCTTCGCCCGGCGGCGACTCCCGGTCGAGAAAGAGGAACTCCGTTCGGAACAGCCCGATCCCGTCGGCGCCGCGCTCGACCGCCGAGGCCAGGTCCGCTTCCGTGCCGACGTTCGCGGCGACCTCGATGGGCGCTCCGTCCGCCGTCTCGACAGTACCGTCGCGGACCTCGACGGCTTCCTCGCCCGCGGTCTCCCCGCGGGTCTCCTCGTCGGGGTCGACCAGAAGGGTTCCGTCGCGGCCGTCGACGACGACGTCGGTCCCGTCCGCGACGTTCCGTAGCGCTGTGCCGACGCCGACGATCGCCGGCAGGGCGAGCGAGCGCGCGAATATCGCGGCGTGGGACGTCCGCCCGCCGGTGACGGTGGCGAAGCCGGCGACGCGCTCGGGATCGAGCTGTGCGGTGTCGCTCGGCGTCAAGCGCTCTGCGAGTACGACGCTGCCCTCCGGCAGCGACCCGAGGTCGGCGCGTTCGTCGCCGCCGAGCGCGCGCACGAGCCGATCCCGGACGTCGCGGAGGTCGTCTGCGCGCTCGGCCATTCGCCCCTCCATCCCCTCGAACTGCTCGATGAACTGCTCGAAGGTACGATCGACCGCGTGCTCGGCCGGGAGTCCGTCGTCGATCGCGGCTTCGACGCCCTCGGTGATCTGCGGATCGTCGAGGAACTGAACGTGGGCGTCGAACACTTCGGCTTCCGCCTCGCCCAGGCGCGCTGCGGTGCGCTCGCGTTCGGCGCGGATCTCCTCGCGAGCCGCGTCGCGCGCCGTCTCGAACCGCTCGCGCTCGACGTCAGCGTCGATCGTCTCCGGGTCCGGCGGAGACCCGAGTTCGGCGTCGGGCGCGTACCAGACGGCGGTGCCGACGCCCGACAGCGGGGTGGCGCCGACGCCGGAGAGTCGACGCTCGGTCATCGACTCAGCCTTCGCCTTCCGGCGTCGAGAGGATGCGTTCGAGTTCGTCGAGCGCAGCCTCGGCCTCTTGGCCCTCCGCGACCAGTCGCACGTCCTCGCCCGCGGTGACGCCGAGTCCCGTGATTGCGAGCATACTCGCCGCGTTCACCAAGTCGCCGTCGACGTGACCCACCTGGATCTCGATATCGTACTCGCTCGCCGCCTCGACGAAGTTCGAGGCGGGCCGCGCGTGGAGGCCGTCTTCGGGCACGACGGTGACGACGCGCTCGGGCATCAGTCCATCGCCTCCCGAACGGCGTTCTGGACGGTCTCTGCGTCGTCGGCCCCGAACAGCGTCTCTCGAACGTCTTCGTGCATCAGTGCTCGCGAAAGGGAACTCAAGATGTGTAAGTGTTCCTCGGCTCCCACCTCGGGCACGAGGATCAGAAACAGCAAGCGCACGGGCTCGTCGTCCACCGCGTCGAAGTCGAGGCCCGCGCGGGAGCGAGCGAACGCGACTGACGGCTCCGCAACGGCTGCCGTCTTGGCGTGTGGGATCCCGATTCCCATTCCGACGCCGGTTGGGGCCACATTCTCGCGCTCACACAACGCGTCGAACGCGGCCCCTCGGTCGGAGACGCGGTCGTTGGCCGCGAGGAGATCCAGAAGGAACTCGATCGCGGCCCGTTTACTCGCCGGCGGGTCCGAGAGCGCGATGTGCGCTCGCGGAAACAGCCGGTCGATGTCGTCTTCGAGCATACCTGAGCAGATGGGTGTTCGCGAAACTGACGAGAAAACGAAACGGCGCGACAGCGCCGTTATTCGAGTCGATCGATGATCGCGTTCGTGACGTCTTCGGTCCCGGCGTCGCCGCCGAGGTCGGCCGTCCGCGGACCGTCTTCGAGCACGGATTCGACCGCGTTCCGGACGTTCGCGGCCTCGTCGTCGTAGCCGAGGTGTTCGAGCATCATCGCCGCCGAGAGGACCGCCGCCGACGGGTTGGCGACGCCCTCGCCCGCGATGTCCGGGGCGGTCCCGTGGACCGGTTCGAACAGCGCGTTGTCGGGGCCGACGTTCGCCGACGGTAGTAGCCCGAGGCCGCCGACGAGGCCGGCCGCGAGGTCCGAGAGGACGTCGCCCGCGAGGTTCGGACAGACGACCACGTCGAACTGCGTCGGGTCCAGACAGACGCGCGTCGCGAACGCGTCCATCAGCACTTCTTCGGTCTCGACGCCCTCGGACTCGGCGACGTCGACGACGGCGTCGCGGAACCGGCCGTCGGTCTCGCGCATCACGTTCGCCTTGTGGACGACCTGGAAACCGTCCTCCTCGCGTTCGTCGACGTACTCGCAGGCGAACTCGGCCAGTCGCTCGGACGCGGAGGTCGTGACGACGCGCGTCAGCGTCGAGAGGTCCTCCGAGAGTTCGTCCTCGTGGCCCGCGTAGACCCCTTCGGTGTTCTCACGCAGGAAGACCAGATCGGTCTCCGGGCGCACCGCGTCGACGCCGGGGTACGCTCGCGCCGGGCGGATGTTGACGAACGATCCGACGGCCTCCCGAAGCGGGAGGATGACGTCGGCGGCCGTCTCGCCGGCCGCGCCGAACAGCGTCGCGTCGGCCTCGGCGACGGTGTCGTAGGTCTCCTGGGGGAGCGCCTCGCCGGTCGTTTCCTTGACGGCGTCGCCGGCTTCAGCCTCGACGAAGTCGAATTCGCCGACGGCTTCGAGCACGGAGACGGCCGCGGGAACGACCTCTCCGCCGATGCCGTCGCCTTCGATGACGACGATCTCCTCAGACATCGACGTAGGGGAGTTCGGCGGCTTTCTCGGCGACTGCGTCGGCGTTGGACTTCATCAGCGCCGTCGTGTCCCAGACGCCCTCGGTGAGCGCCCGTCGCTGGGCGTCGTCGACCGTCGCTTCGATCGTCGTGTCTCCGTAGGTGACGGTCTCGGCTTCGACGTCGACGTCGATCTCGCCGTCGGGGTTCTCGTCGATCCACTCTTGCAGGGCGACGATCTCCTCGTGATCGGCCGTGACCGTCGGGATACCCAACGCGAGGCAGTTGCCGGCGAAGATCTCGGCGAATGACTCGCCGACGATGGCGTCGATCCCCCAGCGCATCAGCGCCTGCGGCGCGTGCTCTCGGGAGGAGCCACAGCCGAAGTTGGCGTTGACGGCGAGCACCGAGGCGTCCTGGAACTGCGGTTCGTTGAAGGGGTGGTCCTTCGGGTTGTCGTCCTCGTCGAACCGGAGGTCGAAGAACGCGAACTCGCCGAGGCCGTCGAACGTGACGACCTTCATAAAGCGAGCCGGGATTATCTGGTCGGTGTCGATGTCGTTCCCGCGGATGGGGACGCCCGTCCCCGTCACGGAGTCGATTTCTGGGATCTCGTCGGTCATGCCAGCGTCACCTCCTTCAGTTTGCGCACGTCAGTTACCTCGCCTTTGATCGCCGCCGCGGCGACCATTCGCGGGTTCATCAGGACGGTACGGCCGTCTTTCGAGCCCTGCCGTCCGATGAAGTTCCGGTTCGAGGAGGAGGCGGACGCCTCGTCGCCCTCCAGTTGGTCCTCGTTCATCCCGAGGCACATCGAACAGCCCGCGTTCCGCCACTCGAAGCCGGCGTCCTCGAAAATCTCGTCGAGGCCTTCGGCTTCGGCGGCAGCCTTCACGCGCTGGCTCCCGGGGACGACCATCGCGCGGACGTCCTCGTGGACCTGTCGGCCTTCGACGACGTTCGCGGCCCGACGGAGGTCGGGCAGGCGCGCGTTCGTACACGAGCCGAGGAAGGCGACGTCGATCTGATAGCCCTCCATCGTCTCGCCGGGGGTGACACGCATATGCTCCTGTGCGCGTCGCGCGGTGTCCTGTTTGTCCTCCGGCAGCGACTCGGGCTCGGGGATCGGCTCGGAGATGCCGACGCCCTGCCCGGGCGTGGTACCCCACGTGACGACGGGTTCCAGTTCGGAGCCGTCGATCGTGACGACGTCGTCGTATTCGGCGTCGTCGTCGGAGCGGATCGACTCCCAGTAGGGCTTGAGTTCGTCGAACTTCTCGGGGTTCTCCTGGAAGTAGTCGGTGTTTTCGAGCCACTCGTAGGTGGTCTCGTCGGGGTTGACGTAGCCCGCGCGGGCGCCGCCCTCGATGGACATATTACAGATGCTCATCCGACCTTCCATATCGAGGTTCTCGATGGCTTCGCCGGCGTACTCGTAGACGTAGCCGACGCCGCCCTCGGTACCGAGACGACGGATCACTTCGAGGATGACGTCTTTCGCCTCGACGCCCGGGCCGAGTTCGCCCGTGACCTCGATCTTCCGGACGTCTTTCTTCTCCATCGCGACGGTCTGGGTCGCGAGTACGTCGCGGATCTGGCTCGTCCCGATCCCGAACGCCAACGCGCCGAACGCGCCGTGCGTCGAGGTGTGAGAGTCGCCGCAGACGATCGTCTTGCCGGGCTGGGTGAGTCCCTGCTCGGGCCCGATGACGTGGACGATCCCCTGATCGCCCGAGTTCGGGTCCGAGAACTGGATGCCCGACTCGCGGACGTTCTGTTCGAGTTCGGACATCATCTCCTCGGCGGCGTCGTCGCGGTACGGCCGCGACTGATCCGACGTCGGCACGATGTGATCGACCGTCGCGTGCGTCAGTTCGGGATAGGCGACTTCCAGATCGCGCTCCTGCAGCATCCCGAACGCCTGCGGACTCGTCACCTCGTGGATGAGGTGGAGGCCGACGAACAGTTGCGTCTGTCCGGTCGGCAGTTCCGCGACCGTGTGTTCCTCCCAGACTTTGTCGTACAGCGTTCCCTCACTCATCTACATCACCGCGGATTTCCGTGTATACCTGTGTCACTGTCATTTCCGTCGTTCAGTCGTCAGCGGCCGCTTCGGCGGCTTCGGCTTCGTCGCCCTCGTCGGCCCACGAGAACAGGTCGCGCAGCGGTGCGCCGACCTCTTCGACCTCGTGGGTCTCCTCGGCGTGCTTCAGCTGGGTGTAGGACGGTCGGCCGGCCTGGTTCTCCGCGATCCACTCGCGGGCGAAGGTGCCGTCCTGGACCTCTTCGAGGACCTCCTCCATCTGCTCGCGCGCGTGCTCGTCGATGATGCGGTCGCCGCGAGTCAGGCCGCCGTACTCGGCGGTGTCGGAGACGGAGTCCCACATATTGGAGAGGCCGCCTTCGTACATCAGATCGACGATGAGCTTCAGTTCGTTCAGACACTCGAAGTACGCCATCTCCGGGGAGTAGCCGGCGTCGACGAGCGTCTCGAATCCCTCGCGGACGAGCGCGGTCATCCCGCCGCAGAGGACGGCCTGCTCCCCGAAGAGGTCGGTCTCGGTCTCCTCGCGGAACGTCGTCTCGATGACGCCGGCGCGAGTACAGCCGATCGCGTGCGCGTACGCGAACGCTTCGTCTCTCGCCTCGCCCGTCTCGTCCTGGTAGACGGCGACGAGACCGGGCGTGCCCTGGCCGGCCTCGTAGTTCCGGCGGACGAGGTGGCCCGGCGACTTCGGCGCGACCATCGTCACGTCGACGTCTTCGGGCGGGCGGATCTGGTTGTAGTGGATGTTGAATCCGTGTGCGAACTGAAGCGTGTCGCCCGCGTCGAGTCCGTCCTTGATCTCCTCGAAGACAGCCGGCTGGACGGTGTCGGGGACGAGCACGGAGACGATGTCCGCCTCGGCGGCGGCGTCGGCGGGCGTCTCGACGCGCAGGCCATCTGCCTCGGCAGCGGCGCGCGAGGAGGAGTCCTCGCGCAGGCCGACGATCACGTCGACACCGCTGTCTGCGAGGTTCTGAGAGTGCGCGTGACCCTGGCTGCCGTATCCGAGTACGGCTACGGTCTTGTCGTCGATGTATGAGCGATCCGCGTCGTCGTCGTAGTATACTGTCGTGTTCAGGTCTGTCATTGTGCGTTTGTGGGTTGTGTGGGTTCGTCTGCTGTGCCTGGCTTCTCGCCCGGCACGGTCGCCTGATCGCCGCGTGCCAGCGCCGTGTATCCCGTTCGGGCGATCTCGATGATGCCGAACTGGCGGAACGCGTCGATCGCGTCGTCGATCTTCTGTTCGTCGCCGGTGAGTTGGACCGTGATGGTCCGCGGTCCGGCGTCGAGCGTCTGTCCGTCGTACATCTCCGTGACGGCGTGGACCTTGTCGGGGTCGTCGCCCTCGACTTTCAGGAGGACGAGCTCGGTCCGCACGGCGTCGGCGTCGAGTTCACCGACGGAGATGACGGGCTTGAGTTTGGCGAGTTGCTTCTCGATCTGGTCGATCCCCGGATCGGGCTCTTCGACGACCATCGTGATCCGCGAGTGGTTCTCGACGGTGGTCGGCCCGACGGTGAGGCTCTCGATGTTGAACTGCCGGCGGGAGAACAGCCCGGAGACGCGCGAGAGCACGCCCGGGTCGTCCTCGACGAGCGCCGAAATGACCGCACGCCGCGGTTCGTGTTCGGCTTCCGCCTCGGGGTCGATACGGATCCCCTGGGAGTTACGTCGCCCTTCGGGGTGCGGGCGCTCTTCGGGGGCCGGTCCTTGCAGTCCGTGCTTGGGCAGGTCGTCGTCAGAACTCATAGCTGATCATCCGTCAGAGCGAATTGTCCGTTCGCGCCGCCAGAGGGAACCATCGGGTAGACGTTCTCCGCCGGGTCGATGTGGAAGTCGATGACGGACGGACCGTCGTATTCGAGGGCCTCCTCGACGGTGTCTGCGACTTCGTCGTAGTCGTCGACGCGGAAACCGCGCGCGCCGAACGCCTCTGCGAGTTTGTCGAACTCGGGACACCAGTTGTACTCGGCGGCCATCCGACGCCCCTCGAAGAAGGCGTCCTGCCACTGGCGGACCATCCCGATGTACTCGTTGTTGAGCACTGCGACGGTGATGTCCAGTTCCTCGCGGACCGCGACCGAAAGCTCCTGAATCGTCATCAGGAACGAGCCGTCGCCGTCGACGCAGACGACTTCCTGGTCGTCGTCGGCCGCGATTCGTGCACCGATCGCCGCTGGCAGTCCGTAGCCCATCGTCCCGAGCCCGTGGCTCGACACCCAGGTGCGCGGCTCGCGGTACGTCCAGTACTGGGCGGCCCACATCTGGTGCTGACCGACCCCGGTCGTGACGATGGCCTCGTCGGAGGTGGCCTCGTCGAGGACCTCGACGACGAACTGCGGCTTCAGCGGTTCGTCGTCGGGCGTCGCGTAGTCCATCGGGTACTCGTCTTTCCACGTCTGGACCTGTTCGCGCCACTCGTCGGCCTCGGGGGCCGTGTTGATGGCGTCGTCCAGTTGGTCGATGACGATCCCCGCGTCGCCGACGAGCGGGTAGTCCGCGTAGACGTTCTTCGAGATCTCCGCGGGGTCGATGTCGACGTGGATGACCTCCGCTTCCGGCGCGAACGTGTCGATGCCGCCGGTCAAGCGGTCGTCGAAGCGCGTCCCGACCGCGATGAGGAGATCGGTGTGGGTGATCGCCATATTGGCGTAGCCCGTGCCGTGCATCCCCGCCCACGAGAGACAGAGGTCGTCGTCCTCGGGGAACGAGCCGATGCCCGGCATCGTCGTGACGACCGGGATCTCGTAGTCGCGTGCGAACGCGCGGGCCTCGTCGGTCGCGTCGGCCTTGATGACGCCGCCACCGAAGAGAAGCAGCGGCCGTTCGGCCGCCTCGATCGCGTCGGCCGCGGTCTGGACGTCGCCCTCGTCGGCGACGTACTGCGGGCGCGTCGTCTCCGGCGGCGCTGCCGGACCGGGCTCTGCGTCGGTCTCGCCGAGCGTGACGTCCTTCGGGAGGTCGACGAGCGTCGGCCCCGGACGGCCCTCGTCGGCCAGCGCGAGCGCTTCACCGACGGTGTCGCCGACGGTGTCGGCGTCGCTCGCGAAGTAGTTGTGCTTCGTGATCGGCGCGGTGACGCCTGTGGTGTCTGTCTCCTGGAACGCGTCGGAGCCGACCATATCCGAGGGAACCTGGCCGGTGAGCGCCAGCAGTCCGTCGGAGTCCATATTCGCGTCGGCGATGCCGGTGACGAGGTTGGTCGCTCCCGGCCCCGACGTCGCCAGGCAGACGCCTGGTTCGTTGCGGACGACGCTGAACGCGTCGGCGGCGTGGGCTGCACCCTGCTCGTGCGCCATCGTGACGTGGCGGATGTCGGAGTGATACAGCGCGTCGTAGACGGGCATAATCGCCCCGCCCTGGACGCCGAACGCGGCCTCGACGCCCTCGTTCTCCAAGGCGCGAATGACGGACTCGGAGCCGGTCGTCACGGGCGAGTGCGTCGTCTCGGGCTCGTCTGCTTCCTCCGCGTCCGGTGGTGCCTGCTTACTCATCGTGCATCACCGCCGTCTGCGGGCGCGTTCGCGGGTGTCGTTCGTGGTCGATACGTCGATGGTCGTGTGGGTCGAGCGTGGTGCTCCATTGGCCTTGTGTAACGGTCGCTGGTGGGTTAGTTGGCGGGCGCGTACGGGAACCGAAAATCGAAAATTGGGTGTGAGGGGCTAGGCGGCCCCTACAATACGCACGTCGACGTCGAGCGTCTCGACGCCGGCCGACCGGAGCACACGCGCGACCTGCGCCGCCGCTGCAGCGGCAGCCGTCGCGTCGGTGGTCCGTCGTCGCATCGTATCCCACAGATTCTTCTCGCCCGTAATGAACGTTTCGCGCCGCGGGTCCGTTTCGGGAGGTCGGTCGGCGGCGCACCCGTGGCTCGTCGATTCGAGCAAACGGGGCGCGCGCCATCAGGCGCGGACCTCCTCCTGTTCTTCGTCCTCGCCTTCCTCGGCGCGTTCGACGCCCGACTCGCGGGCGAAGCGCGTCAGCACGTCGACGGTGACGCGCTCTTTCTCGGCGCCGTAGTCTTTGACGCGGCGGGTGATGTCGCGCACTTCCGCGTCGGTCGGCGTGAAGCCCGACTCCTCCAGTCGCTTGCGGACGGAGTGAGTCCCGGTGTGCTTCCCGAGGACGAACTCGCGCTGGGCCCCGACCATATCGGGCGTCATCACACCCGGCTCGAACGTGTCCGTGTTCTCGATGACGCCCGCGGCGTGGATGCCGCTCTCGTGTGAGAAGGCGTTCCGTCCCACGACCGGCTTGTTGGCCGGAACCGGGATGTCGCTCGCCTCCTCGACCATCCGCGACAGTTCGGTGATTCGTGTGGTGTCGATCCCCGTGTCGACGTCGTACAGCGACTCCGCCGCCATCACGACCTCCTCGAAGGCGGCGTTGCCGGCGCGCTCGCCGATGCCGTTGACGGACACCTGCGCCTGCGCGGCCCCGGCCTCGAAGCCGGCCATCGCGTTCGCGGTGGCCAGCCCGAAGTCGTCGTGAGCGTGGACGTCGATCTGCGCTTCGGTGTGTTTTCTGATCTCGCGGATCAGACTCGCAAAGCGCGTCGGCGTCGCGACGCCGGTGGTGTCGGGGACGTTGACCCAGTCGACGCCCGCCTCGTCGACGGCGCTCAGGATCTCGGCTAAGAAGTCGACGTCGGTCCGGGTGGCGTCCATCGGCGAGAACATCGCCTGGGCACCTGCCTCTTTGACTCGTTCGACGCTCTCGACCGCGCGCTCGACGGCCTCCTCGCGGGAGGCGTGCATCGAGTCGGCCAGCTGGACGTCGCTCGTGCTGACGAAGACGTGGACCAACTCGACGCCGGAGTCGAGTGCGGCCTCTACGTCTTTGTCGACGACGCGAGCCAGCCCGCAGACGGTCGTGTCCGTCGCGGCAGCGATGTCGCTGACGGATTCGAACTCGGCTTCGGAGTTCACCGGGAATCCCGCCTCGATGACGTGCGTCCCCATCTCGTCCAGCGTCGCCGCGATGTCGCGCTTCTCGTCGTAGCTGAACGAAGTGCGTGGCGACTGTTCGCCGTCGCGGAGCGTCGTGTCGAAAACCCGTACGTTCTCGATCTCGGATTCAGTTATTTGGGCTAATGTGCCCTGGAAGAACTCGACCAGCCGGGGTGTCCGACTGAGCCTCCATGTCGTCGTTAGACATTGTGTCTGTTCACTACCCGGAAAGACATTAAAAGGTTTCGCTGTCAGGGATCTGATCCCGGGACAGCGCATCCGAACATCGCCGATCTCTGAGTCGCCGAGCGGGCTCCGTACCTGCTTCTCGCGGTGGTTTCGCGGACAGACGCGCCTACAATCGAACGCGGCCGTCGTCCACGACCCGGACCGTGTGAGGAGTGGCCGTTTGGTGCAAATTCCGCCGCGAGTGCGGCCGATTGCCCACCTGAACTACTCGCGCGCGGCGTTGGGTGGACGAACGTTCAGGTGCGCGCGTTGCGGGAGGGCCGCTCGAACAGCCACGTCTGTGCGGTCCATCAGATGAGGGACGTCGACACGAGAGAGGATGATAAAATTGCTTACAAATCCCGGGAGAACGCGTCCGAATCCTTTTCGTGCCGGTCTGCGTGGCCCCTGGTATGAGCGACTTCAACCTGAACCTCTCGGAGGCCGAAGAACATCTCGACGAGGAGGGCACCGGCAACGTCGTGCTCGGCGTCCTCGACGGCTCTACGGACCCTGACGAGTGGGTCCGGTCAGTCGAGGCGGGTAACGTCCTCGTTCTCGCCGTCGAGGGCGACCTCAACGAACTCGCGAAGGGCTTCGCCCGCCCGGTCAGAGACATGGACGGCACGCTCACGCACTTCCGGGATTTTCTGATCGTCTCCCCGCCCGGCGTCGACATCAACACCGACCGACTCTAATCGACGCTGAACGGTCTCGCCTTCGCGTCGGGTCTCACGATCCTACAATCACTCACCTGACTGCGGTGGCACGAACGTCAACACGTGCCCGTCGTCGTCGACGACGCGGACGCCCTCCTCGACGTCCGTCGGCCCGACCGCCCAGGGCGCGCCGGCTTCGACGGCGGCCGCTGCGTCTCCTGTCGTGAATGCGAGATCGACGTGGAGGCCGCCGCGAGCGTCCGCGATGCCGAGTTGTGGCTCCCAGAGTTCGAGGTCGACGGGTCCCGTCAGCCGGACGCGGCGTCGCGTCTCGCCGCGGTCGACGACCTCGAAGCCGAGCCGTCGGTAGCGTGCCTCCGCCCGCGACAGGTCGGTCACTTCCAAGACGACCTCAAAGACGCCCGTGAGCGGCGGCACGTCGTCGGTGTCGTTCTCGACGGCCGCTGCCTCGGTGTTGTCCTCGCCGGCCGCTGTATCGTGAATGCCGCCGATCTCGACGCAGTGACCCGCGGGGTCGTAGACGTACAGCGAGTCGCTGGAGCCGAACGAGAACTCGACGGGGTCGAGATCGGCGAGTCGGCGTCGCCAGCGGGGGTACGCCGCTCGCGTCGTGGCAAACGCGTAGTGCGTGTGGACGCCCCCGCGCGGCTGCGCTGTGGGTCGGCGGAGCACGAGGCTCGTGGGGTCGGCGTCGGCTCCCTCCACGGCCGCCCCGCTGGCAGACGCGCCCACGTCGTAGAGGACGTGCGACTCCGACGCGGATCCGGGCGCTGCCTGGAGACCCAGCCGGTCTTCGTAGAACGCGCGCGTCGCGTCGAGATCCTTCACTTCGAGGCCGAGTCGACGGAGGCCGCTGAGCATATCTGCCACTCGGGCGGCAATCGTGAAAGGGCTACTGTCGACCCGGGTAGACGGACGTTCGAGTTCACAGTCCGCACACGGCACGTAGCTTACACGCCTCGATGGCGTGCAAACATATTTGATCCTGGTGTCAGTACGCCAGTGTATGTCCGGGCCACCGAGCGAGTATCCGATCGGCGAGTCCCCGGAAGAAATTCGCATCCTCCACGTGGACGACGACTCCGAGTTCGTCGACCTCACCGCGTCGTTTCTGACCCGGCAGAACGACACGTTCTCCGTGTCCACCTCCACCAACCCCGACCGGGCGCTCGACCGCATCGAGGACGGCACCCTCGACTGCGTCGTCAGCGACTACGAGATGCCCGAGATGTCCGGACTCGAACTGCTCGAACGGGTCAGAGAGCGCGACTCCGAGGTGCCGTTCATCCTGTTCACCGGGAAGGGAAGCGAGGAGATCGCGAGCCGGGCGATCTCCGCCGGCGTTACCGACTACCTCCAGAAGGGGGTGGGCACCGACCAGTACGCCGTCCTCGCGAACCGGATCGAAAACGCCGTCGAACAGACCCGGTCCCGGCAGGCGTTGGCCGCGAGTCAGCGGCGGCTCTCCCGCTTTATTGAACAATCCCCGCTGGGGACGATCGAGTACGACGAGACGTTCACGATCGTCAAGACTAACCACGCCGCGACCGAGATCACCGGCTACGAGGACTCCGAGCTCGTCGGTGGCACGTGGCTCCCGATCGTCCCCGACGAGGAGAAGCGACACGTCGCCGAGATCGAACGGCAACTGCTCGACGATCGCGGCGGCTACCAGAGCGTCAACGAGATCGTGACGAAAGACGGAGAGAGACGGCTCTGTACGTGGTACAACCGAGTCGTCACCGACGAAGACGACAGCGTCATCACGATCTTCTCTCAGTTCGAGGACGTCACCGCAGAGCGCGCCCAGCGGCGGGAACTGGAGCGTGCGAACGCCGTCCTCTCGACGCTCTTCGAGACGCTTCCGATCGGCGTGCTCGCCGAGGACGCCGACAGAGAGGTTCTCACGGCCAACGACCGGCTGTTCGACCTGTTCGAGCTACCGGGATCGCCCGAGGACGTCGTCGGCGCGGACTGTGCGGCGTTCGCCGAGGACGTCAGCGAGATGTTCGTCGATCCCGACGGGTTCGTCTCCCGGATCGATACGCTCGTCGACGAGCGCGAACCGGCGTGGAACGACGAACTGCTCCTCGAAGATGGCCGAGCGCTGGAGCGGAGCTACCGGCCGATCGAACTGCCGGACGGCCAGGGCCACCTCTGGGTGTACTACGACGTCACCGACCGGAAAGTTCGCGAGCGACGGCTGGAAGCGCTGAACGAGACGGCCCGGGAGTTGATGACCGCGGCGAGTCGCGAGGAGGTCGCATCGATCGGCGTCGACGCGGCGGCAGAGGTGCTCGATCTGGACGCGAGCGCGATCCACCTCTACGAGGAGGATGCCGGACTGGTTCCAGTCGCCTCCAGTGACGCCGCTCGCGAACTCGTCGGCTCGCCGCCGACGTTCACCGACGGCGACGGGATCGCCTGGCGGTCCTTCGCGGAGGGCGAGGTGTACTCGATCGACGACGTTCGCGAGGACCCCGACGTGTACAACCCGGAGACACCGATTCGAAGCGAGATCCACCTGCCGCTCGGCCGCTATGGCCACTTCATCGCTGGCTCGCCGACCCCGGGGGCCTTCGACGACGAGGACGTCGTTCTCGGTGAACTCCTCGCCGTCAACATCGTCAGGGCGCTCGAACAGGTCCGGCGTAACGAGCGCCTCCACGAGCGCGAACGGGAACTCACGCGACAGAACGCCCGACTCGAAGAGTTCGCGAGCGTCGTCTCACACGACCTCCGCAATCCGCTCAACGTGGCCGAGGGTCGGCTCGAACTCGCGATGGAGTTCTGTGAGGACGAGCAGGCCAGAGACCAGTTGACGCAGGTCGCAGGCGCCCACGGGCGGATGGCGGATCTGATCGAGGACCTGCTGACGCTCGCTCGCGACCGCGAGACGACGCTCGATCCGACGCCCATCCAGTTTGAGCCCTTCGTCCGGGCGTCGTGGCGGAACGTCGACACCGGTGCGGCCACGCTCGTCGTCGATGATGACGGCACGATCACCGGCGACGAGTCACAGTTGCGACAACTGTTCGAGAACCTGTTTCGGAACGCAGTCGAGCACGGCGGACCGGACGTCACCGTCCGCGTGGGCACCTGCCAGAACGGCTTCTACGTTGCCGACGACGGCGACGGTGTCCCCGAAGACGAGCGCGATCACGTCTTCGAGTACGGCTACTCGACGTCACAGAGCGGCACGGGATTCGGCCTCGCGATCGTCTCCGAGATCGTCGACGCGCACGGCTGGGAGATCCGCGCGACCGAGGGGACCGACGGCGGGGCTCGCTTCGAGATCAGCGGCGTCGGCGCCGCACTCGATGGAGACGACGCCCCCGACGTCTGATGACTGCTGTCGCTCTTCAGCCTCACCGGATCTTCCGCACGTCGCTCACGTCGAAGCCCCCCTCGTGAATCTCGGTTTCGAACCGGACGATGTCCTCGCTCTCGATCTGTGAGAGGACGCCGCGGAACTCCTGGACGACCATCGTCCGCGCACGCTTGGACCCGCCGGACTCCCACTCGAACTGGAGCGTCCCGTCGGCGGCGTCCATCAGGTGCCCGAGTTCGGTCCGTTCGAGCGTCTCCCGACTCGCGTACGCGAGCACGAGGCCGCCCCAACGGTGTGCGGCCTTGCCGAGGCCGCGAATCAGCATCGCGATGTCGTTCCACGCCATCTCGTCGGAGATGGCCGCGACGAGATCGGTGATCGAGTCGATGATGACGAGGTTGTCCGCGGCGTTGTCGTTGAGGTACTGGCCGAGCGCCGTCAGCACGTCGGCGCGCTCCTCGCGACCGCCGAGGTCTTGCAGCGTCGTCGTCTCACCGAGGTACCACTCCCGCGGGACCGGACTCAGCTGGAAGTACTCCGGCGAGAAGTCGCGGACGTCGATGTGCTCTGTCGCCGCGCTCACGATGTCGTCGTCCAACACGTACGACATCTCGCGGCGCACGTTCGACTCGTCGGCGGTGAACGACAGATAGTGCACCTCCGGTGGGAGCGTGGCGTCGGCGTGGAGGTCGCCGTAGTGCAACTCGAATAAGTCCCGGTCGGTGTGAGCGACGGCGTTCATCGTCGCGCTCGTGTACATAAACTCCCGGGCGCCGGCCCCGGGTTCGCCGACGAGCAGGACGACCGTCCCAAGCGGCGCGCCGCCGTCGACGACGCGGTCGAAGCGAGACACCCCGAACGGGATGCGGTCCATACCCGTCCGTCTCGGGCGGTGCCGTTAATCGTTTCGGGCGACTGCGCGGCCGATGCGAGAGCGCGGTCGGCCTATCCACTCACGGAGCGACGCCTACGCGACGACGTCGTCGACGGTCTCGGTCTCTGCCCCATCGTTCCGCCCGGCCACGATTCGCACGTCGCCGTCGATACCGGCAGCGTCGAGCGCCTCGGCCCCGGCGTTCCGGGCCGCATCGGCGTGTGCAGCGTCGGTGACGCCGTAGACGCACGGCCCCCACGACGACTGGCCCGCCCCATAGCACGCCGGGTCGCTGTCCAGCGCGGTGACCAACTCGCCAACCGGAGGGCGGTAGACGCCGCCCTGCTCGTCGGCGTACCACGTCCCGTTCAATCGGCCGAGAGACTCGACCGCGCCCCCGAAACGCTTCGCGTCGCCCTCGGCGACCGCCGGGAGGAGCCGTCGCGTCACGACGCCGGCGATGCGGTCTGCGACGCCCGGATCGGCCCGTTCGACGACCGATCGCATACTCTCCTCTTCGGCGTCGCCGTTCCGCCCCGGTTCGACGTCCGGGAGGACGAGCAGGAACCGCCAGTCGTCGGGGACTGATCGCCGGACGGTGACCGAGGGCACAGTCCAGTCGCCGTCGGCCGGGCGTTCGGTCGTGAACTGGGCGGTCGGGTGGCCGCTGTCGACCACGAATCCGCCGTGCTCGAACGTCCCGACACCGACGCCGGAGCGACCGCCGCGGCCGAGCTCCGGTGCCAACGACCGGACGTCGGGGGCGCGGTCGTGTGCCCGTCCGACGGCTGTGAGGACGGCCAGCGCCAGTTGGGTCCCGCTTCCGAGCCCCGAGTGCCGTGGGAGTGCTGATTCGACGGTGACGGCTGCGCCGGGTACGTCGAGCAGGTCGACGGCGCGCTCGGCGTACTGGCAGGCGACGGGGTCGTCGCAGTCGACGCTCGCGGCCGGTTCGGCGGTCACGACTGTCTTCGGTTCGTCGACGGCGACGCCGATACCGCCGTACAGTCGATCGAGCGCCAGGCTGAGGTTCAAGAACCCGAAGTGAATGCGGGCGCTGGTCGCGACGCGAGCGCGTCTCATCGACTCCTACTACTGGGGGCACCTCGTTGTGGGTTTCGACGTGGGCAAGCCGGCCCGGTGTCGGAACTCCCGCGCCGACGCCGAGTCGCTCGTCGTCTTTCAGGGTATGGGGCAGAGACTCGCCGTAAAGACGGCGACGTCGTCGGTCTCGTTGCGTGCGCCGTGGACGGCACCGCGGTCGTGGCGCACGACGCCCGGCGCGTCGACGGTCTCCTCGTCACCGTCGCGAACGACTACCACGCTGCCTTCCAGAACGTGAAAGACGTTCGTGCTGTCGGGATGCTCGTGAGGGTCCAGTTCCGCACCCGGGCCGAGCGCGAACCCCTTCACGAGTACGTCGTCGGTGACGACCAGTTCCGTCGTCTCGATTTCGCCGTCGTCGGGGTCGAGCGCGGCTCGCGCTTCGTCGTACAGATCGAGTGAAGCCATCAGCATGGACTGCGTCGGGATCGCATATATACTATCGGTCGCCCGAACGCGATACGCCCGGTTCTCGGCGGCGCGCTATTCGGTTCGAATCTCGAACCGCGCGCCGCCCGCGTCCCCCTCGGTCGCGCGGATCTCCCAGCCGTGCGCGTCGACGATCTCGGAGACGATCGCGAGGCCGAACCCGGTCCCGTCGGCAGCCGTCGTGAACCCTGCGTCGAAGACGTCCTCGCGTTCGTCCTCGGGGATTCCGTCGCCGTCGTCCGCGACGTAGAACCCGTCCGCGATCGCGCCCACAGAGATGACGACGTCGTCGCCACCGTGTTCGATCGCGTTCCGAAACAGGTTCTCGACCAGTTGTTGCAGTCGTTCGGGGTCCGCAGAGACCGTACACTCCAAGTCGTCTTCGATTGAGAGCGTGGCCTGGTCGGCGGCGATCATCCGCCACGCCTGTTCTGCGAGTGCGGCGATGTCGACGCGCTCTGTGTCGTCGATCGACATTCCCTCACGCGCCAGTGTCAACATCTCCTCGATCAACTGTTCCATCCGTTCGTGGGCCCGGACGACGGGCTCGAGGTGGTCTATGTCTCCCGATTCCAGCGCGAGTTCCGTCCGTCCCTTCGCGACCTGGAGCGGGTTCCGGAGGTCGTGGGAGACGATGCTCGCGAACTGTTCGAGCTTCTCGTTCTTCGCTTCGAGTTCCTGCCGGTACTGCTCGCGCTCGGTCACGTCTGTCAGGACGACGGAGTGACCCATCTCTGCGCTCCCCATCGTGAACGGGTTCGACGTGACGTTGTAGTAGCGATTCGTTCCGTCGACCTCGACTTCGATGATCGGATCGGACTCCTCCATCGTGTCCGCAAGCGCCGGAACGGGGTCCGAGAGCGGTTTCCCGATGGCCCCCGAAAGCGACGGAAACAGGTCGCCCGCGCTAGTGTTGAAATCCCTGATTTCTCTCCCGTCGTCGACGACGAGGACCGGGTCGGTGCTCTCGCCGGTGACGCGGACGTACTGGAACCGATCGAAGTACGTCGAGAACACGCCGACTGCGAAGACGGCGACGCCGATCGACGAGTAGGTGATATCCAGGATGCCGGGGGCGATGGCGCCCAGAACGTCGAAGACCACCGGGATTCCGGTGAGCGAGAGGAGCGCGAACAGCGGGCGGGTGTTGGAGTTGACCCGGATGAACAGCTCGAAGAGCATAAAGAAGCCAACGAACGCGAGCGCGTACGCCAGCCCCATCGCGATCCAGTGCAACGGGCGGTGGCTGATCTGCAGGTAGACGAACGGCGTGTTCGCTTCCTCGGCGACGAAGTACCAGTTGTGGATCGGGTTCGTCACCTTCACCGCGACGAACGCGAGAAAGACCACGAGCAGCCCCTTCCGCGCGGCCGAGTTATGATGGACCTGTCGACCGGTGTACGCCGCACAGAAGTACAGCCACGGCCCGACGGAGGCTAAGCCGACGACGAGCCCGGTCAGGTAGAACACGTACTGGAGGTCGGGCGTCGGCATCGTGAGATACCCGACGTGGGCGGCCGCCCAGCCGCCGCTTGTGACGAGAAGCCAGAAGACCCCCCGGCGCGTGTCCTCGTGTTCGATCCGCCGCGTCCGGCGGAGCATCCCGAAACAGAGCACGGCGGCAGCGGCAAATGCGAACACGTATGCGCCGTATAACGCGCTCGAAGAGAGTGGCGGCAACATCTGAATCGGTTGTAATCCGGGATTAACAGGGAGCATCATCAACCCACCGACCACAGGGTATGACGGTATCGACCGCAAAGGGGTGTCGATCTTCCCGTCGGAGGCGAACCCTCCATTGGGGTGCCTCTGCATCGGTCAGTCGTCGGATGTCGGAGACGACCTGGAGATGCGCCGACTACGGGCGGGTGGTCACCCCGGCCGCAGCGGTGCCGACGCCGCCGTGACGGGAGGTCGACGGCGTCGGTGCGTGAATCCGACAGTCGCGTTCGCGACTGTAGCCAGCACCACTGTCAGCGCGGCGGGACGCGGGTGGGGGCAGCGTCCCGGAGTGCGGGCTGTGTCGTAGCGGCGTCCCCGTCCATCCAGCGGGGTGGCCGCACTGCGACGTCGAACTATCTGCACGACGTCGCAACCATCCCTTACCCGGGGACCCACTTCAACTGGGGCGACGGTCAACTCGGATTCGGGGCCACACGCCGAATGAAATCCGGCTAAATTCGGCTAAACTGTTCTCTAAATAGTCGGTTTGAGGCGCTCAAATCGCTGTTTTCCACAAAACCGTTGCTTTCGACGTTCCAGCGTTCAGTCGATTTCGACACGTCTCACGGGTGAGGTCGTAGCGTGTGGCTAGCACCGAGAGTAGCCGTCGGCGGCCGACGCTTTTTGTACGATGCCGCGCAACCCGACGTATGGCGACGATCAAAGACAGCGTCCACGACCACATCGAGGTCGAAGGCGTTGCGGCGGCCCTCCTCGACACCGAGCCGGTGCAGCGGCTCCGCCACATCAAGCAGTTGGGGACGGTCCAGTTGGTCTATCCGTCGGCGAACCACACCCGGTTCGAGCACTCGCTCGGGGTCTATCACCTCGCCGACCGCGCGCTCGACCACCTCGGCATCGACGGGATCCAGGCCGAGCGACTCCGCGCTGCGGCGCTCCTCCACGACGTCGGTCACGGCCCGTACAGTCACAACGTCGAAAACGTCACCCATCGTCACACGGGCAAGTACCACGACGACGTGCACGAACTCCTCGACGAGGGGACGGTGGGCGCGGTGCTCCGCGATCACGACCTCGGTCCCGCGCACATCGCCGACCTCGTCGCCGGCGACGCCAAGTACGGACAGCTCGTCTCGGGCGAGCTGGACGTCGACCGAATGGACTACCTCGTGCGCGACGCCCACCACACGGGCGTCCCCTACGGCACGATCGACCACGAGCGCCTGATCCGGGAACTCACCTTCGTCGACGGCGAACTCGTCCTCGCGGAGGGGAACGTCCAGACCGCCGAGTCGCTGCTGCTCGCGCGCGCGTTGATGAATCCCACCGTCTATCAGCACCACGTCGCCCGCATCTCGAAGGCGATGCTCCGCCGGGGCGCCGAACGGCTGCTTGAACAGCCGAACGTCACTCCCCGACGGCTTCGCCGGATGGACGACCACGACCTCCTGGTCGCGCTCCGGACGACGCCGGCGACGAGCGAGTTCGCCCGTCGGCTCCGGACTCGGGACCTGTACAAACGCGCGGTGTGGGCCGAACTGGAGGCCGTCCCCGAAAGCGTCGTCGACGCCGACTACGAGACGCTGCGCGACCTCGAAACGGAGATCGCAGACCGCGCCGGACTGCCGGCCGAGCAGGTCGTCGTCGACGTCCCGGAACGGCCGTCGATGACCGAATCGACGTCGCGGGTGATGGTGAGCGGCGAGATGCGTCGGCTGGGCAAACAGTCGCCCCTGGTGTCGGCGCTGCGGACCGCCCAGAAGCAACAGTGGCGGCTCGGCGTCTACGTACCTGCCGACGAGACCGATCGTGCGGGGCGGCTCGCCGTGGAAACGCTCGGTCTCGACGTCGACGGCGCGCTCGTCTCGGACGTACGGCCGGGCGTGACGGCGACGCTGGACGAGTTCACGGAATCGTGATGGTATCTCTATTCGCCACGCACGACGAGATCGTTCCGCTTCGGGAGTTTCAAGCCGCTGCGCTGGCGACACTCGCGCAATGATCGTCGAGGGGACCGTACTCAGAGGGCCCGAACTCGAACCCATCCGGGGCCGCGTCGTCGTCGAGGACGGCGTGATCACGGCCGTCGAGGAAGCCGACGTCTACTCCGACGACATCGTGCTCCCGGCGTTCGTCAACGCGCACACACACATCGGCGACTCGATCGCCAAGGAAGCGGGTGCGGGCCTCTCGCTGGATGAACTGGTCGCGCCGCCGGACGGACTGAAACACCAACTCCTCAGAGCGGCGAGCCGCGAGGAGACCGTCGACGCGATGCGTCGCTCGCTCCGGTTGATGAGCGAGACCGGGACGGCCGCCTGTATCGAGTTCCGCGAGGGCGGCGTCGAGGGCGTCGAATACATCCGTGATGCAGCCGCCAGTCTCCCGATCGACCCGGTCGTCCTCGGCCGCGAATCCGAGGACGCGATGCACGAGTCCGACGGGTTCGGTGCCTCAGGCGCGCGCGACGCCGACTTCGACCGCTTGCGGAACGCCACCCGCGAGGCCGAGAAGTTGTTCGGGATCCACGCTGGCGAGCGCGACCCGCACGACATCAACGCCGCGCTCGACCTCGATCCGGACTTTCTCGTCCATATGGTCCACCCCGAACCGCTCCACTACGAACGGCTGGCCGACAACGACATCCCGGTGGTCGTCTGTCCGCGATCGAACCTCGTCACCGGCGTCGGCGTGCCGCCGATCCGCGAATTGACCGAACGGACTACGGTCGCGCTCGGCACCGACAACGTGATGTTGAACTCGCCGTCGATGTTCCGCGAGATGGAGTTCGCCGCCAAACTCGCGGACGTGTCGGCGAGCGAGGTGCTGCAGATGGCGACTGTCAACGGCGCGGCGATTGCAGGGTTGAACTACGGCGTCATCGAGCCCGGTCGCGAGGCGAAACTCCTCGTCCTCGACGGCGACTCCGACAACCTCGGGGGAGCGCAAGACGTAGTCCGTGCGGTCGTCCGCCGTGCGGGCGCAGCGGACGTGAAAGACGTCATCGTCTGAATCGCAAATCAGACGCCAACCGCCGGACGCCGAGTGGCCACCGTCCGGCAGTACCGTCGTGGCGAGGACTTTTCTGCGCTCCGAACGGTTCGGGCGTATGCACCTTCCACGCCCGGCCCTCGGCCGCGTGACCCCGCGGATGCAGATTACGCGCCGCGGCACAGACGGCGACGATCTGCTTTTCGTCCTCGGCTGGGGGAACAAGCCGACACACGAACACGTCGCGTGGCTCCTGACGCGGCTGATCGAGGCCGACTACCGCGTCCACGCGGTCACGATTCCGACGAACGTGTGGGACTTCGACGACCAGTACCTCGCGCCGCTCGGCGAGTACGTGCGCGAGCGCGACTTCGACGTCGCCTTGAGTCACAGCACCGGCGGACTGATCGCCGAACACCTCGCGAGAAACCACGACGTTCGAAACGTCTTCCTCAGTCCGTGGTGGGGCGTCGAAACCGACGGCCTGCTCGATCGCGCAGTTCTCGCCGTCTTCGAGCGACTCCCGACCGCGAGACGGCTCTACGATCCGGAACTGGACGTCGACGCGATCGGCGCGCTGAAGTCGCCCGCGGAAGCCGAGTCCGGTCCGAGCGGACTCTCGCCGGCGTTCCTGGCGACGATTCGGGACGCTCAGTCGCGACTTGGTCCCTTCGACGACGAAGACGCCGTGTTCTACACACCGGACGACCAGGTCGTCGACCCGGCGGCAATCGAAGCGCGCGCCCCGCCGTCGAACCGTCGCCAGTACGACGGCGGCCACGAGTTCTTCGCGTCACCGGGGCGCGAGTCGGTCCTCGAAGACGTGCTCGGGGCACTCGATTCGGGGCCGGAAGTGATCTGATCGGACGCAATTATCTAATTGGACCAGTCGGTCGTCGCCGTCTCCGCCCGGCCGGCTCGAGGCGGCTGACGTGCGCTTCAATATAAATCCTACTACCTGACAGGCAACCACACAGGAAAATCGCAGTACAGCGGAGGCGCGCGATTCACCCCCGGCTGCCACCGTCTAGTAACCTTTAACCGATTTAGACCAGTAGTTGGCGGCAAGATGGCGAGCAACAAGATCCTCGGTATCGACCTCGGCACCACGAACAGCGCGTTCGCGGTGATGGAAGGGGGCGACCCGGAGATCATCGTGAACTCCGAGGGCGACCGCACCACGCCCTCTGTGGTGGCGTTCACCGACGACGACGAGCGACTCGTGGGCAAGCCCGCGAAGAACCAAGCGATCCAGAACCCAGAGCACACGATCGGCTCGATCAAGCGGCATATGGGGGAGGACGACTACACCGTCGAGATCGACGACGACGAGTACACGCCCGAGCAGATCTCGGCGATGATCCTCCAGAAGATCAAGCGCGACGCCGAAGACTATCTCGGCGACGAGATCGAGAAGGCCGTCATTACGGTCCCGGCGTACTTCAACGACCGCCAGCGCCAGGCGACCAAGGACGCCGGCGAGATCGCCGGCTTCGAGGTCGAGCGCATCGTCAACGAACCGACTGCGGCGTCGATGGCGTACGGTCTCGACGACGACTCCGATCAGACGATTCTCGTCTACGACCTCGGTGGCGGGACGTTCGACGTGAGCGTGCTCGACCTCGGCGGCGGCGTCTACGAGGTCGTCGCGACGAACGGTGACAACGACCTCGGCGGCGACGACTGGGACGAGGCCATCATCGACTGGCTCGCCGAGCAGTTCAAAAACGAGCACAACATCGACCTCCGCGAGGACCGGCAGGCGCTCCAGCGACTGAAGGACGCCGCCGAGGAAGCGAAGATCGAACTCTCCTCGCGAAAGGAGACGACGATCAACCTCCCGTTCATCACGGCGACCGACACCGGCCCGGTCCACCTCGAAGAGACGCTCTCGCGCGCGAAGTTCGAGTCGCTCACCGAGGATCTGATCGAGCGCACCGTCGGCCCGACCGAACAGGCGCTCGCAGACGCCGGCTACGATAAGGGCGACATCGACGAAGTCATCCTCGTCGGCGGCTCCACCCGGATGCCGCAGGTCCACGAGAATGTCGAGGAGATGCTCGGCATCGAGCCGAAGAAGAACGTCAACCCCGACGAGGCCGTCGCGCTCGGCGCGGCGATCCAGGGTGGCGTCCTCGGCGGCGAGGTCGACGACATCGTCCTGCTCGACGTGACGCCGCTGAGCCTCGGTATCGAGGTCAAGGGCGGCCTCTTCGAGCGACTCATCGACAAGAACACGACGATCCCGACCGAGGAATCGAAGATCTTCACGACGGCCGCGGACAATCAGACGTCCGTGAACGTTCGGGTCTTCCAGGGAGAACGTGAGATCGCAGACGAAAACGAACTGCTCGGCGAGTTCCAGCTCACCGGCATCCCGCCGGCCCCCGCCGGAACGCCCCAGATCGAAGTCTCGTTCAACATCGACGAGAACGGAATCGTGAACGTCGAAGCCGAGGACAAAGGCTCCGGCAACGCCGAGTCCATCACCATCGAGGGCGGCGCTGGCCTCTCCGACGAGGAGATCGAGCGGATGCAGGACGAAGCCGAGGCGCACGCCGAAGAGGACGAACAGCGTCGCGAGCGCATCGAGGCCCGCAACGAGGCCGAGAGCACGATCCAGCGCGCGGAGACGCTTCTCGAAGAGAACGAAGAGAACGTCGACGACGACCTCCGCGAGTCGATCGAAGCGAAGATCGAAGACGTCGAGGCGACCCTCGAAGACGAGGACGCGACGAAAGAGGACCTCGAAGAGGTCACCGAAGCGCTCACCACCGAACTGCAGGAGATCGGCAAGCAGATGTACGAAGCCCAGCAGGCGGCCGGTGCGGGCGGCGCCGGTGCCGGTGCCGCAGGAGCAGGTCCTGGCGGCGCTGCCGGTGCTGGCCCCGGCGGAATGGGTGATATGGGCGGCGCTGCCGGCGATGGTGACGAGTACGTCGACGCTGACTTCGAGGACGTCGACGAAGACGACGAGGAGTAGCTCGCGTCTACGCCCTCTGGGAGCTTTTTTGTAATCACGGCCGTCGACACGGTAGAACAGTGCGTCGACCTCACAGGCCCGCAGTGAGCGCCTGCCGGACCGAGTCCAATCTGGCAAAATACTTTTTCCGGTGCCGTTCGACCGGCGCGTATGCCTATCAGTGACGACGAGTGGGAGTCCGGTAAGCAGTGGACCGAAGTCGAACGTTCGGTCGCAGAGTTCCTCGACGCCGTCGAACCGCGAGCCTACACCGTCCCCGAACTCCACGACCTCCTCGCAGACGGTGGCACCGTCGTCACGCCCGAAACTGACACGTGGAGCGACTGCGAGGACGACGATGACGACGAGGTCGACGTCGCACCGATGGATGTGACTGAGCGCCAGGTCCGCGAAGCCGTGATAAACCTGCGCGACGCAGAGTACCTCGCGTCGAAACGGATCGAAACCGACGGGGGAACGACCACCTACTACCGACGATCGAACGGCGCCTTCCTCGGTTGATAACGGCCACCCGGGTATACACGTGTGTGTACATTCTGCCCCGGATTATCGGACGAAGGTAGCATATGGACGGGTTTTTAGCCCCCGGCATCCGTATCCTCGCATATGCCTGACGGGCGGGACCCTTCGAACCCCACTCCCGGACGCGAGACGACGAACGCGGGACCGACACACGGGACACCGACGAGCGCGGACCTCTCCGGTCCGACCGAGAAGTGCGGTGTCGTCGGTGTCGCGCTCGACGAGCGGGCGGCCGCACGTCCGCTGTACTACTCGCTGTATGCGCTCCAGCACCGCGGGCAGGAGTCCGCGGGAATCGTCACTCACGACGGCTTCCAACAGCACAGCCACGTCGAGATGGGCCTCGTCGGGGACGCCTTCGACGAGTCCGACCTCGACTCGCTGGCGGGACAGACTGGAATCGGTCACGTCCGCTACCCCACCTCGGGCGGCGTCAACGCCTCCTGTGCCCAGCCGTTTTCGGTCTCGTTCAAGTCCGGGTCGCTCGGGCTCTCACACAACGGCAATCTCGTCAACGCCGACGAGATCCGCGAGGAACTCGCCGATCTGGGCCACGCGTTCACGTCCGACGGCGACACAGAGGTCATCGCTCACGACCTCGCGCGGAATCTTCTGGAAGCCGACCTCGTCCGCGCCGTCAAGCGGACGATGGATCGAATTCACGGCTCGTATGCGCTGACGATTATGCACGACGAGACCGTCCTCGCCGTCCGCGACCCGCAGGGGAATCGTCCACTCTGCATCGGCGAACTGGAGGACGGCTACGTCGTCGCCTCCGAGTCCGCCGCGATCGACACGCTCGGCGGCGAACTCGTCCGGGACGTTCGACCGGGCGAACTCGTCGTCCTCGAACCCGACGGTTCCGGATACGACACCTATCAACTCGTCGAGAACGACGACACCGCCCACTGCTTCTTCGAACACGTCTACTTCGCCCGCCCGGACTCGGTCATCGACGACACGCTCGTCTACGAGGCCCGTCGCGACCTCGGGCGAAAGCTCTGGGAGGAGTCCGGCGTCGAGACGGACGTCGTGTTGCCCGTCCCAGACTCCGGCCGCGCGTTCGCTTCCGGCTACGCCGAGGCGGCCAACGAGACGACCGCCGACGGGACAGCGCGCGACGAAGGAGAAGACGCCGTCGAGTTCGCAGAGGGGCTGATGAAGAACCGCTACGTCGGCCGGACGTTCATTATGCCGACGCAGGACGAGCGCGAGCGCGCGGTCCGACTGAAGCTCAACCCCATCAAGAGCACCATCGAGGGACGCTCGGTCACGATTATCGACGACAGCATCGTCCGCGGAACGACGTCCCGACAGCTCGTCTCGCTGCTCCGGGACGCCGGCGCAGAGGAGGTCCACGTCCGCATCGGTGCGCCGCCGATCGTCGCGCCGTGTTATATGGGGATCGATATGGCTTCCCGTGAGGAACTCATCGCGGCCGATCGCTCGATCGAGGAGATCTGCGAGGAGATCGGCGCCGACAGTCTCGGCTACCTCTCGGTCGACTCCGTCGCCGACGTTCTCGGAGCGTCGAAACTCGATCTCTGTCTCGGCTGCGTCACCGGCGAGTATCCTTACGACATCGAGGGCGAGGAGACCGACCGCGACGTCCAGCGGCCGGTCATCGGCGAGGGTGAGCCCGCCCACGCCGACGACTAACGTTCTGCAGTCCCGTCGACGGCAACGTTCTGCAGTCCCCTTACAGTACTGGCAGACAGCGACGGGCTACAGACAGAAGAGGAACGGATAGACGAGCGCGACTCTGTCGCCGTCTTGTAGTTCCGTATCGAACCCGTCGAGATTCTCGTTGAACTGCCCGTTGATCAGGATTCGCGCGTAAGCGCGCGTTCGTTCGCCGTCCGGATTCTTTCGGAGATGCCCGGGGACGTCGGCCGCGTTGATGGGCGCCCAGCCCCGGGTGGTCGAGTCAGCCTCGGTTTCGGCGATCACGAGGTCGCGGACGTCGTACTCCGCGAAGAACTCCTCGACGAACTCGCGTAGCGTGTCGCCCTCGAAGGTGTACGTGAGCTGTGACTTACCGAGCGCGTCGCGGACGTGGCCCGTCGCGCGCACGTCGACGGTCGTCTCCGTCGTCGACCGAGCCTGAGGCTGCGCCATACCCTTTGTAGACCGCCGATCCATATGTCGATGCCGCCGAATATGTTCGGAGCCTCGTACTGCCGGATAGACGTTCGAGAAGTAGTGTGACACCCCCCGGCGGGTGCCGAGAATATTCACATCGTAGGTCCGACGGTATCAGTACACGACGTACAGCATCACGTAGACGACGTCGCCGAGGAAAAAAGAGATCAGCCACAGTGAGGCGGCGATGCGACCGATTCGTCTGTGCGCGGAGTCGTAGATCTCGGGGATCGAACGTGTGACCGCGAGCAACAGCACGTAGTACAGCAGTGGGATGCAGACGATCGCGAGCAGGATGTGGACCGCGAGCGTCGGCAGATAGACGAACTGGTAGACGGTCTCCGGTCCGGGAAAGTCGGCGGTGCCCACGAGAATGAGCCGGTAGAGGTATAGCACGAGGAACGCGACGAACAGCCCGAGCGTCGTGAGCATCATCGCGCGGTGTCGACCGACATCGCCCTGCCGGATGAAGCGCACGCCGAGGAGGATCGTTACGATCGCGGCCGTGCTGAGCGCAGCGTTGATATGCGGAATCGCCTCGAGTAGCGTTGCAGGCGCCTCAGGGACGACAGACGGAGGGATCGCACCGAGCACGGCTCCGAACACCGCGGCGAGCGAAACCACCGTGAGTGCCGTCGTGAGTTCGAGAACGTGATCGCGGGCACGCAGTTCCATACCTGATGGCCGGACGGAGCGGTAAAAACGGTGCCGGCTGCGAGAAGCGACTCCCGCCGTCGAAAGGAAACTCATTTAAATTACCCCGGACAACCAGTGATTGCACGATACGACACTGCGAGCGTGGGTAGCCAAGCTAGGCCAACGGCGCAGCGTTGAGGGCGCTGTCCCATAGGGGTCCGCCGGTTCAAATCCGGTCCCACGCATCGCACGGCGGACAAATCCGCCACTCGATGCAGGTGCTCATCCCTTCGGGGACACAGCACCCACGCACAATCCTTCCGAAGCTACACTCGATAGCCACGGCCGTCGCGCTCGGTTCCGAAAGTCGCCGACGGCTGTCAGCCCCGGCAACAGGCGGCGCAGGCGGCGCGGCGTCGACGGGGCTACGTTTTAAACTGTGGAGCCAGTACGGAGTGCTATGCGCAAATACTCCACCGGAAGCGGAAGTGGCGGTGGCGACGGCGACAGCTGCGAACTCTGCGGTCGCTCGACCGGCAATCTCCGCCGGGCCAACGTCGCCGGCGCGGAACTCCTCGTCTGTGAGGACTGTGCGCCACACGACGACTCGCAAAAGACGACCAGCGCGTCCTCGGGAGCGGACTCTGGGGCCGGCTACGACGACTCCGAGACGTCCCGCAGCAAGCGCGCGGCCCAGAAACAAGCGCGGATGTACGACCAGGCGAAAGGCGACGCGAGCCACTGGGAGAAAGAGGGGACCGACTACGAGCAGGACCGGCTCCCCTACCTCGTCACCGGCTACGGGGATCGCGTCGAAGCGGCACGACAGGACGCGGGACTGACGACCGAGGAGTTGGCGGCCGAACTCGACGTCGAAGAGGCCGATGTCGTCGCCGTCGAGCAGGGACGTGCGACGCGCGCTGGCGTCGGCGGGTCACTCGTCCGAGCGCTCGAAGAGCGGCTCGGCGTCGAACTGGTCGACGAGTAGTCGGCCCTCGACGCGACGGCGCATCGGGCGGGTGAACTGCCACCATTTTTGTCTCCCGACACCCTCAGCGGCTCGTATGCGAACACGTGCCCCGGCAGATCCCGAGGTTCGCGAGTTCACCGCCGAGGTCGTCGCTCTCGACGACCGGACGGTGACGCTCGACACCACGTACTTCTACGCCGAGAGCGGCGGACAGCCTGCGGACAGAGGAACGATCGACGGCATCCGGGTCGTCGACGTACAAGACGACGGCGACGCCGTGCACCACACGCTTGCGTCCTCGCCCGACTTCGAGGTCGGCGACACAGTCTCCGGTGTGATCGACGACGACTTCCGCACCTACTGTATGCGCGCTCACACGGCGAGCCACGTGCTCTACGGGGCGGGACGTCGCCTCCTCGAGGATCTCGGCTACGGCGGCTTCGACATCGCCGAGGAGAAGGTTCGCGTGGACTTCACCACGCCGACCGACATCGACGACGAGACGCTCGTCGAGCTCGAACGGCTGACCAACCGAGCTGTGTGGGACTCCCTGGACGTGAGCTGGGAGGAAGTCCCGACCGAGGAAGCGACGGCTCGCGAGGACGTCGCGTTCAACACCAAGACCGAAGAAGGTGTGATGGATGACGCCGACACGGTCCGAATCGTCGACATCGACGGCTGGGACGTCGCCGCCTGTGGGGGCACCCACGTCGGGAACACGCGAGAGATCGGCCCGGTCACGGTCCTCGATCGGTCGAATCCGGGCGAGGGACTCACTCGCGTCGAGTTCGCTGTCGGACCGGGTGGTATCGACCGTAGCGCAGAGCGGCACCGCGCGCTCCGGCAGACCGCGGCGGCGCTCGAAACGAACGTCGACGACCTCGCGGAGACGGCAGTCGCGGTCCGGTCCGAGCGCGACGATCTCCAGGACCGCGTTCGCGAACTCGAACAGGCGGCCGTCGCTGACGCGATCGACGGCTTCGAAGCCGTCGAGAAGCAGGGTGCGACGTGGCGACTCGGCGTGCTCGACGGCGTCGATCCCAACGACGCTGGCGAGGCGGCGAAAGATGCGGTCGACGACGCGGGCGTCGTCGGTGCTGTCGGTGGCGACGAGCGACCCTACGTCGTCGTCGCGGCCGGATCCGAGAGCGGTGTCCACGCCGGCGATGTCGTCGATGCCGTCACCGACGAGTACGGGGGCGGCGGCGGTGGCGGGCCGCCGTTCGCACAGGGTGGCGGTCTCGACGCCGACCCCGCAGACGTCCGTGACGCGCTTCGCGAGTGGGAATCGACGGAGTAGGCCTTCCGAAGCGTCAGGTCTTCCGAAGCGCCTTTTCACCTCGCGCTCCTACGACCACTAATGACGAACCACCCGATACAGGTGCCGCCACTCGAGGAGTTCGATGCCGTCGTCTGGGATCTGGACGGGACCCTCGTACACCTCCCTGTGGACTGGGAGATCGTCACCGGTGACGTCGCCACGGTGTTCGAAAACGCCGGGATCGACGCCGCCGGGATCGATCTCTGGGAACTCCTGGAGCTCGCCGACGAGTCAGGGCTCCGCGACGACGTCGAGACCGTCATCGCGAGTCACGAGCGCGACGGCGCACAGCGTTCCGAACGGCTTCCGCACGCTGACGCAGTCGGCCAGTTCCAAGCAGAGGGCGTCTGCTCGCTGAACTGCGAAGACGCCTGTCGGACCGCGCTCGACGTTCACGGACTCGATCCCCACGTCGACGCCGTCGTCGGACGCGACACCGTGGCGACGCGGAAACCCGATCCGGAGCCGCTGCTCGAAACGCTCCGTCAGATCGATGTGGACCCAGCGGACGCCGTGTTCGTCGGCGACTCCCAGCGAGACGAGGAGGCGGCCCGACGCGCGGGCGTCGCGTTCCGCTACGTCGACGAGCGGTCCGCTACATCGACCGTCTCAGAGTAGCTGGCGAACAGGCGGCACCCGCGTTCCGGCGAGACGCCGTGCCGCACTCCCGCGTCACGTCTCCCGGCCGTTGTCAACGCACGCGGTCGCTGGTCCCCCGATCGTATTTGAACTCTATGGTAGCATTTGCAACTGATTGCTCATCTGATCGCACGATAGCGTACGATCCGATGAGTGAGGACTTGCAAATGCCACTATAGGTATCCGATTTCGAGCGTTCGATGCGGCGTAAATCCCTGTCGGCGCGGGCGTTAAGTCCATTCGAGCCCGTTACCTGCGTAATGAGCTATCCGGTCACGTACTACTGTCCACACTGCGGTGCCGTCGTCGAACTGGAACGGGAGGGCTACCTCGCTGATAAGTCGGTCACACCCTACCCGCTCGCCGGGTGGGAGTATGTCGAGCCCGACGAGGATTTCGAGGCGACCGACGGCGTCCGCTTCGTCTGTGGCGAGGGTGGCGACGACGTCGACGCTCTGCGGTGGACGGGTGAACGGAGCGACGCGGACGACGTCGAAGATCCGACTGCGGAGAGTCCGTGCGGACGACCGTTTTACCTCTCGTTCGTCCGATTCGTCGACGGCGAAGAAGTCGAACCACGACCGGAAGCCACTCACACGACGATCGCGGGTGGCGGACCGTCCCAACCACGGGGTACAGACGGCCCGAGCGGCCCGGGGGGACCGAGCGGTTTCGGTGGCTGAAAAGCGGGACGACGACGTCGTAACAGGGAGCCGCCCGCGGCCTACGGCAGGTCGACCTCGATCCCGGCCACGTCGCCTGCGGCCTTGACCGTGTTCCACAGGAGCATCGCGCGCGTCATCGGCCCGACGCCGCCCGGGACGGGCGTGATCGCGCTCGCCTTCTCTTTCGCACTCTCGTAGTCGACGTCACCGACGAGTTCGGAGCCCTCGTCGGTCTCGACGCGGTTGATTCCGACGTCGATCACGACGGTCCCCTCCGAGAGCATCTCGCCGGTGATCATCTCGGGGACGCCAGCCGCGGCGATGACGATGTCGGCCGCACGCGTCTTTTCGGCGAGGTCATCAGTTCGGGAGTGACAGACAGTGACGGTCGCGTTGCCGCCCTCGGCCTTCTGGATCAGGAGGTTCGCCATCGGTTTGCCGACGATGTTCGAGCGGCCGACGACGACGGCGTCTGCGCCCTCGGTTTCGACGTCCGCGGCGGCGAGGAGTTTCTGGACGCCGTGGGGCGTGCAGGGCTTGTATCGAGCGTTACCGGCGACGAGCCGACCGACGTTTTCGGGGTGGAAACCGTCGACGTCCTTCGCGGGGTCGATACGCCGCAGGACCTCCCGCTCGTCGACGTGGTCCGGAAGCGGCATCTGGACGAGGATGCCGTGTACCTCGGGGTCGGCGTTCAGCTCGTCGACCGTCTCGAAGAGTTCGTCTGCGGGGGCTTCGGGGTCGATCTCGATATCACGCGTCGCGATTCCGACTTCCTCGCAGTCTTTGTGCTTCATCGAGACGTACGTCTGGCTCGCAGGGTCGTCGTTCATCAGGACGGTGGCGAGACAGGGCGTCGTCTCTGCGTCGGTCAGCGTCTCGATGCTGTCGAGGAGGCCGTTCCGGATGTCCTCGGCGACGGCGTTGCCGTCGATGATCTCGGTCATACGCTATAGGGATCGGTAGCACACTTCAAACGTGTGGGTTTCCGCGCTGAAAACGAGGCAGATGCGTCGAAAAAACGGCGTGTCGTATGTTTCGGAGCGTTACTCGTAGAGCGGGAACTCCTCGCAGAGTTCCTGTACGCGGTCTGCGACGTCTGCCACGACGTCCTCGTCGTCGTAGTTGTCGACCACGCGGACCACGAGTTCGCCGACCTCGCGGGTGGCCTCCTCGTCGAAGCCACGCGTCGTGAGCGCCGGCGTCCCGAGGCGGATCCCGCTCGGGTTGAACGCCGAGCGCGTCTCGCCGGGGACCGTATTCGCGTTCATCACGATCCCGGCCTCTTCGAGTGCCGACTCGACGTCTTTACCCGTCGTGTCGGGATGCGAGGGTCGGAGGTCGACCAACACGAGGTGGTTGTCCGTGCCACCGGAGACAACTTCGAGACCGTGTTCGGTGAACGTCTCGGCGAGCGCTTTGGCGTTCGTGACCGTCTGTTCGGCGTAAGCGTCGAACTCCTCGGAGAGCGCTTCTTTGAACCCGACGGCCTTGCCCGCGATGTTGTGCATCAGGGGGCCGCCCTGAGCGCCGGGGAAGACCGCGTTGTCGATCGCATCGGCGTGTTCCTCGTCGCACATAATGATCCCGCCGCGACCTGCGCGGATCGTCTTGTGCGTCGAGCCAGTCACGAAGTCCGCGACGCCGACCGGCGACTCGTGGACGCCCGCTGCCACGAGGCCTGTGATGTGTGCGATGTCCGCGAGATGGTACGCGTCGGTGTCGTCTGCGACTTCCTGCACGCGCTCGAAGTCGACCTCGCGGGGATACGCGGAGTACCCCGAAACGATGATGTCTGGGTCGAACTCCTCGGCGATATCGGCGAGACCCTCGTAGTCGACGTAGCCCGTCTCGGCGTCGACCTCGTACTGTTCGACCTCGTAGGTCTGCCCCGCGAAATTCGCCGGGTGACCGTGCGAGAGGTGCCCGCCGTGCGTGAGGTCAAGCGAGAGGATCTTATCGCCCGGCTCCAACATCGCGAGGTACACGCCCATATTCGCCTGCGTGCCGGAGTGGGGCTGGACGTTGACGTGCTCTGCGCCCCACAGTTCCTTCGCTCGCTCGATCGCCAGGTTCTCGACCTCGTCGGCGTACTCACAGCCCGCGTAGTACCGCTCGCCCGGGTACCCCTCGGCGTACTTGTTCGTGAGCGCACTCCCCTGCGCTTCGAGGACCGCCTCACTCGCGTGGTTCTCGCTCGCGATCATCGCCAGCGTGTCCCGCTGTCGCTGTACTTCGCCGGAGAGCGCGTCTGCGACGTCCGGGTCGACGTCGCGGACGTGGCTGTAGTCCATACGTCATAGGGGGCCCGTCCACCCAATAAGTGTGTTCACTTTGGATCCAACTGGCGGTGAAATCGTCACAAACGTGCATTAGAACGGCGGGACGGCTCTCCCACCCGCCCGTCTGTCTTCCGGTAAACGTTACCCCAGAACGTCGCGCGCGGCGGCCACGAGTTCGTCGGGATCCGCATCGTGGAGCCGGTCGTCGCCGAGTCGTAACCGCAGGCGCGGTCGACCGACGTCGATTGGTACCTTCTCCGTCTCGATCAGGCCCAGATCCTCCAGTTCGGTCTTCGTCCGCGAGAACGTCGCCTTGCTGGCGATGCCCACGTCCTCGCCCCACTTCGAGACGTCGTACAGGAGTACGTCGTTCTTCGCGGCGACGAGCAAACTGATCGTTACTTCGTCGAGTCCCGGTCCGTCGCTTCGGACCGTTTCGAGCAGCCCGAGAACCGCGTCGAAGTCCGAACGGACCGCTTCGCCGAGGTCCTCTTCGAGGGACGTGCGGACTGCCGAAATCGCGGGTGTTCGAAGTCGGAATTCCTCGGCTTCCTGGAACTGCTCACTGTAGGCGTCGTTTGCGCCCTCGACGAACGCCTCGTCGTCGGTTTGCAACCCGGCCACTTGGTCACCGGCGCTGACGACGGCGACGACCGACGAGTCGGTCACGAGCAGGGTGTTTTCGACCGGCTCCGCCGTAACGCGGAGTTCGAGGATTCCGGAAACAACGAGGTCGGCGGCGTTGCTCGCGACGAGGAAATCGTCCATCACGTCCTTCAACAACTGCTTGTCAGCGAGCACACGAATCGTGGGCGGGGACGCTGACTCGGCGGCGACCTCGACGAGCGATACTACGATCTCCGGAGTCGGATCGAGTACGTACACGACGTCCGAAGCCGACTGGAGGGCCGACGAAATGACGTGCTCGACGTCGGATTCGAGCACGTTCGATTCAGAGGACATACGTTGTATAATTTACCAGTGTGTATTTAATTTTAACGCAGTATAGTCTGTATATTCTCTGATCACGGTGGAGACGCCCCGAGCACGGGCCATCGAGTCAGACCCCGCTGCTTTTTCTTCGTCACGGCCGACGGCGGATCTGTGACATACGAGATCGAACTCGTCGGAAGCGGTCCCGCTGCAGCGGCCGCGGCGGCCGCCTTCGAGGACATCGACGCACGCGTAGTGGAGGCTGCCGACGACCCGGCACTGACGCTCGTCGTCGTCCCGGCGGGAAGCGACGTCGAGGACGCTGTCGGCCCACGCGAGCGTCTTGTCGTGGTCGAAATCGGCGGCGTCGGTGGGCACGTGGTCGGATCAGTCGACGCCAGCGTCTCCGTGTTCGGCGCCGCGGGAGTCAGTTTCGCCGACCTGCGTGCGCGTGTTGCTGCGACGACCGACTCCACCGGAACGCCGTCTGGGGAGCGCAGCGCGGTTCGACTCGCCGGTGCGATCGCTGGTCGACGGGCCATCGCACTTCTCACGGGCGATGACGACGTTTCCGGAACCGTCGTCGAAGTCTCCGGCACGGGGATAACCGCAGAGCGGCCGATTCTCCCGGTACCTGAGCCGACGTCGCGTGATCGCAGCGTTCGGCGGGAGTACCGAGCAGTCGACCTCGACGACTCACTGGCCCGCGCGGAACGGGCCCTCGACGAGCGGACGGGAATCGTCGCGCAGGTCGGCGAGCGCGAGTCGTTTCCGGTCCCGTACTACCTCGCACAGACGTCCGACACCGAAGGGTTCAGCGACGCTCGCGCGGCCGAGCTCGCGGCCGGCGTCGATTCCGACTGGGACGCCGCGTTTATGAAGGCACTCGGGGAGGCGCTGGAACGCTACTGCGCCGGCGTCTACCGCGGCTCGGAGTTCACCGTCGCTCCCGAGCGGACGCGGGCGCGTCCGGTTTCGCCGTCGCGCTTCGTCCGGCCAGACGACTATCAGGCCCCGGACCCCGAAGCGCCGATTCCCTGGGTCTCGGGCGTCGACCTCGGAACCGACGAGACGGTGTCGCTGCCGGCGGAGTTCGTCCACTACCCGCCACCAGTCGAGCAGTACAAGCCGGCGATCACGACGGGATTGGGGCTCGGAAATTCGGGGGCCGAAGCCTTGCTGTCGGGCCTCTACGAGGTCGTCGAGCGAGACGCGACGATGCTCGCGTGGTACTCGACGTTCGAACCGCTGGAACTCAGAGTCTCGGACCCCGGCTACGGCGAACTCTGCAAGCGAGCGCGAGCGGAAGACCTGTCGGTGACGGCGTTGCTCGTGACCCAGGACGTCGACGTTCCGGTGGTGGCCGCGGCCGTCCACAGAGACGGGGAGTGGCCGCGGTTCGCCGTCGGGTCGGGGGCGTCGCTCGATCCCACCGACGCCGCGAGGTCGGCACTGGCGGAGGCGCTGCAGAACTGGATGGAACTGCGGTCGATGGGACCGAAGCAGGCTTCCGCAGAGGGCGGCGCGATCGGCGAGTACGCCGACTTCCCCGAGGCCGCTCGCGACTTCGTCGACGCCGACGCAAGCGTCCCGGCCGAACGCGTCGGCCCCGAGGAGCCCCCGAGTGGCACCACAGAACTCACAGCGGCGGTCGAGCGGGTCGCTGACGCCGGACTCGATGCCTACGCCGCGCGGACGACGACGGCCGACGTCGCCTCGCTCGGCTTCGAGGCTGTCCGGGTGCTCGTGCCCGAAGCCCAACCGCTGTTCCAGGGGAGCCCGTTCTTCGGAGAGCGCGCGCGGTCCGTCCCGTCAGACCTCGGATTCGAACCGGAGCCCGATCGGCCCTACCACCCGTTCCCGTGACTCGGTCTCCCTCGTGACGGCGTGAGCTGGCGTGCGGAGCTGACAGCCGACACCGATGGCGCGGCTCGCGCGACGGGGTGTCGGACTCCCGCAAATCGTCGCGCGGTACGCTAGTGAGTGATGCGGGCACTGGCCGCGTCTTAGTATAAAAGCGTCCGTCGCGAAGTTCTGTCCGGATACGAACAGTCGACCGCCTACACACCGAACGTCGCGCGGAGCATATCTCGGGTGCCCGGACCGAGCCCGACCGCGAGGACGGCCACGAGCAGCAACATCGTGTAGCGCGGACTCTCCTCGAATATTTCGTCTTCGAACACCCAGAGCACGAACGTCGCAGCGACGAGTTTCACGAGGAGGAACGGCCACGTGTCGCCGGTCACCGCCAGCACCGACGCCGGGAGGAGCGAGCCGGTGACGTCGACGACGAACTGATTGACCGGGTGTTTCGGGATCAGATTCGGCCCCGCTCCGAGCGCGGTCATCCAGTCGAGGCCGATGACGTTCGCTACGCCGTCGATGGCGTGCCCCCAGAGGATAACGAAGCCGATTCGCCCGGTCCCCTCGTTCACGGCCGGCGCGAACCGCTCGATGAGCCACCACGTCACGCCCGCGGTAATCGTCGCGCCGACGAGCACGGTCCCGAGGACCTGCGGATAGAACTCGACGCCCTCCGCGCCCGTGAGAAAGAGCGAGAAGAGGTAACCGAGCGTGACGACCAACACGACGGAGCCGACCCCGAACAGGAGGCGGTCGTACCGCTCGACGAGGCCGGCACGCGACGCCCAGATGGTGGCGACGACCGCGACGAGCGTGAGCGCGAAGACGGTGAAGTAGATGATCGGGCTGATAAACAGCGTGTTGAGCGGGTAGGTGATGAGGGCGTCCGCGGCGGGGACGGCGTCGTTGGCGTCCTCGACGACGCGGAGCGCCCCCCCGAAGAAGACGAACGGGAGCAGCGCGTAGAAGAACTCCCTGTCGGTGCCGAGGTCGAGTCGCCGCAGCAGGAAGACGACGCCGGTGAGCGCGACGAGCAGCGTCACCATATAGCCGACTTCCGAGACGAGCGTGTAGCCGGGGAACGCAACGGGCTCAGCCGCGCTCGCACACGCCTGTGAGCTGTACAGATACTCGACGGTGCTTCCGGGGCGGATGGCACAGACGGCGGAGTTCGCGTCCGCCTGCACGGGACCCCAGAAGTAGTGCCAGATGAAGCCGTCGTAGACGGTCTCGGGGAGGACGAGCGATCCGACCACGAGCGCGACGAGTGCGGTCGCCACGCCCCCGGCCCAGAGCCGCTCGGGATCGACGCCGACGCGTTCGGCGACTGTTGACATACGCGAAAAGCCGACGGCGGGCGTGTTGAGGATTCCGGTCTGTGGTGCGCCCTCCGCGTGACCGCGTGTAGATCCAGCGATCCCGGCTATCAGATCGGCAGCGGCCGCTCTTCGAGGTCAGTCGCGAGGATCACCATCGTCTGCGATCGGGAGAACCCCTCGACTTTCGCGATGTTATCGAACATCAGTTCGCGGAGGCTGTCGGTGTCTTCGGCGTAGACGCGGAGCACGACGTCCCACTCGCCCGTCGTGAGATGAATTTCTTGGACCCCTTCGATCTCCCGTAGCCGTTCGAGCGCGTCGTTCTCGTTCCCCTGCTCGATTCGGAGACCGACGAGCGCCGACGTTCCGAGACCGATCGCCCGCGGATCGATCTTCGCGTGGTATCCCTCGATGACGCCGGCGTCCTCCATCCGACTCACACGATCGTGGACGGTCGCACTCGACATCTCGATCTGCCTTGCGACCTCGCTGAACGGCGTCCGCGCGTCAGACTGGAGGATCCGCAGAATCGCCCTGTCCGTCTCGTCCAGTTCCATAGTAACCGGTGATACCCCCAGCGACTTGCCGCTTTGGATGTGGTGGGGCTACATACGCCGAACGACGGAGGCGTCCGCCGAATACCGGTTCATTCGATCCGGCCGATCTCTCGGGCGGCGTCCAACATCGTCTCGTGGACGTGCCCGTTCGAGGCGACCAGGCCGACCGAATCGTGTCGCCAGCGCTCGCCATCGAGGTCGGTGACGGTCCCACCAGCCGCGCGAATCATCGCGACGCCGGCGACTGTGTCCCAGGGGTTGGCTCGCAGATTCGTCACGACGCCGTCGAGCGACCCGTCGGCGACGCTCGCGAGGGCGGCCTGCGCGCAACCGACGCGCCGGAGGTCACCGAAGCGGTCGACGATGGCCTGACAGGCCCGCCCGTACTGATCGCGGGCGTCGAAGTCCCACCACAGCGTCGGCGCGACGACGCCGGCCTCCGGGTCGTCGGTGGTCGAGACGGTGACGGGATCACCGTTCCGGTACGTTTGCTCACCGTCCGTCCAGTAGACGTCGTCGAGCGCAGGGAAGTGCGTCGCGCCCGCCAGCGGCTCCTCGTCCCGGACCGAAGCGACCGCGGTCCCCCACACGCGAGTGCCGCGGACGTAGTTGTTCGTCCCATCGATTGGGTCGATCACCCACGCCGCGCCGGAGTCAGGGATCACTTTCAGTTCGTCCTCTTCCTCGCCGACGATCGCGTCTTCGGGGTACGATTCCCTGATGGCGTCGATGACGGCCACCTGCGCGTCGCGATCGGCCTGCGTCACGACGTCTGTCTTTCCCCCTTTCTGCTCGACGTCGATCTCGGTCCGAAAGCGCTCGACTGCGACGGCTGCGCCCGCCTCGGCCGCCTGCCGTGCGACCGCCGTCCGGTCTTCGTTCGCCATACTTGAGCACGATTCGCTGCCGTCCTAAACGTCTCGGGTTGGTGCGTGCCATATCAGAGCCGCGCCGTGTCTCGGAGGGTGAATAACCGAGAGACAGCGCCGCTACAGCACTATTAACTCGATTTCGAGTCTGAGTACATTTTAGTATCCAGATCCCGTTATAACAGGTATGAACCCGTCCGACGCGGCACGACAGCTTCGGTACGCAGTCGCCTCGAAGACCGACACCTACGACTACGAGATCAGCCACTGGGAAACGCACGCGTACGAGGACGTATTCGCCGAGGTTGCCCAAGAGGGCGACCTCTCCGACGTGATGGACGTCGTCGAGGAACTCGGCTCGCGCTTCGTCGACGGCACCCGCCCGTCACCGGCCGAAGCCCGCCAGATCGCCGACGGCGTTCTCACCGCCGGCGGCCGCCCGCTCACGGACGGCGGCGACGGGAACTGATACTGTCGTCTATCCGGCTGTGAAGGGTGTCGCGACTCCGGGGTCGCGAATCTCGTAGGCAGTCACACCAGACACCACGACGCTGTCTGCCGCGGACGCGGATCACGTTCGACTCGGTTTTTTCTGCAGGCCGCCGTTCGAAGATCGAGCGTTAGCTGGGCCGCAAGTGTTCGCAGTCGCCCGCGTGGACGACTTCCTCGCCGTCGTCAGTCTGTACGACGAGACTTCCGGGGAAGCGGATGTCGACAGCTTCCCCTTCGATCGTTCCACGCGGGGTTTCGACCCGGACCCGTCGGCCGAGCGTCGCGGCGTGCTCGCGCCAGGCATCGAGTACTGCGTCGAGGTCGGCGTCTTCGGCCGTCAGGTCGTAAAACGTCTCCAGCATCCGCTGGAGGAACACGCGTCGATCCACGTCGCCGACTTCCGCGCGGAGGCTCGTCGCTCCCGGCGGGAGGTCCTCCCGGTCGATGTTCGCGTTCACGCCACAGCCCGCGACGAGCCACGAGACGCGGTCGGCCTCGCCCTCCATTTCGGTCAGAATCCCGGCGAGCTTTCGCTCCGTCTGCGTGGATTCGGCCGTCTCCCCGCTCCCGGCCACGAGCACGTCGTTTGGCCACTTGATCCGCGCGTCGACGCCGACCGCTCGCGCTGCACTGGCGATGGCGACGGCGGCCGCGAGCGTGTACATCGGGGCCTCGCTGGGCGGGCGTTGCGGGCGGACGAGCACGCTCGCCCAGATGCCGCCCGACGGCGCGGTCCACTCGCGCTCTAAGCGTCCACGGCTCCCGGTCTGTTCGTCGGCGACGACGACGACGTCGGATTCCCCCTCGTCGGCGAGTTCACGGGCGCGATGGTTCGTGTTCCCGATTTCGTCGTGATACTCGATCCGGTAGGGTGCCTCAAGTCCGAACTCGATCGCCGCAGCCCCGTACGCCGGAACGTCGACGATGCGATAGCCGCCGTCGCCGCTTTCGACCGCGAAGCCCTCCTCGCGGAGCGCCTCGACCTGCTTCCAGACGGCCGCTCGCGAGACGCCCAGTTGCTCGGCGAGCACCGGCCCCGAGACGGGGCCGTCGGCGAGTGCGGCCAAGAGCGCGCGTCGGGTCTCGTTCATCTGCTTCCTCCTACTCTAAGACGACGAGCACGTCGCCCATATCCGCGCTGTCGCCCTCCTCGACGAGGACCTGCGTGACGGTGCCGCCGCGTTCGGTGACGATGTCGTTCTCCATCTTCATCGCCTCCAGGACGCAGACGACGTCGCCGGCGGCGACCTCCTCGCCCTCCTCGACTTCGACAGAGAGGATCGTGCCCTGCATCTCGGCGGCGACCTGCTCGCCCTCGCCCTCGATGACGACTTCGTCGTCCTCCGACGTCGCTTCTTCGGGTCGCGAGCGCGTCGCCTGTGCGCCCTGGCCGCCAGCACCGCCGCCGTTGCTGATCGCTTCGACCTCCGGCATCGGGGGGGCACCGCGCTCTTCGAGGTTGACCTCGAAGCGCTTGCCGTTGACCTCGACGGTGAACTCGCGCTCGGTCACTTCTTCGGCGTCGGTCTCGTCGCTCTCGCCGTCCGCGTCGGCGGTGGCAACCGTGTCGGCCGACCCCCACTTCTCGACTGCCTGGTCGATCCGCTCGCGGTCCAGTTCCTCGTCGAGGTACTTCGTCGTGTGCTCGCCCGCGCGGAACGCCTCGTCGGTCAGCATCAGGCGGTGGAACGGAACGATCGTCTGGATCCCCTCGATCTCGAACTCCGAGAGCGCCCGTTCCGAGCGTGCGAGACACTCCTCGCGGTCGCCTGCGGAGACGATCAGTTTCGCGATCATCGAGTCGTAGTCGCCGCCGATCTCGTCGCCCTGTCTGACCGCGTCGTCAACGCGAACGCCGATGCCGCCCGGCGGATCGTACGTCTCCAGGGACCCTGTCGCGGGCGCGAAGTCGTTCGCGGCGTCCTCGGCGTTGATCCGGTACTCGATCGCGTGGCCGTCGATCTCGACGTCCTCCTGTGCGAAGTCGAGTTCGTCGCCGGCGGCGACGCGCAGTTGCCACTTCACCACGTCGATCCCGGTGACCTCCTCGGTGGCGGTGTGTTCGACCTGGATCCGCGTGTTGACCTCCATAAAGTAGAACTCCCCGTCCTCGACGAGGAACTCGACCGTCCCGGCGTTGGTGTAGTCGGCTTCGCGGACGCCGCGGCGGGCCGCCTCGCCGATCCGCTCGCGGAGGTCGGCGTCGAGCGCCGGCGACGGCGCCTCTTCGATCACCTTCTGGTGGCGTCGCTGGAGCGAGCAGTCGCGCTCGCCGAGGTGGCGGACGTTCCCGTGCTCGTCGGCGAGGATCTGCACCTCGACGTGCCGCGGCGCTTCGAGGTACTTCTCGACGTAGACGGAGGCGTTGTCGAAGTACGCCTCGCCCTCGCGCTGGGCCGTCTCGAACTGTTCTTCGACCTCGTCTTCGGAGCGGACGACCTTCAGCCCGCGCCCGCCGCCGCCGCCCTCGGCTTTGATCGCGACCGGATAGCCGTACTCCTCGGCGATCTGCTTTACTTCCTCGGCTGATTCGACCGGCTCTGTCGTCCCCGGGACGACCGGCACGTCCGCCTCCTGCATCAGCGCGCGGGCTTTCGTCTTCTCGCCGAGGCGCTCCATCGCGTCGGCGGACGGGCCGATCCAGGTCAGTTCGCTCTCCTCGACCTTTCGGGCGAACTCGGCGTTCTCCGCGAGGAAGCCGTAGCCCGGGTGGACCGCGTCAGCGCCCGCCTTGCGTCCGGCCTCGATGACGGCCTCGTGGTCGAGATACGAGTCCGCGGCGCGCGCGGGACCGACGTTGTACGCCTCGTCGGCGTACCGGACGTGCCCGGCGTGCTTGTCGGCGTCGCTGTAGACCGCGACGGTGCGGACACCGAGATCGCGGCACGCCCGCATCACTCGCAGGGCGATCTCTCCGCGATTGGCGACGAGAACCTTGCTGAACATTTGTCGAAACGTTCTGAAACGCGGCACGTCTATCTGTCGGTTCTGCACGAAGGGGTATTCGACGATCGTCTATATGCCCGCAGCCTGTCAGACTCAAAAAAGCGCCGACATCGAGGGGGCAGACGCAATTTTGGTGAAAAATCTGACTCAAGTGTCTCTGATACCGTATATTACTCAGTTTCTCCCCCGATGTTAGCGACGTATCTGAACGTTCGTGAAATACGCGGGAAATCCAAACCGCCTTATGTGTGTGTCTCCCACGCCCACGGTAATGACAGTACGTGTCGGTATCCTCGGCGCAACGGGCGCAGTAGGACAGCGGTTCATCCAACTCCTCGACGACCACCCGACGTTCGAACTCGCGGCGCTCACCGCCTCCGAAGACAGCGCGGGCAAGACCTACCGCGAGGCGGCGAAGTGGCGCGTGAACACGCCGATTCCGGACGACGTCGCAGAGATGACCGTCGGCGCGACGACGCCGGGAGACGTTCCGGACGACGTCGACCTGCTTTTCTCGTCGCTCCCGTCCGGCGTCGCGGCCGAAGTCGAACCCGAGTTCCTCGACGCGGGCTACGTGGTCTCTTCGAACTCCTCGAACGACCGGATGGCCCCGGACGTCCCGCTCACGATCCCCGAGATCAACGCCGAGCACCTCGACCTCATCGAGGTGCAGCGCGACGAACGCGGCTGGGACGGCGCGCTCGTGAAGAACCCGAACTGCTCGACGATCACGATGGTCCCGACGCTCGCGGCGCTCGATCAGTTCGGTCTCGAAGCGGTACAGGTCTCGACGCTGCAGGCGGTCTCCGGCGCGGGCTACTCCGGCGTCACGTCGATGGAGATCATCGACAACGCCATCCCGCACATCAACGGCGAGGACGAGAAGATGGAAACCGAGTCACGAAAGCTCCTCGGCGAGTTCGACGGCGCGGAGATCGACCTCCACGGGATGGAGGTCGCCGCCTCCTGTAACCGCATTCCGACGCTCGACGGCCACCTCGAAAACGTCTTCGCCGAAACGGCCGAGGACGTCTCGACCGAGGACGTCGCCGAAGCGATGCGGGAGTTCCCGAGCGTGGATCTCCCCTCTTCGCCCGACCCGCTCATTCACGTCTTCGAGGACTTCGATCGGCCCCAGCCCCGCCTCGACCGCGAGCGCGGCGACGGGATGCAGATCTCCGCCGGTGGGATCCAGACGACCGAGAACGGCGTGAAGTACAACTGCCTCGCGCACAACACGATCCGCGGCGCAGCGGGTGCCTCGCTGCTCAACGGCGAACTCCTCGTCGAAGAAGGCTGGGTCTAAGCGGCCCGGAGACTGCCAGAATCGTCTCTTATACTGTCGGACAGAAGTTCGTGAATCATTCTGGCACCCACGGGGTGCTGATACTTTTCACATCGTTCTGTCCGACAGTATTACCAGTTGGACACTACATTTTGGTCGCTCGCGTCCGATATGGTGAGTGACGATGTCACAGACCCCCACCATCGGCGACGACGCACCGACGTTCTCCGTAACCCAGGCTGACGGCGACGTGTCGGCGTTCTATCTGGACGACGTGATCGGTCACGGCCCCGTGGTTCTCGCGTTCTTCCCGGGCGCGTTCACGCCACCGTGTACGAACGAGATGGTCGCGCTGCAGGAACACAGCGAGGAGTTCGAGGCCGCCGGCGCGAGCGTGTACGGCGTGAGCGCCGACTCGGCGTTCTCCCAGAACGCCTTCCGCGAGGAACACGGCATCGAGTTCCCGCTACTCAGCGATATGGCACGGAGCGCCATCGACAAGTACGGTGTCGAGATCGACATCGACGACCTCGGCCTCTTCGGCGTCGCGAACCGCTCGGTGTTCATCATCGACGACGACGGCACGATCGCTTACGACTGGGTCGCCGAGGACCCGACGAACGAACCCGACTACGAGGAACTGCTCTCGGAAGTGCAGGACCTCTGAGTTCACCCCGAACCGCCGCCGACGGTAATCTGCAGTCGATCCGTCGGGATCGACTCCCCGTCGTCGTTCGTCGCGGTGGAGACGTTCAGAGAGAGTGCGTCCGGGTCCACGTCCGCACCGAACGTCAGCGTAAATAGCGTCCGCGTTTCCTCGAAAGACCCGACAGACTCCGAGAGATCCGCCGCTCGGACGGCGACGGACGCGCTCTTGACGCCGCCGTTGACCACCTGAAACTCCTCTCCGCCCACGAGGACGGGTTCGACCTCGGTGATCGGCGCGTCGCCGTCCTGTTCGACCAGACACTGATACTTCTGCAGTCCGCTCGGCGCCCCGGCGAGGACGACGTCGACGGCTGAGCCGTCCGAGCCGGAGCCGCTCGAAAGCGCGCTCCCACAGCCCGCCAGGCCAGCAGTGAGCCCCGCTGCTGCGGTACCGAGGAACCGCCGTCGTGTCCGTCCAGCGAGCAGATCCGAAGACGACGCCTCAGCGCTGTCGATCGTCGGCTCGTCTGCACCGGACGTCGAGGCGGCCGTCGCTCTCGTTGCGCCGTCCCTGTCGTCGGAGTCGTCCGCGTCGGACCGATCGGGAGCGGTACTGCGGCGGGCGTTCGCTGTTCGAGAGTCATCAAACATCATTCGAAGGCGAGTGTGACTGCATCGTCCGTATCGAGATCGCCGTCCTCGTCGAAGTCGAGGGCGGTGACCTGCTCGCTACGCAACTCCGTGGCCTGGACGAACGAGAGCGCGACCGCGTCTCCGAACGTGACGGCACCGTCACCGTCAATGTCCTCGAAGCGGCCGTCGTTGTCAGGGTCGGTGGGGGCTTTCTGGGCGTCTGCGCCCGGAAGCGGGTCCGTGAAGAGCGACCCGGCGCGAACCGAGACCGAGATGTGGTCGCCCGAGACTGCGGCTCCCCGATCGTTCCGGAGATTTTCGACCGAGATCTCGACGTCCTCGGTGTCGAGCGCCCGGTCGTATGTCAGCCGCGCAAGCGTCTGCTCTCCGTCGATCGCGTCGACGTTGCCGGCAAGGTCGACCGCCTGCACCGTCGTCGACTGCGGCCCGTCGGAGACGACACGCAGTTGGCTCTCGGAGACGAGTCCGGCCTGCGATTCAATCACGGACGCCTCGGCGCCCGTCCGAACGGTCACGCTCGCCTTCTCGAACCCCTTCGGGAGGTCCGAAACCGAGAGGACGACCATCGAGCTCCCGGACCCGCTTCCGCTGCCGTCCCCGCCTGATCCGACGGTGAGCGTCGTCGACTGCGCGGGGGCGACCTCGTAGGTGTTCCCCTGCTCGTCGCCGAGGTCGTCGGTCTCGACGGTTACCGGCGTCGTGCCGGCGGCGACGCCTTCGAGCGTCACGGTCGCGACGTGCGCCGTCCCGGCGTCGTTCGTGTCCATCATCGCGCCGCGGACGACGGCGACGGTCCCGTCGTTCCTCACTTCGGTCTGTGCGACCCCCGCGTCGCCGGCGAGTTCGACGCCGGCGATCTGCGCCGCGTCTCCGGAGCCGACCGAGATCCGGGCCTCGATGGCCCCGACACCGCCGTCGACGCCGGTCGCGACGACGCGGAGTTTCGATAGCTCACCGACGCCGACCGACGGGCTCGCGGATTCGAGCGTCACGCGAGGGCCGTCGCCGGGTGCCGGCGTGTCTGTCCCGTCGGGCATGTCTGTCCCGTCGGACGTGTCCGTACTGCCGGACGTTTCGGTCTCCTCGGGCCCGACGTTCAGCGTCACCGAGTCGTTCTGGAAGGTCTCCTTCGCAGTCGACTCCTTCGAGGCGACGGCCGTCACGGTCTCGGCATCGCTCGCCATCGACTCGGTGATCTCTACCGTCGCGACGCCGTCGAGACCAGTCTCGTAGACCTCGCCGCCGAGGTGGACTGTCGCCGACACCAGCGCGTCGCTGTCGGCGCGTTTCACCTCGAAGTCGACCTCGTCGCCGGCTTCGACGGCCGACGCGTCGGCGGTGATCTCAAGGTCGACGGCATCGGCGGTCCCCGAGACGGTGAGCGAACCCCCCGGCGTCGTGCCGACGTCGTAGGGGTCGCCAGACTCGTCGCCGAGCGATTCGACCGACAGGTCGACGTCACTCGACCCCTCGCTGGTACCCTCGACTGTGACGGTCCCGATGGTCACCGTTCCGGTATCCTCTGTATCCATCAGCGCCGCGCGAACGAACACCTCGGAGCCGTCTGACTCGACGTCGATCGTCTCGGCGCCCGGATCGCCTCGCAGTTCCATCTCGTCGATCGAGGCGACGTCCGCGTCACCGACGGAGATAGTCGCCGTCACGGCTCCGACGCCACCGTCGGCGTCGGAGACTACGAGATCGAACGTCTGCGTCCGGCTCTCGTTGATCGCTGCTGTCGTCGGCGACAGTCGAACCGACGTCGACCCGGCGGTTGCGGCCCGGACGTCGCTGTCGGCCGTTAGTGACGCGTCGTCGGCCTCGCTCTGCGGGGCGTCCACTGCGACGGCGCTGCCTGCGCCCGCGACGAGCCCGCCGGTGACGACGAGCGTCACGAGCAGGACGGCGAGTCGGGTGCCTCGAACGGCGTCCCTGCTCATCGTTCCCCTTTGAGGATCTTGAACAGCGCTTGCACGTCGGTGATGTCCACTTGTCCGTCGCCGTTGAAGTCGAACAGCTCGGGGTTCTCTTGGACGGCGTCGCTGTCGAGGTTCGCGAAGAGCGCCTGCACGTCGGTCGCGGTGAACGCCCCGTCGCCGTTGACATCCTCGTAACGACCGTCCCCGTCGAGGTCTCCCGCAGGGCTCCCGCTACCGGTGACGTCGGGCGCGGCGATGCCCGATCCCTCACCGAGTGCGTAGAGGATGCCGTCGGTGCTCGCCGCGTACACGCGGCCGTCGACGACGACCGGGGGTGCGACCACGGAGCCGCCGGTCTGGAAGCTCCAGAGTTCGGTTCCGTCGCTGGCGTCGAACGCGTAGACGTAGTTGTCCTGCGCACCCAGATACAGCACCCCGTCGGCGTACACCGGTGAGGTGGGCGTCCCGTTGATCGAGACCTGCCACTGTCGCGTCCCGATCGCCGGATCGAGCGCGTGGAGGGTGTTGTCGCCGGTCGATGCCACGTAGAGCGTTCCGTCAGCGAGCACAGGAATGGTCGACACCGACGCGATGTTTTCGAATTCCCAGTCGATGCTCCCCGACGCTGCGTCGATCGCGTAGACGATGCCCTCGTTAGTGCCGGCGTACAGCGTCCCGTCGGCATACGTGATCCCCCACGTCTTGCTGCCTCCGTTCGCTAACGTCTGCTGCCACTCCTGTGATCCGTCCGAAGCCGCGAGCGCGGTCGCGACTGCCTCGTCGTAGTAGTCGTCTTCGCGGTGGGTTACGTACACCGTCTCGCCATCGACGACTGGTGTACCGATGGGCCCGAGATACGTGAGGTCGGATTCCCATTCGACCGCTCCGTCGTTCGGATTGAGCCGGTACGCCTGCCGGAAGTCGTGTTCACCGCCGGCGACGAACAGATCCCCGCCGACGAGCGTCGGGCTCTTGACGTGCCGTGTCGGAACCGAAGACGCCCAGAGACCGTTACCCGTCGCCGCGCTGTATGCGAGCACACGTCCCCGAGGCGTCGGCTGGTACACCACGCCGTCCCCGACTGCGGGCGACGCTGGCAGCGACCCGTTCGTCCCGGCGGACCACACCTCACTCCCGTCGCTCGTCGAGATCGCGTAGAGTTCGCTGTCGTGACTCGCCTGGAACACCCGCCCGTTCGCCACGATCGGCTGGGCGGTCAGTTTGCCACCGGTTTCGAACGTCCAGATGTCGTCGACGTCCTCTTTCGGTCCGCTCGCGGGTGCGACGCCGCTGTTGTGGGCGTCGTATCTAAACATCGGTACAGTGCTCGAATCGGCGGTCTGTCCGCTGACGTTCTCGCCCGTTCCAGCGAACGCGAACGTCCCCCCAACGACCGCCGCGAGTCGGATCGCATCCCGTCGCGACAGATTATGAATCATTGGTCCCCACTGTCACGTTTATCTGATGTGTCCCCGTACAAGTATGTTTGCGCTTAGTCACTAGTTGCGCGGCTGTAGCAGTTCCCGGACACAGCGACACGGGTGTGCGAAGAGGGAAACCCTGAAGTGTAAAATAAAAGAGACCGAACTACGTTGGAGTTATTACCGCTTCGCGCCGGGGTTCGTCACCGCGCCGTTCGCGGCCGAGCCGAAGTCGTTGCCGTACTTCGCGAGCACGCCGGTCGTGTACTGCGGATCCTTGGGCTCCCACTCCTTGCGGCGCTCGTCCAGTTCGTCTTCCGAGAGGTCGACGGAGAGTTCGCGCTCGGGAATGTCGACGGTGACCTCGTCGCCGTCCTCTAAGAGCGCGATCGGGCCGCCGACAGCGGCCTCCGGTGCGACGTGGCCGACCATCGGGCCGCGGGTCGCGCCGGAGAAGCGACCGTCGGTCAGGAGTGCGACGTCGTCCTCGTGGCCCTGACCGACGACGGCGGCAGTGACGCCGAGCATCTCGCGCATTCCGGGGCCGCCCTGCGGACCCTCGTTACGGATGACGATGACGTCGCCGGACTCGATGTGGCCCTCCTGGACGTAGCGCATCGCCTCCTCCTCGCTCTCGAAGAGGCGGGCGGGGCCGGAGTGGTGGAACTTGTCGTCGCCGGTGACCTTCAGAACCGCGCCGTCGGGCGCGAGGTTCCCGGTGAGGATCTTGATCGCCCCTTCCTCTTGGTAGGGGTCGTCGACGGTGTAAATGAACTCGTCTGAGATCTCCTCTTCGTCGGGGAGGTCCATCTCCTCGAGTTCCTCGGCGATCGTCCGCCCGGTGACGGTCATCGCGTCGCCGTGGAACAGGCCGGCGTCGAGGAGACGACGGATCACGACCGGGACGCCGCCCTCCTCGTGGAGATCGTTCATCGTCTTCGTGCCGCCGGGCTGGAGGTTCGCGATCTTCGGCGTCCGCTTCGAGATCTCGTCGAACTCCTCGATCGTGAGGTCGATGCCAGCCTCCGCGGCGAGTGCGAGCAGGTGCAGCACGGCGTTGGTCGAACCGCCGATCGCGACCTGCAGGGCGATGGCGTTCTCGAAGGACTTCTTCGAGAGGATGTCGGAGGGACGAAGGCCTTCCTCGACGGCCTGCAGGACCGCTTCGCCGGAGCGTCGCGCGACGTCGTAGCGCTCGTCGGATTCGGCCGGCGCGTCGGCCGTGCCGAGCGGAGCCATTCCGAGCGCCTCGGAGATCGACGCCATCGTGTTCGCGGTGAACATCCCGCCGCAGGAGCCCGCGCCGGGGCAGGCGTGCCGTTCGAGGTCGTCGAGTTCCTCGGCGCTCATATCGCCCTGCGCGTAGGTGCCGACGCCCTCGAAGACGTTCTGGACGGTCACGTCGCGGCCCTCGTGCTGGCCGGGCATAATCGAACCGCCGTAGAGGAAGACCGAGGGCAGGTCCGTCCGGATCGAGGCCATCATCATTCCGGGGAGGTTCTTGTCACAGCCCGCGACCGTGACGAGTGCGTCCATCCGCTCGCCGAAAGCGACGAGCTCGACGGAGTCGGCGATGACCTCTCGGGAGATCAGCGACGCCTTCATTCCCTCCGTACCCATCGAGATGGCGTCCGAGATGGTGATCGTGCCGAACTCGATCGGCATCCCGCCGGCGTCCTCGATGCCCTTGATCGCCGCGTCGGCGACGTCGTCGAGGTGAACGTTACACGGGGTGATGTCTGCGGCCGGGTTCGCGACGCCGACCATCGGGGAGCCGAGGTCCTCGTCGTCGAAGCCCATCGCGCGGAACATCGCCCGGTGTGGGGCCTTGTCCGGCCCCTCGGTGACGTCCGTGCTGGGGAGGTCGGGGTCCTTCCCACTGGAGAACGGTTCGCCGTCCTCCTCGCGTTCGGGGGGTTCCTGCTTGCTCATACACGAGTCGTTGTCGCAGTGGCATTAAAAGGCCACGCATACCCTCTCGCTCGCCGGTTACGCGTCGTTGCGGCCGCCCCCTTGCCGGTACCGTTCTCGGAGCCTCACGAGGCGTCTTGTGCGTCCTCGTCTTCGTCCGCTGCTTCGGTTTCGTCTTCCCCCTCCGCTTCTTCCTGCTCTGCTTCCTCCTCCTCTTCCTCGCGCGTCGCCAACCCCGCGAGGTGGGGTGCCTCGGGGACGATGATCTCCTCGCTGCCGAGGCGGGCCGCGTTCTCGCTGCCGGGCAGACAAAACACCGGCACGCCCTGGACGATTCCCGCCCTCGCACGGGTCCCGACGACGCGCGTGCCGATCTCGGACTCCGAGCGCCGGCGGAACAATTCGCCGAAGCCCGGGAGGTCCTTCTGGAATAGGTCGCCGACGGCTTCGACGGTCACGTCGTCGGGCGTGACGCCCGTGCCGCCCGTCGTCACCAGTACGTCGACGTCGTCGCGGTCGACGAGGCGATCGACGGTCGACTGCACACCGTCGAAATCGTCGGCGACGACGTCTCGGACGGTGACGTCGTGGCCGCTATCGTCGAATGCAGCAGCGATCGCGTCGCCCGCCGCGTCGTCGTCGATCGTTCGCGACGTGGAGACCGTGACGACGGCCGCAGACAGCGACGCGACGTCGTGGGCGTGGTGGTGGTCGTGATGGTGGTCGTCGTCGCCGTGGTGGTGATGTCCGTGGTCGTCGTCGCCGTGCTCGTGGCCGCGATCCTCGTGCTGGTGGTCGGTATCGTGCGTGTCCGCTCCAGAGTGGGACTGCTCGTCGTGGGTCACACCACGCGGTTTGGCGCCCGGTGACAAAATGTCACCCGATACCGGGCGCTCGCGGGTGTCGAGTTCGAGAGCCCCCTGTCGGTCGTCCGACGGCGACTCGGGAGAACGAAGCGAGAAGAGACGTAGTGTCAGACCGCCAGTTCAGTTGTCGCCGGCCTTCGACGTCCACTCGTAGTCGCGACGTTTCGCCGATTTGCCGAAGCCACAGGACGAGCAGACCTTCTTTTTGACGTGGTAGGACTTCTCGCCGCAGCGGCGGCACTTGACGTGCGTCGTCTTGTTCTTCTTTCCTTGGCTAGGGGTTCCAGCACCCGTCATGTTTGTATCGTGACGACGTTGTCGCCGCGTATAATCGTTGTGTCTTCGACCGCCGTGACGTCCAGTTCCCCGAGGACGGTCGCGTCCGCGTCCGTCGCCGGTTCGAGAACGGCGTTCATATGTTGGTCGTACCCGGCGAGAGTTCCGTAGTACGCGGTGCCGTCCTTCAGAGTGACCGTGACGACGTCTTCGAGTGCGGCTTCGAGAACGTCGAGGGGTCGTCCGCTCATACCCCAAGCGCCTCCCGTTTCGGTATTAAATGTGCCGGACCACCGCCGAATCGTCGGCGTACGGCGGCGAACGTTCTCACTGAGCGACATACGTGGCGTTTCCGAACCTCTGCGTGTGCATCCCCCGACGCTGTGCGTCCCTGAGGGCTGTCGTACAGGGGAGGACCGCCGCTGCTGCGTCTGTTCGGCGTGCGTTGCCGCACTCGCCGCAGAGATTCGCCGCGCGTATCCAACCCGGATAGTTTTTAGTACCCGGCCGAGAACCATCTTCGTACCAAGACTCCCGCGGGTAAGTGCTTCGGCCGTTCCGGGGCACGCGGGACCGACGACCGACGCGCTGTAAGACGCCGGGGCCGATCGGTCCCGAGACGCGTCGCCCACGAGTTGTGGGCGGCCGTCGAACACGACGGGACGTTTGAGTGAGCACCCTCGCCACGTCAGTGGCTTTCGATGCTCGGATTCAACTATGGAAATCGAAATCGCGACAATTGGCGGATACGAAGAGGTCGGTCGACAGATGACGGCCGTTCGCGCGGGCGACGACGTCGTCATCTTCGACATGGGCCTGAACCTCAGTCAGGTCCTCATCCACGACAACGTGGAGACCGAAAAGATGCACAGCCTCGATCTGATCGATATGGGCGCCATCCCGGACGACCGGGTGATGTCCGACCTCGAGGGCGACGTGCAGGCCATCGTGCCCACGCACGGTCACCTCGACCACATCGGCGCAATCTCGAAGCTCGCCCACCGGTACAACGCGCCGGTCGTGGCCTCGCCGTTCACCATCGAACTGGTGAAACAGCAGGTCGAAGGCGAGACCAAGTTCAGCGAGAGTTTCGACAACGACCTCGTCAAGATGCAGGCCGGCGAGACGATGTCGATCGGCGACTCCGGCAACGTCGAACTCGAGTTCGTCCACGTCACGCACTCGATCATCGACGCGATCAACCCGGTCGTGCACACGCCCGAGGGCGCGATCGTCTACGGCCTCGACAAGCGGATGGACCACTCGCCGGTGCTGGAAGATCCGATCGATATGCAGCGCTTCCGTGAGATCGGCCGCGAGGGCAACGGCGTCCTCTGTTACATCGAAGACTGTACGAACGCGGGCCGCAAGGGCCGGACGCCCTCGGAGTCGCACGCCCGTTCGCACCTCGAAGACACGATCCGATCGATCGAAGACTACGACGGCGGGATCGTCGCCACGACGTTCTCCTCGCACGTCTCGCGTGTCTCCTCGATCGTCGAGTTCGCGAAGGACATCGGTCGCCAGCCCGTCCTGCTCGGCCGCTCGATGGAGAAGTACTCCGGCACCGCAGAACGCCTCGGCTTCGTCGACTTCCCCGACGACGTCGGGATGTACGGCCACCGGAAGTCCGTCGACCGGACGTTCAAGCGGATTATGAAGGAAGGCAAGGAGAAGTATCTCCCCATCGTGACGGGCCACCAGGGCGAACCGCGCGCGATGCTCACCCGGATGGGCCGCGGCGAGACTCCCTACGAAATCGAGGACGGCGACAAGGTCATCTTCTCGGCGCGGGTCATCCCCGAGCCGACGAACGAGGGCCAGCGCTACCAGTCCGAGCGCCTCCTGCGGATGCAGGGCGCGCGCATCTACGACGAGATCCACGTCTCGGGCCACCTGCGCGAGGAGGGCCACTACCAGATGCTCGATGCGCTCCAGCCGCAGCACGTCATCCCCGCCCACCAGGACCTCGAAGGCTTCGCGCCGTACGTCGACCTCGCGGAGTCGCAGGGCTACGCGATGGGCCGGGATCTGCACGTCACGCGGAACGGGAATATGATCCAGCTGGTGGAGTGAGATGAGTTCGGAAGCGGCGGAGGAACGGGTACTCGAAGCGGTCACGAAGCGACGCGAACTCGTCAACGAGGCGCTCGACGAGGACGTCCCGATGAAGTCCCCCGAGCGGCTCTACGAGGCGACCCGCTACCTGCTGAAGGCCGGCGGCAAGCGGCTTCGCCCGACGGTGTCGCTCCTGACCGCGGAAGCGCTCGCGGACGTCGAACCGCTCTCGGTCGACTACCACGCGTTCCCGGCGCTCGACGGCTCGGAGATCGACGTGATGTCGGCTGCGACGAGCATCGAGGTCATCCAGTCGTTCACGCTGATCCACGACGACATTATGGACGACGACGACCTCCGTCGCGGCGTCCCCGCGGTCCACAAAGAGTACGACACCGAGACGGCGATCCTCGCGGGCGACACGCTCTATGCGAAGGCCTTCGAGCTGCTGTCTGAAACCGGCGCAGACCCCGCGAACGGGCTCGAAGCCGTCCGACGGCTCGCGACGACCTGCACGCAGATCTGTGAGGGACAGGCGCTGGACGTCGAGTTCGAGCACCGCACCGAGGTCCTCCCCGAGGAGTATCTCGAGATGATCGAACTCAAGACCGCCGTGCTGTACGGCGCGGCGACGGCGACGGCGGCGACCCTGATGGACGCCGACGACGAGACCGTCGAGGCGCTCTATCAGTACGGGATCGACTCCGGACGCGCATTCCAGATCCAAGACGACGTCCTCGATCTGACAGTTCCCTCGGAGAAACTCGGCAAACAGCGCGGTTCGGACCTCGTCGAGAACAAGGAGACGCTCATCACGCTGCACGCACGGCAGCAGGGCGTCGACGTCGACGACCTCGTCGATGCCAACGACGTCGAGTCCGTCTCTGAAGCCGAGATCGATCAGGCGGTCGCCGAACTCGACGCCGCCGGGTCGATCGAGTACGCGGAGCAGAAGGCCCAAGAGCTCACGGCGAACGCGAAGGACCACCTCGACGTCCTCCCGGACAACGAGGCGCGCGCGCTGCTGTGTGACATCGCCGACTACCTGATCTCGCGCGGATACTAGCGTCCGCCGATCAGCGGTCGGCTCGCGTGGACAGCTGCGCCGTCCACCCACCCAATCCGGGTCTGTTTTTACCGGGGAGGACGCACTGCCGCGTAATGGACGACGATCTACGCGAGCAGGTCGAGCGCGAAGCCGAGAAGCACGCGCTGCTCAACGCAGTCAAGTACGAGAGCGACGCCGACGTCGGCGCGGTGATGGGGCCGTTGATGGGCGAGAATCCCGACTTCCGCCCGCACGGCGACGAGATCCCCGGCGTCGTCGGCGGCGTCGTCGCCCGCGTAAACGACCTGTCGACCGAGGAGAAGCGCGAACGTCTGGAGACGCTCGCACCCGAGGAACTCGAGGAGATCGAAGCCGAAGACGAGGGCGACGAACACGACCTCCCGGACCTCCCGAACGCCGAGGCGTACGACGAGGTGCGGATGCGCGCCGCGCCGAACCCGAACGGCCCCTGGCACATTGGTCACGCCCGGATGCCCGCCGTCATCGGCTCCTACAAGGAGCGCTACGACGGGTCGTTCATCGTCCGTTTCGACGACACCGATCCCGAGACCAAGCGCCCGGATCTCGACGCCTACGACGCCATCCTCGACGACATCGACTACCTCGGGTTCGAGCCCGACGACGTCATCATCGCGTCGGACCGACTGGAGACCTACTACGAGCACGCCCGGAACCTCATCGACGCCGGCGGCGCGTACACCTGCTCGTGCTCGGGCGAGACCTTCTCCGACCTGAAGAACAGCGGCGAGGCCTGTCCGCACCGCGACAAGGACGTCGAGACCACGATGGAGGAGTTCGAGGCGATGATCGACGGCGAGTACAGCGCCGGCGAGATGGTCCTCCGCGTGCGGACCGACATCGAGCACAAGAACCCCGCGCTCCGCGACTGGGTCGCCTTCCGGATGATCGATACGCCGCACCCGCGCGATGAAGCCGCAGCGTATCGGTGCTGGCCGATGCTCGACTTCCAGTCCGGCGTCGACGACCATCTCACGGGCGTCACACACATCATCCGCGGCATCGACCTCCAGGACTCCGCGAAGCGCCAGCAGTTCGTCTACGACTACTTCGACTGGGAGTACCCCGAAGTGATTCACTGGGGTCACGTCCAGGTCGACGCCTACGACGTGAAACTCTCGACCTCGACGCTGAAGGAGAAGATCGAGGCCGGCGAACTCGACGGCTGGGACGACCCGCGCGCGCCGACGCTGAAGAGTCTCCGCCGGCGCGGCATCCGCGGCGAGGCCGTCGTCGAGGCGCTGACCGCGCTCGGCACGTCGACCTCGAACGTCGACCTCTCGATGAGTTCGATCTACGCCGAGAACCGCGAGCTCGTCGACGACGAGGCCGAGCGCTACTTCCTCGTCCGCGACGGCGAGCGCTTCGAGGTCGCGGGCGGTCCGGACGCGGGCCATCCGCCGCTGCATCCCGATCACGAGGAGCGCGGCGAGCGGACCATCCCCGCGACCGACGGCGTCGTGCTCGAAGCCGGCGACGTGCCCGCGGAGGGCGAGCGCGTCTGGCTGAAGGGCTACGCCTGCGTCCGCCGCGAGGGCGACGACCTCGTCGCAACCGACGATGGTATCGACGTGGTTCGTTCTGGTGACGTCGACGTCGTCCACTGGGCTCCCGCAGAGGACGTCGTCGACGTCCGGATGCGTTCACCCGACGGCGACGTGACGGGCGTCGCCGAACCCGACTTCGCCGACACTGCGGTCGACGACGTGGTCCAGTTCGAACGCATCGGCTTCGCCCGCGTCGACGAACACGGCGCCGAGGAGTCGGTCGTCTACTGGACGCACCCCTGAGGACGCATTCGTGAGGACGCACCCGTGAACGACCAGTCGGACTCGGAACCCGCGGCGGACGGCAGTCTGATCGACCTCACGCGCGCTGTCGAGTCGGGAATGCCGACGTACCCCGGCGATCCCGAGGTGCGAATCGGGCCGCACGCGACGCACGAATCCGACGGCTACCGCGTCTCCAGAGTTGCACTCGGATCGCACACCGGCACACACGTCGACGCGCCCGCGCACACCGTACCGGACGGGGCAACGCTCGGCGCGTTCGACCCCGATGACCTCCGGTTCGACGCCCGCGTCGTCGACTGCCGGGACGTCGAGGCCGGTGAGGCGATCGCTCCCGGCGTGCTGGAACGCGACGGGACGAACGCCGGTCTCGACGACGTGTCCGCGCTCGTCTTCCGCACCGGGTGGGCCGACGCGTGGGGGTCCGACCGGATGCTCGCGCACCCGTATCTGGCGCCCGAAACCGCGCGCCGATGCGCCGAGGCCGACGTCGCCGTCGTGACCGACGCGCTCAGTCCCGATCCATCGGACGGAGCGCCAGATTCCGACAGCGCGTCTCACGCCGGTTCCGGTCACGACCTCCCCGCCCATCGCGCGCTCTTGGGCGCGGGACTCCCCATCGTCGAGAACGTCTGCAACCTCGGTGCGCTCCCTGAAACAGGGGTCTTCGAGTTGACCGTCTGCCCGTTGAAGATCGACGCCGACGGCGCACCGGCGCGCGTTCTCGCGCGAGTCTGATAGGGATTATCGTAACTGTTCGGAGATTCTCGCCGTACTGTCCGGCGAGAAATCTATGCGGACTTACGATAATTCCTATGAGCTTTCGGGACACATTTTTACCACTCTGCGCTCTCGCTGGCCGCGGCGTTGAGACCGACTCCAATCCCGCCAAATCCGAGTAAAACGTCGCGCAAAACGGATGGAAACGCGATTGACGGACGGCCCGTTTAACGTCAGTGCAGCTATTGGCTCCGGATGAGGATCGACGATGAAACGAACGACGCTACTCGCCGTCGCGCTCGCCGCACTCCTCGCGGTGACGGGTGCGGCGGCCGCGACGCCCGGCAGCACAGCCCCGGCAGACACTGGCAGCGGGCCAGCGGCGACCGACGCAACCGACTGTTCGGGTGCGGCCGGACAGGCCGGGCCGCCGGACGACCTCCCCGGTCCCGTTCCGGACTTCGTCTCGAATATCCACGGACTGGTCCAGCAGTTCCTCGACGGGACGCTCGACTCGCTCGGCCCCGAGGTGAGCGAGGCCGCCGGTAACGGCGACGAGGCCGACGCGGCCGGAACCGCAGGAGAGTCGACGCCGGACGCGTGACGCCACCGGCGCACTCACCTGTCAGCACAGATATCGATACCCATATCCGAGTGCTCGAAGACAGATCCGATATTCGAAGGCAGCCGGTGAGGTCTCGGATTCGCCTACGCGTTTCGGGGTCGAAACCGGCTGCACGGCAACTCACTACCACACGCACACACGAGCTATGAGAGGAAAACCGATCATCGTCATCGCACTTGTCATCGCACTCGGGGCCGGCCTCGTCATCACGGGCACGGACGTTCTGCCCGGCAACGACGACGGTGCGGCCGACCCGTTCCCGACGGAGACGGCTGCACCGTCGGCACAGGAGACGACGCAGGTCGCCAGTGGCTCGGATGGGGAGACGGCCACCCCGACGGCCACACCGACCCCACCGTTCGGTTTCACGATCGAGAACATCGAGGAGTGTGGCCAGACCTGCCGTGACGTCACGTCGACGCTGACGAATCAGCAGGACACGACGGCCGAAGACGTCGTCGTCTACACCCGCATCTTCGCCGGTCAAGGTACCGACGGCGACGTCGTCTGGCGCGGCGACGCCGGCGTCGGTACGCTCGGTCCCGGGCAGTCCTACACGACGACGCGGCGCGTCGAACTTGGATTCCAGGATGCGCTGGCGGTGCAGAACGCCGACGGGTGGATCACCGTTCAGACGACCGTCGAGACCGCCGACCAGACCGTCACGTTCACCGACGAACGACAGGTCGCCTGATCAGCGGCAGGCCCGTTCGATCGACCACGAGACCGTGGTCTGCGGTCGCATATCCGGAACGTCCTTACCCGCCCGCGTCGAATCGCGCCGTATGAAGCTGGAAGTTCGGGCTATTTCTGACCTCTCGCCCGACGAGCGAGCGGCGTTCTTCGATCGCGACGCCGGCGTGAGCGACGTCCGGGCCGACGTCAGCGAGATCGTCGGTCGCGTGCGCCAGGAGGGCGACGTCGCCGTCCGCGAGTTCTGCCGCGAGTTCGACGGCGTCGAGGTCGGGAACCTGGATATCACCGACGACGCCGAGCGCGCCTACGAGGCGATCGACGACGACGTGCGCGAGGCGATCGAGACCGCCGCGGAAAACATCAGAGTGTTCCACGAGCGTCAGGTCCCCGACGACTGGCGGGCATCGTTCAGTTCCGGCGCCGACGGCGGCGACTCCGGCAGCGGGCGCCGAGAACTCGGCCGGCGCTTCCGGCCGCTCGAACGGGTCGGCGTCTACGCGCCCGGCGGCACTGCGGCGTACCCATCGAGCGTCCTGATGGGCGTCGTGCCCGCGAAGGTCGCGGGGGTCGAGCACGTCGCGCTCGCGACGCCACCGGCGGAGGAACTCAATCCCGTCACGCTCGCGGCCGCACACGTCGCCGGCGCGGACCGAATCTACAGCGTCGGCGGCGCGCAGGCCATCGGTGCGCTCGCGTACGGGACCGAGAGCGTCACCGCCGTCCAGAAGGTCGTCGGCCCCGGAAACAAGTGGGTCACCGCGGCGAAAGCCGAAGTCAGAGGCGACGTCGACATCGACTTCCTCGCCGGCCCCTCGGAGGTGCTCGTCCTCGCCGACGACACCGCCGACCCCGAGTTAGTCGCGTCCGACCTCGTCGCGCAGGCCGAACACGACCCCAACGCGTCCGTCGTGGCCGTCACCGACGACGAGAGCCTCGCCGAGGACGTCGTCGCCGCGGCCGAGGCGCAGGTCGACGACCGCGAGCGCGCGGACGTGATCCGCGCGGCGCTCGAAAACGACGCCTCGGGCGTCCTCCACGCGCGGTCGATGTCTGAGGCCGTCCTGTTCGCCGAGGAGTACGCCGCCGAGCACCTCTCGATCCAGGCCGACGACGACGAGGCGCTGCTCGATCGGGTCACGAACGCCGGCAGCGTCTTCCTCGGCCCGTACACGCCCGTCGCGGCCGGCGATTACGCCTCCGGGACGAACCACGTCCTCCCCACCTCCGGCGGAGCAAAGCGCTACGGCGGGCTCTCGGTCGACACGTTCCTCCGATCGACGACCGTCCAGCGACTCGACCGCGACGGCCTCGCGGCGCTCTCCGAGACGGTGACGACGCTCGCGGAGGCCGAAGGGCTCGAAGCGCACGCCGAGAGCGTCCGCACGCGGTTCGAGGGCGCGGACACCGACGGCGCGGGCACGGAACCGACGGACGCGGAGTGATCCGGGATGTCGGACCGCGGTCGCCGTCCCCCGACCTTCGCGGACGCCTGTGAGGCCGTGCTCTCGAACCCGGGAGACGACCACGGTGCCGAGACGACGCTCGCTCCCGTGCACGCGCGGTCGATTCCCGACGGGTGGGGCGAGCGCCGGAAGCGACTCGTCGCCTCGCGTTTCTCTGCGGACGTCGACCGCGTGCTCGAACTGGGGTGCGGCGTGGGGGCGCTCCTCCGCGAACTGGGAACGGAGTACGACGTCGTCGGCGTCGACTCCAGGCGCGAGTACCTTCGGTTCCCCGCGGCGCGCGGCGCGGCCGTCGTCCGTGGCGACCCGACTCGGCCCCCCGTCCGGCCGGTATTCGACGGGGTCTGCGCCGTCGAGGACGTGGCGAGCAACGTGCCGTCGGTCGACCTCTGCGTCGCGGCCTACGGGGCGCTCCGCCCGGGTGGAATCTTCGTCGTCGCCGCGCCGACCGACCCGACCGCTGTCCTCGACTCCAGTGTCGAGACCTACAGCGGGTCGCGTTACCTGCTCGAACGTGCGGTCGACGTAGCGGCCGACGGCGTCGCCACGATCGACTATCGGATCTCCGACCGCCGGACGGGCAAGACCGCGGTCACGACCGAAAAGCGGGCGGTCCACACGACGTCCGCCGATGGACTCACCGCGGCGCTCCGAACGGCGGGGTTCGAGAACGTCCTCGTCGCCGGCGAGAGCGACGTGCCGGGTATCGTCGTCGGGGCCGGCGTTCGCCCCGTCGATACCGGCGGTCCCGCAGACGTGGGGACCGCCGGCCCTCCGGTGCTCGACGAGTAGCCGTTCTCGACGCGTAGCAGTGCTCGACGAGTCGAGGCACCGGGTTACGTCTCCTAGCAGCTCACTCTGACTCCTCGCGGACGGTCAACACCGGAATAGACGACAGTCTGACGATTCGCTCGGTCGTGCTGCCGAGGAGGTATCGATCGAGGCCCGAGCGGCCGTGCGTTCCCATCACGATGACGTCGGCGCCGACCATTTCGCCGTAATCGAGAATCGTCTCTACTGGGTCGCCCGTCTCGACGGTGTCGACGATTTCGACGTCGCTGTCGAGTCGCTCTCTCGTCTCCGAGGTGACCCGTTCGCCCTCGGCTTCGAGCGCGTCGACGACCCGGCCGCCGACCGTCGTGACGCTGTCGCGGTTCGTATCGGCGACGTAGAGGAGATGAATCGTCGCGTCATTTTCCCGGGCGAGCGAGACGGCGTGGTCGAGTGCGGCGTCCGCTTGGTCGCTGCCGTCGGTCGGAACGAGGATCGTCTCGTACATACGCGGCGGTTCGAAACCCCCGGACAAATATCTCCCGTCGTGAGGACTGGGCCAGAGCGCATCGCCGGCAGCGTCAACATTAACACGCTGCGCTTGCTATAATATAGCAATATGAGTACCGAAACGGCCGACAGCAGTGGCGATCCGGCGGTGACCGTCACGCAGGAGGCCGCATCGGAAGCGCTCGAACTCATCGAGTCCGAAGGGCTCGACACCGACGTGGCGGGGCTCCGACTGTTCGTCCAACAGGGCGGGTGCGCGGGGCTCTCCTACGGGATGCGCTTCGACCACGAACCCGAAGCGGACGACGCGATCGTCGAACAGCACGGCCTGCGGGTGTTCGTCGACCCCGCGAGCCAGAACTACGTCGGCGGCTCGACGCTGCGCTACGAAGGCGGTCTCCAGGGCGCCGGCTTCCACGTCGAGAACCCCAACGTCGTCAGCGAGTGCGGCTGCGGCGAGTCGTTCCGGACGTAGCGACGTCGGCTGTTTTCGGGACTCATCGTTTCCGGTCTGAGACGGCTCCGCGATCTATCGGCGACCCGACCGAGCGTGAGGTCTATACCGACACCCCGTCAATCGCGGGTATGGCTGTCGAACTCGATCCCGTCGAGACGCCCGACGGAGAGACCGTCTACGTCGACCGGACGGAAACGCTCCGGGGTGCGAAGGGACCGTTCTTCGTCGTGTACACGACACCCGACCACGACCAACGGTGGGGCTACTACTGTTCGAACTGCGAGTCGACGGACAACGCGATGGACACGATGGGACGCATCGAGTGCAACGTCTGCGGTAACATCCGAAAGCCCGACGAGTGGGACGCAGCACACGAGTGACTCCTCGGTCTGCGTGAGCAGGGCCGGCCTCACCGAGGGCGACGGCGGTCGCGGACGGCGGCGACCGCGGTCGGCCACTCGCGTTCGAGCGCGTCGAGCGCGCGGTCGACCGCCGAGGCGTGTTTCGCGATCCAGGCCTCCTCTTTGTCCATCTCCCGCACCCACTCGGCGGGAGAGTCGATACCGAAGTCGGCGGCGGTGTACGACGTTTCACCGACAGTCACAGCTTCGTGCGGATCGCCGCAGTCGGCGCACCTGAGCGCGGAGACGACGAAGTAGCGTTCCAGTCGGTCGCGGACCGCGCTGTCGCCGCCTGCAACCGCTGTTGGGTCCACGCCCGCTTGCACACAAGCGAAGCAGAGCACCGACCGGTACCGACGCGACGTGCCGCAGGATGGGCAGTTCATCCGGGCGAACTGATTCCCAATGGGAGATAAACGTCCGCGACCATCCGTGTGTCATATCGTAACAAGATTTATGCTGTCGGGTGCAGTACTCTCAGGTACATGCCCCCTGTCAGCATGCCTCCCTCGGAGGACGCCCGGGCGATCTTCAGTCGGCTGGGCTACAGTGTCTCGGGCGACGGACCGGACTTCGTCGCCGAGCGAAAGTGGCGCACCGTTCGCGTCACGGCGCTTTCGGACGGCGAAGATCTACGTGGACGCCGCGTGCTCGCGGACGGCGGCGAGCCGTCTAACGACTATCGATTCCGATGCTTTGTCGCACCGAAAGATGCCACAGGGGACGTACAGAATCGACTCGCGAGCGTCGATCCGAGCTACGAGTGGGCCGTGATCGGCGTCGACGACGACGGCGACTACGACGTCCACCTTCCGGACGCGAGCTAGCGCCGTATTCGATCTGCGGCCGCAGCGATTCGACCGCGGCCGCACGAACCGTTTTGTACCCAGAGCCGCCTACCCGACGGTATGTCGAACTCCGGCCTGTCGACTGTCGTCGAGAGTCGGCGGCTCAACGCCGCTTTGGCCGCTTCGATCCTCCTGTTTTTAGCCGTCGCCGCGGTCGCACAGCTCGTCGACGGCGATCACGAGTGGGCCGGGTTCACGATTGCCGTCCTCGCCGTCGCGCTAGTTCCCCCCCTCGCCCGCCGGAGCCCGACCGCGATGCTCCCCTGGGAGGTCGTGCTTCTCGCGGCCCTCCCAATCGTCTCGCGAGCGCTCGTCGCCGGCGAGACCGTCGGCGGGATGACGTTCTCCGGCCGGATCGTCACGTACGTCGCCGTCGCTGCGGTGGCGCTCCTGATCGCAGTCGAACTCGACGTGTTCACCGGGGTGAAGATGAGCCACCGCTTCGCGGTCGTGTTCGTCGTCGTGACCACGATGGCCGCCGCGGGCATCTGGGCGGTCGTCCGCTGGCTCTCCGACGTCCTGCTCGGGACGCGATTCCTCTACGACGGCCGCCCCGAGGCCGTCATCGAGGAGGCGCTGATGTGGGACTTCGTGGCCGCGACGTTCGCTGGGATCTTCGCGGGTGTCCTCTTCGAGTATTACTTCCGGCGTCACGCCCGTCTCGTCCGGCGCATACCCGAGAGCGACCCGGGTGCACGGCCGGATGAGGACGCGGGGAAGCGGCCCCCAGGCGAGGTCGGAGTCTCCACAGAGGAGGCCGATGACCGATGAGGATCCGCGACGTCCTCCACATCACCGACCGCCGCCAGCGACAGGCCGCCCGCGGGATGCAGGCGTTTCTATTGCTGATGCTCCTCGCGGGCTTACTGCTCCGAAGTGGCGGCGTCGTCGTCAACGCCCTCATCGGGCTCGTCGTGACGTTTCTCCCTGGCATCCTCGAGCGCGACGCCGGGATTCCGATGGACGCCGGGCTGACGCTTTGGATCTCTGCGGCGGTGTTTCTCCACGCAGTCGGCACGCTCACGATCCCCGTGATCGGGAAACCCTACGCGAACGTCTGGTGGTGGGACCACCTCACGCACGCCCTCTCGGCCAGTCTCGTCGCCGCCGTCGGCTACGCGACGACCCGCGCGGTCGATATCCACTCCGATTCGGTCTCGTTTCCGCCGCGGTTTCACTTCGTCTTCATCCTGCTCTTCGTCCTGGCCTTCGGCGTCTTCTGGGAGGTGATCGAGTTCGGGATCGGCCTCGCCGCATCGCACACCGGAACAAAGGGCGTCCTCACGCAGTACGGGCTGGAAGACTCGATGCTGGATCTCGTCTTCGACACCGTCGGGGCGATCCTCGTCGCCATCTTCGGCAGCAGACAGCTCGGGGAGGTGATCGACGCGCTGACGGCTCGGCTCGAAGAGCGGCGGGCCGGGTAGCGAGTCGGTAGCGTCGGCCGGACGAATACTGAGTCGGGAGCGAAGTGCAACGCGGTCGCCGTACGGCCCCGAGACTTATCCTGCTCCGTGTTGTATTCCCGCACGGCGATGGTCTTCAAAAAAGTAACACTAATCGGACGGAGCGGAGAGAGTTTCGACGGAGCGGTCGACGACGCGATCGACCGTGCAGAGGAGACGCTCGACAACGTACACTGGATCGAAGTGGACGAACTCGGCGTCGAGGTCGCCTCGGTAGAAGGACGGGAGTACCAGGCGGAAGTCACCGTCGCGTTCCAACTTCGCGAGGGCGCGGAGTAGCGTACGAGTTCGTCGCACCCTGCGCGGCGGTACGACCCCGCTGTGGCGACACAGACGACACACCGACGACTTCTTTTCTGTCGCCCCACCAGAGAGCGTGAATGCCGCGTCTCCTCCACTACTCCGACGTCGAGAACGTCTACGACGACCCGGCCCGCGTGGGGCGCCTCGCCGGCGCGCTCCGCTCTCTGGCCGGCGACGATGCGCTCGTCTGTGGGAGCGGCGACAACACCGCACCGGGCGTGCTCTCGCTGATCGAACGGGGCCGACAGGCGTTGGATCTCTTTCGCGCCGTCGACGCCGACGTCGAGACCTTCGGCAATCACGACTTCGACTACGGCCCGGAGGCGACGCGGTCGCTCGTCGCCGCCGCGCCCCAGACGTGGGTGTCGGCGAACGTCTACGAGAGCGACGGGGAGCGCTTCGCGGCCGACGACGTCGTTCCGCATACGATCGAGACGGTCGACGGCGTCCGGATCGGCTTCGTCGGCGTCACCGACCCCGCGACGCCCTCGCTCAACCCGATGGCCGGGGAACTGCGGTTCAGCGATCCCTACGAGGCCGCCGAGACGGCCGTCGCCGAACTGCGTGCGGCGGGCGTCGACCGCGTCGTGGCGCTCTCACATCTCGGCGGCGGTGACGACGACCTCGCGCGCCGCGTCGACGTCGACGTGATCCTCGGCGGGCACGTCCACGCGGAGCGGCGCGAGTGGGTCGACGAGACGCTGTTGCTCCGTCCGGGCGCGAACGGCCGCGTCGTCTTCGAGGTAACGCTCGAGGAGTCAGGGTCGATCGACGTCGAACGCCACGAGACCGCCGACGCCCCCGTTGCCGACGACGTCGTGTCCGCACTCCAGGGGCGCGTCGACGCCGCCGGACTCGACGAGGTCGTCGCCCACGTCGACCAGCCGATCGACCGCAGCGAACCGACGGTGTTCGGCGGCGAGGCCCGAATCGGCAACTTCGTCGCCGACGCCTACCGGTGGTCCCTGGAGGCCGACGTCGGCCTCCAGAACAGCGGCGGGATCCGTGACGGTCCGCCACTCTCGGGCGACGTCACCGTCGCTGACCTCGTGAGCGTCATTCCCTTCGAGGAACGCGTCGTCCGCGCGGAACTCACCGGCGCAGAACTCTGGGAGGTCTTCCGCGAGTCGGCGGCGGCGGTCGTCGACTTCGGCGAACCCGAGTGGTGGCACGGCCACGTCTCCGGGGCGGAACTCCGGTGGGACGACGACGCGACGGGACTCCTCGAAGCGCGGGTCGGCGGCGAGCCGATCGACCGAGAGGAGCGCTATACGATCGCGACCTCCGCGTATCTCTTGCATACCGACCACGAGTTCCCGACGCTCGAAGAACGGCACCGCGCCGGCGAGGGCGACATCCAGTTCGAGGTCCTCGCCGCGTACGCTCGTGAGTTCGGCATCGACGGGACGGTCGACGGGCGGATCGAGCGCGTTTCGGACGGTCGAACGACGCCCACAGGAACGGACGAATGACGGCCGCGACTGAGGGACTGCGTCGGCGCTTTCGAGACGGTCGCGGCCGCGAAACCCTCCGGAGTGAAAACGTTCAGGAGCCGTGGGGGCGTCAGATCCGACGATGACGCGCGTCGTGGTTCCCGTCCGGTATCCGCTGTCGAAGCACTCGCGAGCGACGCTCTCGGAGGCTATTCGGATCGCCAAGGACCGGGAGGCCGAGTTGACGGTCCTCCACGTCGACCTCTATCAGGAGAACCGCGGCGTGACCCGCGCCGAACTGAAGCGCGCCGTCGAAGCGTCGTTCGGGCCGCTCGAACGCACGCGCTACGTCGTTCGTCGAGGCTTTCTCGTCGAGGAGACGATCCTCGAAGAGATCGCGGCCGACGAGGCGGACGTCATTGTCATCGGCTCGAAGCAGGCGAGCCGGTGGCGGACGATGCTTCGTCGGTTCCTCGATGACCCCGACATCGAGTCGTACCTCCGCGAGAAGCTCGACTGTACGGTGATTACCGTCCGCGACGACGAGTAGCGGACGACGTGTTCGGACGGCCCGACGCGTCTCCTATGCGTCGTCGGCTGACGACTCGTCTGTGTCGTCGGTCGCGTCGGTCTCGGTGGTGGGTTCGTCGACTGCCCCCCGCTCGACTGCGGCGTGCTCGGTTACGCCTCGTTCGTCGTCGTTACCGCTTGCTTCTCTACCAGTTACCTCCCCGCGTGCGACTCTGCCGTCTGCTTCGCGTCCGTCCAGCGGTCCGCGTTGCCCGCTCACTCGCGCGTCGAGCGTCCCGCTGGTGTCGTCGAAGACCAGGTGCCGGTGCGGATAGGCGAACTCGATGTCGGCGTCGGCCTCGTGGAAAGTGTCCCAGATCCGGTCGCGGACCCGCGACTCTATGGTCGGGATCTTGTAGGGCTTCTGTGCCCAGTAGCGGAGCGTGAGGACGACGCCGTCGTCACCGAAGGCCGACCGGAGGACCGTCGGACGGGCGGGATACCGGGCACTTCCGATCCGGATGTCCGGTCCGCCCTCGATGACCTCGTCGTCTCTGGCGGCGGCGCGCCGCATCAACTTCCGGGCGTGTTTGGTATCGGATCCGTAGGTGACGAGGACGTCAAGACTGAGGCGGACGCGTTCGTCTTCCGCGGAGTAGTTCGTCACGAAGTGATCACGGATCGCGGAGTTCGGAATGACGAGGAACGTGTTATCGAGGGTAAACAGCTTCGTGTAGCGGATCGTGATCTCGTCGACGAACGCGCGCCGGCCGTCGTCTAACTCGATCAGATCCCCGATCTCGTACGGCTGGTCGGCGAGGATGAACAGCCCGTTGATGATGCTCCCGACGATCGGCGCGAGCACGATACCGAGGACGGCCGAGAAAACCGTCACCGAGAGGACGAGATCACCGATCTCCAGCCCGAGGACGCTGGCGGCGACGCCGAGCGTGATGATGATCACCCCAACCCGGATCAGCCGCAAGACCATCTGCGCGACGCTCTGTCGGCGGAACTGTCTCGCGACGGAGCGCCCGACGAGTCGGACGACGTATCGTGAGAGGAGGATCCCGAATCCGAGGATCAGCGCGGCCAACACCCACCGCCAGCCGGGGAACTGAAGCCACTGGGGGACGACGCCTCCGAGCGATTCGCCGACGGACGGCGTAGGGGTCGGTACCGGCGTTCCCGTGGACGTCGTCGCCGACTGCATATCTGCGTCCACGACGGGGGCGAAGCATAAGCGTTCTTCCCGAGGGCGGCGCAGGCGTCGTCTGCGAGAAAATCATAAGAGGTATGTTACCGTCACACTCAATATGGCCGATCCCCCGCCACTACAGCCGGATTTCACGATCACTCACGACTCCGAGCCGAGCGAGACGCTCCTCGCGGGCTTTTCGTCGTTCGGCCTCGCGGGGTTGACCGCCGTCGACTACCTCGTCGACCACCTCGAACTGAACGAGCAGGGGCACCTCTCCGCGGAGGGCCTGCCGACGGTGACGCCGTTCGAGGAGGGGCGTCCACGACACCACACGCGGCTGTTCTCCCGCGACGACATCGAGGTGAGCGTTCTGGTCGGAGAACTGTTCGTCCCCGTGGGGGCTGGCCGGACGTTCGCCGACGTGATCCTCGATTGGACCGAAGCGAACGGCGTCCGCGAGGTGGCTATCCTCTCGGGCGTCCCCATCCCACACGGCCCGAACGAACACCGAACGTACTACATCGCGACCGACGACTATCGCGAGCGTCGACTCGCCGACGGGTCGATACCGCCGATGGGGCAGGGTTTTCTCGACGGGACCAACGCTGCGCTCATCGAACGCGGCCTCGACTCGCCACTCGGAGTCTGTACGTTCGTCACGCCCGTCCACGCGCAGGTCCCGGACGTCGAGGCCGCGATCCGCCTGGTCGAGACGGTCGGAGACGTGTACGGCATCGACATCGATTCCGAGCCGCTCGAAGCGTTCGCGGCCGAAGTCGAGCAGTACTACGCCGAACTCGCAGATCGAATGCAGGCGCGTGACGACGATCTCCCCGAAGACAGGATGTATATGTGACCGATCTGCCTGGCACGCAGTGGTCGACCGGTTGGGGAAACGCGACCGACTCAGCCGCGTGCGGCCGGATGCAACCCTGTTCCGAAACACTGTGCTACTCGAACAATAGTAAATGGTAAGTGAACGGGGCGAGAGGCCCACGTATGGCAGACGAACTCCGCACGACGCTGGAGCGGGTCGGAGAGCGCTTCAATCTCGGCGAATACGAGATCGAGGCGTATCTGGCCGTGCTCGAACACGGCGAACTGACCGCCTCCGAGATCGCCGACCGAACCGAGATCCCGCAGCCGAGAGTGTACGACACCGTCCGCAGCCTTTCGGACCGCGGCCTCGTCGAACTTCGTGAGTCGCGGCCGATGAAGATCGTCGCGGTCGCGCCCGACGACGCCTTCGGCAACGTCCAGCAGTCGCTCGACGACCTCGTCTCCGAACTGGAGGCTCGCTATACTGCCCCGGCGCGAGATACCGAAGCCGTCTCGCTTGTCAAGTCGCGCTCGACGATCCTGCGCTACTTCGAGGAGATCATCGAGGACGCCGAGTACGAACTGGTGCTCTCTCTCACTCCCGATCTGCTCCGCCGCTTCCGCGACGATCTCGCCGCCGCCCTCGACGACGGCGTGAGCATCGACCTGCTCGTGACGCCGGCCTCGCGCGCACCGGACCCCTCGGAGTTCGACTACCAGGAAGTCGCGACGGTCGCCCGCGCCCGCCGCGGCATCACCTCGCCGGTGCTCGCCGTCGCCGACGGCAACTACTCGATCTATGCGACTCAGGACGCGCTTCGCGACGACCGTGACCGCTACGGCGTCATCTTCAACCGCTCGGCGCTCGGATTCCTCGTCTCGGGCTTCTTCGGGACCGTCCTCTGGTCGACCGCGGAGACCCTCGTCACCGACGGCAAGCGCCGCCCGTTCCCCCGCCGCTACGCGTCGATCCGCCGCGCCGTGAAGGACGTCCGCGAACTCGACGGTCCGTTCTACGCGTCGATCACGGGCCGCGACATCGAGACGGGAGATCCGGTGATCATCGAAGGAGAAGTCGAGACGACGACGTTCGAGGAGACCGAAGAAGTCGCCTCGCTTCGCCTCAAGACGGACGACGGCGTCCTCGAAGTCGGCGGACTCGTCGCCGCGCTCGAAGACGTCGAAGCTCAAGAGATCATCCTCGGCCGCGACGGCGTCCCCGAGCGCGAGCAGTTCTGATACTGTCGGACAGAACGATGTGAAAAGTATCGTCACCCCGTGGGTGCCAACATCATTCACGAACTTCTGTCCGACAGTATGAACCGTCCCACGTCCCGCCCGGCGCGTCACGAGTCCCGTGCCGCCGTCGGCGAGACGCAACCGCTTTAGGAGTCCCTGTGTTATCGCCATCGACCGATGGAGGCGCGCACGCGGACCTATCTCGAAGGCCGATTCGGCGATTACTACCGCCGTAGCGACGTCTCCCTCCCGCCCGCCGCCGAGCGCCGCGAGTGGGGCCACATCCCCTGGAGCGCCGGGGCGACGACGATGATCCGTCACCAGTCGCTGCTCGACGTGGGCGATCTGGGCGATTTCCTCCACCGCACGGCTCCGCGCCACGTCTACTTCTCGTCGGCCCGGTTTTCGGACCCCGGCGCGAGTTCGATGGACGAGAAGGGCTGGCAGTCTGCGGACCTCGTCTTCGACCTCGACGCCGACCACCTCCCGGGCGTCGACCCCGAGGAGACCTCCTACGCGGAGATGCTCGCGGCCTGCAAGGACGAACTGCTGAACCTCCTGTCGTTCATCGACGACGACTTCGACTTCGAGGAGACCGAAGTCGTCTTCTCCGGCGGCCGCGGCTACCACGTCCACGTCCGCGACCCGTCCGTCAGAGGCCTCGATAGCGAGGCGCGTCGCGAAATCGTCGATTACGTCCGCGCGATCGACCTGGACGTCGATGGCCTCATCGACACCGAATCCAACCGCGGCACGACCCGCCGCGTGCTCCGCCGTCGCGGTGGCTGGGGCGCGCGCGTCCACTCCCGCCTCGTCGACCTGGCGGAATCGCTCCGCGAGATGGACGAGGCGGACGCGCTCGACCGACTCCAGGAACTCGACGGCATCGGCGAGGGCCGAGCACAGACGATCCTGGGGCAGATCCAGCACAACTTCGAGGCGATCCGCGAGGGCAACGTCGAGGCCGGCGGTCCGGGGACTCGCATTCTCGTCGACGCGCTCACGACAGAGGCCGTCGAATCGGAGACGGCACCGATCGACGAGCCGGTGACGACCGACACGAAGCGGCTCATCCGTCTCCCGGGGAGTCTCCACGGTGGCTCGGGGCTGACTGTGATGCCGCTGGATCGCGCGGAACTCGACGATTTCAGGCCGCTGGAAGACGCGATTCCCGACCGTTTCCGCGGGCGGGAAATCAAGGTGAACGTCACCGACCCCGGCCCGACGACGTTCGACGGCGACACGTTTACTATCGAGGAGGGAGAGCAATCCCTCGAAGAGTGCCTCGGGATCTTCTTGATGACCCGAGGGCGCGCGGAGAAAATTAAAGAATGAATTTAGACGAGTTGCGGAGCGTCCGACGCACAGAGCGCCAAAAGGACAGCCTCCAGCACCTCCGCGACTCGTTTTACGAAGACGTCGCCGCCTACATCGCAGAGCGCAAGGCCGAGCGACAGCGCGCGGCCGAGCAAGCCGCGGACCCCTTTGCAGACCCCGAGGTCGGCCAGCTCACCGACGAGATCGAGACGGCCGAAGACGTCGTCGAGTCGATCTACGAGCGCCGCGTCGGCAAAGTGGTCAAACTCGCGTCGTTCGCGGCCGCGGATATGAGCGCCGACACAAACGGCCTCACCGCCGAGGAGAAAGCGCTGTTCGACGATCTCGTCGCTCGGATCAAACAGAGCCGCGGAACCGTCCTCGACGTCCTCTCGGGCGAAGGCGAGGGTGCGACGCCGGACGACACCCAAGCCGTGACCGGGGACGCGCCCGCCCCTGCGTCGTCGTCCCAGGAGCCGGCACCGGGGGAGCCTTCCGACCCAACGCCGTCTGCCCCTTCCAATCTCTCACCGTCTGAGGCGAATACCGCCGAGACGCCCGAGACGTCGGCGTCGACCACTGAACCGTCGAATCCCCCGTCTCACGAGAGCGGGGCGGACGTGGATGCACCCACCCCGTCGGGGGCCACAGCGCCCGACGACGTCCTCGCGGAGGCGATGGGGTCGACAGACGCCGATTCCGCCGGCGTCGACGCGTCGGACGACGATTCCACTGGGAGGGAGTCGTCTGGGCCGTCGCCGGACGTGCCCCCGGACGCGCCGCCGGACGCCGCAGCGCAAGATGCGCCCGTCGTCGAGAACGTCGGTGACGGTCGCAACGGCAACGATCACGACAGGGACGGCCGGGAACCCGACGGCGGCGTCGCCGGCGCCGCCCCGCTGCCGGAGCACACAGACGCTGCACCGGAATCTGCGGCCACGCAGAGCGCCCACGCTGATCCGTCGGATAGTTCCGAAGCCGACGACGCCGACCGCGTCACGCTCCGCATCACCGAAGACGTTGGGCAGATATTCGGCGTCGACGAGCGCGAGTACGACCTCGCATCGGAAGACGTCGTGACGCTCCCGTCGACCAACGCGGGCCCGCTGCTGGACCGCGACGCGGCCGAACGCCTCGACTGACTGCACCGCCGAGCGGTACGTTGAAGCGCCTCTCTGCGAAACTGCCGGTGATGCTCGACACCGGAGAGACCGCCCCAGACTTCGAGTTGCCCGATCAGGACGGCGAGACCGCCTCGCTGTCGGCACACCGCGGCGAGTACGTCGTCGTCTACTTCTACCCGCGTGCGGACACCCCTGGATGTACGACGGAGGCGTGCGGGTTTCGCGACAATTTCGAGGCGTTCGAGGCCCGCGACGTGACCGTCTTCGGGATCAGCGACGACCCCGTCGACGACCTGGCGTCGTTCGCCGAGAAGTACGACCTCTCGTTCCGACTGCTCTCGGACCCGGACGGGGACGTCGCGAGCGCGTACGACTCCTACGGGGAGAAGAATATGTTCGGCAACACCTTCGACGGCGTCTTCCGGAACACCTACGTCGTCGGTCCCGACGGCGACGTCGTCCTCGCGTACGAGGGCGTCTCCCCAGACGGACACGCCGAAGCGATCCTCGACGACCTCGCGGAACGCGACGCTGCGTAAGGAGTAGCGAGGTCGAATCTGAAACACCGTGGTCGAATCTATAGGTGGCTAGCTAGCGTCCTGGTCGACCGGAGCGAACACCAGATTTCCGCTGGAATAAACTCTAAACTGGTTGTATTCTGTGGCTATCGAGAAGAACGTACTACTACATACTCCACAGTCCGGATAAAAACTCGTCGATCGGTCGAACGTGAGGCGGTCCGAGCGGGCACGTCCTGGCGGATCAATCGAGTCAGATCGCGGTCACCGCCGGTTCTCGATCCTCGATCAGCCACGGAAAATCGTGGCTACCTGTGGGTCTTTGGCGGTTCGGCCCCGAGAGGTGGATATGTCGGACACAGCGGGAGAGCGATCGAATCGGTGGGGTCGCCCCTGGCCACCCCTCGGCGTCGGCGTGGCGGCCGCCCTCACGAGCCTCTACGGACTCGTGTTCGTCGTGGGTGGCGCCACCGCCAGGAGCGTTCTCGGCGTCGGCTACGGTCTCGTGCTCGTCGCAGTCGCGGCGCTCCTCTGGACGCGCCATCGATGGGGCTGGTGGGGTGCGATGGTCGTCTACGGACTGGGCGCGCTGTTCGCGATGAGCAACATTCTCGCGGGCGACTCACGGTTCGCCGTCGCGGTCGTCGTCTCGCTGCTCGTACTCCTGTATCTCCTGACTCACTACGAGTACTTCTTCCCGAATGCCGGGGTCACACAGTCCAACAGCGGTGACGCCGACAGCGACGACTCGTCGGCGTGAAACGAATCGATAAAAACGAAACAGTTCGGCGGGCGTCCCTTACTGGAACGTCCGACTGAACTCGGCGTCGGGTTCGCGCTCGACCTCGCTGGTCTGGAAGCGCTGTTCGATCTCCTCGTAGCGCTCGCGCGTCTCCTGGGTCACGCTGGGGCCGACCTCCTCGAGCGCCTGCTCGAAGTGTGCCATCGTTACGCGGACGTTGCCGACGGATTCGGCGACTTCCTCGCGCGAGACGCTGTTGATGAACTCGCGGCTCGCAGCCATCGAGGCCTCGCGGCAGACCGCTTCGATGTCCGCGCCGACGTAGCCGTCGGTCCGCGCGGCCAGTTCGTCGAGGTCGACGTCGTCGGCCAGCGGCTTGTGCTCGGAGTGGACCTCGAAGATCGCCCGGCGCGCGTCCTCGTCGGGGACGGGCACGTGGACGTGGCGGTCCAGCCGGCCCGGGCGGAGGAGCGCCGAGTCGATGAGGTCAGGCCGGTTCGTCGTCGCGACGACGACGACGTCCTCGAGCGATTCGAGGCCGTCGAGTTCGGTCAGCAGCTGTGAGACGACGCGCTCTGAGACGCCCGAATCGCCCGTGTTGCGACCACGCTCGGTGGCGATAGAGTCGATCTCGTCGAAGAAGACCACGGTGGGTGCGTTCTCGCGGGCCTTCTTGAAGATCTCGCGGACGCCCTTCTCGGACTCGCCGACGTACTTATCGAGGAGTTCCGGCCCTTTCACCGAGATGAAGTTGGACTCGGACTCGTTGGCGACGGCCTTCGCCAGGAGGGTCTTCCCGGTCCCGGGCGGCCCGTACATCAGGACGCCCTTCGCGGACTGCATATCCATCGCGTCGAAGACCTCCGGGTACTCCAGCGGCCACTGGATCGTCTCGCGGAGCCGCTCTTTGGTGTCTTCGAGCCCGCCGACGTTCTCCCAGGTCACGTCGGGGACTTCGACGAACACTTCGCGGAGCGCCGAGGGCTCGATACCCTTGATCGCCTCTTTGAAGTCGTTCGTCGTCACCGACAGCGATTCGAGCACCTGGGCGTCGATCTCATCGGATTCGAGGTCGAGTTTTGGGCGGATGCGCCGGAGGGCGTTCATCGCGGCTTCCTTCGCGAGGCTCTCGATGTCGGCCCCGACGAAGCCGTGGGTGTTGTCGGCGTACTCGTCGAGGTCGACGCCGTCTCCGAGCGGCATATTCCGCGTGTGGACCTGGAGGATCTCCTTTCGGCCCTCGCGGTCCGGCACGCCGATCTCGATCTCGCGGTCGAAGCGACCGCCACGGCGCAGCGCCGGGTCGATCGCATCCACTCTGTTCGTCGCGCCGATGACGACGACCTCACCGCGTTCGTCGAGGCCGTCCATCAGTGAGAGCAACTGGGCGACGACCCGGCGTTCGACGTCGCCGCCGGCCTCGCCGCGCTTGGGGGCGATCGAGTCGATCTCGTCGACGAAGACGATCGCGGGGGCTTCCTCCTCGGCTTCCTCGAAGATCTCACGGAGCTGCTCTTCGGACTCCCCGTAGTACTTCGACATAATCTCGGGGCCCGAGATGGTGTGGAAGGAGGCGTCGATCTCGTTGGCGACGGCCTTCGCGATCAGGGTCTTCCCCGTGCCCGGCGGGCCGTGGAGTAAGACGCCCTTCGGCGGCTCGATACCGAGCCGCTGGAACAGCTCGGGGTGTCGCATCGGGAGCTCGATCATCTCGCGGACCTGTTCGAGTTCCCGGTCGAGGCCGCCGATGTCCTCGTAGGTCACCGAGGGCGTCTCGCTCTCGGCTTCCTCTGCGGACTGGATCTCCTCGGCGGGCGTCTGGCTGATCGACACCTCGGTCGAGTCCGTAACGACGACCGTGCCGCTCGGCTCGGTCGAAGCGATCTTCAGGGGGATCGGCTGATTCGAGGAGGTCATAAAGCCGAACCCGAACGGCACGCGGATGTTCTGCCCCTGCGTGACGGGCTGGCCGGCGAGCTTGTCGCGGAGGTGCGCGCCGATGTTGCCGCTGATCCGGAGGTTCTGCGGGAGGGCCACAGAGACGTGTTTGGCGGGCTTGATGTCCGCTTTCTCGACTTCGACGCGGTCGTCGATGCCGACGTTCGCCTGCTGGCGGAGTCGGCCGTCGATGCGGATCACGCCGGTGCCGCTGTCCTCGGGATAGCCGGGCCAGACGCGAGCGATGGCGGTGCCGCCGTTGCCGTCGATGCGAATGTAGTCACCGCCTTCGAGGCCGAGCTCCTCGGCCGCCTCGCGGTCGATCGCCGCGAGGCCGCGTCCGGCGTCCTTCTGCTTGAGCGGTTTGACCGTGAGATTCATTTTTCGACCGTGATCGTGAGCACGCCGTTGTTCGTCGCGACCGATGCCTCCTCACCGGGGAGTTCGAACTCCGTCTCGGAGATCTGCTCGCCCGTGTCGGCCACGACGATCGCGGTCGTACCGACGATGTCGACGTCGATGTCCTCGGAGGCGAGGCCGACGTCCGCGGCGAGAACCCAGCAGTCGTCGTACTCGTACCGGCGGACGATCCGCTCGCTTTCACCGGCTAATTGATTGCTACTCATTGGTATTCCTAACTCCAAGTTAGTCGCGTAGATATTTAAATCTGTCGCGCATAAATCGCATCACTGCGGAGGGTATACCGAAATAGCGGTTGAATTGCGATTCGGGGGTGTGCGTCGGCTCCCGGTGACGACGTCGATTCGCTACACGACCGCGCTGAGGGTTTATATCGCCGCCAGCCCAACGAAACGGTATGCAAACCGTGACACATCACGGCCGAGAGACGGCCTACCGGACGTTCGATCGGGGGGCGAACGGGCCGACGATCCTCGCCGTCCACGGCAGCGGCGGCACGCACCGGGTCTGGACCCCGCAGTCGAAACTCGCTACCGAGTTCCAGTTCGTCGCGCTCGATTTGAGCGGTCACGGCGAAAGCGAGGACGTCTCGGCCGAACCCGGGTACGAAGCCCTCTCCGCGTACGTAGACGACGTCGTCGCGGTCGCCGAGGCTGTCGACGCCGACGTCCTCCTCGGGAACTCGCTCGGTGGGGCAGTCGTGCTCACGACGCTCTTGGAGCGTGACCTCGACGTCTCGGAAACGATCCTCGCAGGGGCTGGCGCGCGACTGCCGGTCCTCGACGACCTCCTTCGGTGGGTTTCAGCGGACTTCGAGCGCGTCCTCGAGTTCTTCCAGGAGCCCGATCACCTCTTTCACGACGCCGACGACGCCACGCTAGAACTGTCGCAGGCGGCGCTTCGCGAGACGGGGAGTGACATCCTCGAACGGGACTTTCGGACGGCCCACGCCTTCGACGTTCGCGGCGAACTCGCGGTGATCGACGTGCCGACGCTCGCGCTCGTCGGCGAGTACGACCGCCTCACGCCACCGTACTACCACGAACAACTCTGCGCCGAACTGCCGGACTGCGAAGTGACCGTCCTCGACGACGCCGCACACCTCGCGATGTTAGAGGTTCCAGAACAGTTTAACGACGCCGTCAGCGCGTTCCTGACGGAGTGACAACGGGGCTCATCTCGGCTCTTATCGACTGTCTGCCGATTCAGCCGACTCCCGGATGTGTTCTCCGCTTAGCTGTCTTCGCTGGGCGGGAATTCACCTGACGCGACCGCGTCGCGGTACGCTTCGACGGCATCGGACATCTCCTCGCGGAGCGATCCGAACCGGCGCGCGAACGGCGGCGAGCGCTCGCTCAGCCCCAGGACGTCGTCGACGACAAGCACTTGCCCGTCACAGTCGGGGCCGGCTCCGATGCCGATCGTCGGAATGTCGAGAGCTGCCGTGATGCGTGCCGCCAGCGACGCGGGCACGTGTTCGAGGACCACAGAGAAAGCACCGGCCTCGGCGTGGCGCTTCGCGAGGTCGTGAATCCGATCGGCGTCTTCGGCACCCGTGCCCTGCTTCTCGTAGCCGAGTTCCTTGACCCGCTGCGGCGTCAGCCCCACGTGCGCCATCACCGGAATCCCCAACTGGACGAGTCGCTCGGTGAGTTCGACGGTGTGCTCGCCGGACTCGATCTTCACCGCGTCGACGCCGGCCTCCTTCAGCAACCGTCCGCAGTTGCGGACGCTCTCGCTCTCGTCGACGCCCACCGAGAGAAACGGCAGGTCGGCGACGACGAGCGCTTCGTCGGTCGCGCGGGCGACCGCGGCGCTCCGGGAGGCGATCTCGTCGTAGGTCACCGGCAGCGTCGAGTCGTAACCCAGCGCCGTGTCGCCGACGCTGTCGCCGACGAGAATCACGTCGATGCCCGCTTCCTCGACGACGGCGGCTGTCGTCGCATCGTACGCCGTCAGCATCGTGATGGGCTGTGCATCGGAATCGGCTCGCTCGCGGATGTCGCGTACCGTCGTCACAGGCTGAGGTCGTCGTCAGCCCGATTAAACCGTTCGTTGCCGGCGAGCGGCCGTCGGGGACCGGCACCGCAGCCGACGAAAACCGGCACCGCTTTTGCGCGGCCGACGAAGGCTCGAACGTGCAACCAGTCGAGACGTCCGACCCCGAGGGTGTCGACTACGGGTGGGTGATGCAGACCACGTTCGTGCTCACCATCGTCGTTGGCGCGCCGGTCGTCGCCGCGCTCTCGATCCAGACGACCCTGCCGACCTGGGGTGCGCGCGTCGAGTTCGCGATCCGAGTGGGCGCGGTGGTCTGGATCGTCGTCGCCCTCGCGGTCTTCCTCTACGCGCGGCGGTTCGACGCCGGCGACGGCGGTCGCGACCCCGACGAGATCCCCGACAGCGACGACTGACCCGGGGCGCGCTCGCTCGAGGCCGTCGGCACTAACACCGCTGCTTCCGGCGCCTCGTCGGAAGGCCTTTCACCCGAGTCACCGACTCTCGGATATGATCGACGAGACCATAGCGGAGATCCGAGAGATGCAGACGCACAGTTCGTCGGTCGTCGCCGTGAAGGCGACGCGGGCGCTCTCGGAACTCACAGAGCGCGATCACGCCACCGTCGAGGAGTTCGAGCGCGACCTCGAACGCAACGTGAGCGCGCTCAAGCGCGCGAACCCCTCGCACGCGTCACTGTTCAACGCGATGCAGACAGTCCTCGTCAACGTCGTCGATCGGGAAGACACCGTCGCGGAGGCGAAGTCGCTCCTCGAAGACGTGATCGACCGAGTCGTCGAAGACGTCCAGCAGGGGAAATCCCGCGCCGCGCAAAACGCCGTTTCGATCTTCGAGGACGGCGAAACGTTCCTCACGCACGACTTCTCGTCGACGGTCCTCGAAGCGGTCGAGACGGCCGCAGCAGACGGCAACAACCTCACGGCGTACGTCACAGAGGCGCGGCCGCGTTACCTCGGCCGGAAGGCCGCGCGTCGGCTCGCCGAGATCGACCGCGTGGACACGCATCTGATGGTCGACGGCGCGGCCGGGACCTTCCTCGAAGACTGCGACCGCGTCGTCGTCGGGATGGACTGCATCGTCGAGGACACGCTGTACAACCGCGTCGGCACGTACCCGATCGTCGCGACCGCGAACCACCTCGACGTCCCCGTGACGGTCGTCGGCTCGGCGGCGAAGATCGTCGACGACGGCTTCGTCTTCGAGAACGAGTTCCGCTCGCCCGCGGAGGTCTCGCTCGAACCGATCGAGGACGTCGTAATCGAGAATCCCGCCTACGACGCGACGCCCGTGGAACTGGTCGACGAAGTGATCACGGACAACGGCGTCGAGAACCTCTAGTCGCGCGGAGACGACTCATACTGTCGGACAGAACGATGTGAAAATCATCGGCACCCCGTGGGTGCCAACATGATTCACGAACTGCTGTCCGACAGTGTCACTCGCCGACGACGGACCGACGGAAGAAATCGGCGAACTTCTCGCGAAGCGAGGAGCCGTCGCCGAGGCGGAGGTAGTACGCGTCGCCGCCGTCCTCGTAGTAGCCGGTGATCCGCCGCTGGATCTCGAAGCCGAGGTGGTCGTAAAACGAGAGTGCGGACTCGTTGGTCGCCCGGGCGTGACAGGAGATCGAATCGTGCTCTTGGAGCGCGGCGGCGACGAGCCGCTTGCCGTAGCCTTCGCCGCGATGTTCCGGGGAGACCGCGAGAAACAGAATGTAGCCGTCCCGGCGAACCGACGCGAAGCCGACGAGTTCTTCCTCCTCGTAGAGCAGGTGATCGCGCGCGCGCCGGTAGGCGTCGACGAAGAACGTCCGGCGCTGTTTGAGTACCCCCTCGCGCGTTCGGATGCGCTCTTTCAGGTCCCACGCGTCTTCGGCGTACTCCGCGGAACCTGGGGCGTCCACCCGCATCTCGACGTTGACGCTCACGCGCTTGAATAGAACCACGACCGATATAATTCCTCCGTCGACTCCTAATGCTGCCGGCCGGCCCGAAGTCGTCGTAGCGCGCAACTCAAAGCAAGACGACGAGCGCGAGCGCGACGAAGACCGCGCCGGTCAACGCGACCTGCACGACGGTCGAGGCGAGCACGCCGACGGTCGAGTACAGCGCCACGCGGAGTCCCGCCTCGGCGTCGGCGTGCTGGGCGAACTCGACGGCGAAGACGGTCGCTGCGAGCCCGAGCACGAACCCGATCGGGCCGGCGACCACGAGGAGTACGAGGCCGACGAGCACCGCCGCCGCCGTCGTGAGAGCCGAAGCCCCGCCGGCCCGCGCGGCGATCGCCCCGCCGAAGTAGTCGACGAGCATCGTAAGCAGGCCGACGCCGACCAGGACGGCCACGAGGAGGACTGACGGCTCCGCGTAGCCGGTCGACCACCAGTAGACGAGGACGCCGACGACGGAGAGCAATCCGCCGGGAACGAGCGGCAGCACCGCGCCGAGGACGCCGAGGGCGACGAGGCCGAGCGCGAGCCAAGTGAGCGGCTCCATACGGAGACGTCGTCGCCGACGGTGATGAACGCGGCGGATCGAGCGGGAACGCTAGTCCTCGAACCGCGCGCGCTCGGCCTCGACAACGTCGATGCCAGCTCCGTACCGATCCACGAGCGCCTCACAGGCCGCGCCGAACGCCCGCATACACTGACGCGTCGAGACGTATTCGAGCTCGTCGGCGACGACTTCCCAGGGCTGGGCCTGCAACACTTTCCGGACGAGCAGGCGCTCTTCTCGGGCGGTCAGCGTTCGAGCCGCCTGTCCGCCATCGCCGTCGGCCACTCCACCGACGAGTGCGTGAAGCGCGAGCCGACGGAACGCCCCCGGTGCAGTGGCGTACTGTCCGGGCCCCGACGCGGCCCCGACGACGACGCGCCACTCGCGATCCGAGAGATCGGGTGTGCCTCGGCCGACTTCCTCGTCCACCGAACAGGCCGCGAGCGTCCCCCGGACGACGTCGGGGTCGGCATCACGAAGTTGGTCGACGAGCACGTCGGGCACCCGATCGCGGAACCACCTCGCGTGACGGTCACAGAGCGCGCTGCCCGCGTCCGAAAGCGGGTCGAGCATCAGCGCGGAGTACTCTCCGCTGGACGTGTTTCGCGTCGTCGAGAGGTGAACCGTCTCGTAGCCGTTCTCGGCCCAAAAGGAGAGCAACTCCGGTGTCGCGCCGTAGCCGACGCCCAGGTAGTCCGCCGCACCCTCGAACTCGGCGCGGATCTCCGCCAGCAGCGTCGAGCCGAGTCCCCGCGAGCGCGCGGCGTGGTGAGTCGCGATCCGAACGATGCGGTAGCCGACGGCCACGCCGGCGTCCTCGTCGCGGAGTTGGCTCGTGAACACGTCCGGCAGCATATTCCCGCGGACGCGCTCGCCCTCGTACATCGCACGGCGCGTCTCCGCATCGAGGCCGCCTTCCCGCGCGAGCAGCGCGACGCTGACGACGTGTCCCGCGTGTTCGAGGACGCGAACCCGGAGGTTCGGCGCGTCCAGGAGGCGCGCGAGGTCGTCCGGCTCGGTCCGGTAGTGTGCGAGCACGAGCAGCCCGAACACTTCCCGAAGCAGGTGCTCGTCGGCGGCGAGTTCGTCCGCCGTGAGTGTCCGATAAGTGACCGACGAGGGCGACGCGTCGGCGACGAGCCCGTCGACCGGCGGGCGGGCGTCCAAGAGCAGCGCGCGGAACGCCCACGTCTCGACGGGATCGTTCGGCGCGTATCGGATCGGCTCACCGAGTGACACGTCGACGACGTCGTGGTCGGCCGCGGTCAACTGCTCGCGGAACCGCACCGAGAAGCCCCGACCGGCCCCTTCGTATCCGTGGACGGTCGTGAAGAACGCCACCGAGGGCGCGTCGAGGAACGCCGAGAGAAGCCTGACGGGGATCGCGGCGGCCTCGTCGACGAGGACGACGTCGGGATCGTCCGGGAGCGTCGCCGCCTCAGCTGGCGAACGGAAGCGGACGCGACCGCCGTTCGTCGTTCGGAGATCCCAGTCGTCCTCGGACGCGAGCAGATCGAGATCTGCGAACAGCTCTCGCGCCCGCGCGAACACGTCGGCGGCGTTCCGCCGGTCCGGCGCCGTGACGAGGACGTCGCGTCCGGCCGCCGCGAGCGACGCCCCCGCGAGGCCCGCCGCGCTCGATTTCCCACGGCCGCGGTCGGCTTCGACGACGACGGCCTGCTTCTCGTCTGTTACACGCCGCGCTAATGCCTCCAGCGCGTGGAGTGCGCGTGACTGGTCTGTGGTCACACAGGCCTCGTAGGCCGCCGGCGGGAATACGCGGGTCCCGGCCCGCGGCGGCGTCGGCGACGAGCGGATCGGCGCGTCGTCGTCGGCCGCGCCGCGGCGTTCGATCGTTCCGGCGTCGACGTCGGCGATCGCGACCCCTGGGTGATCGCGGAGCGTCGCGACGAGGCGCTCGCGGAACCGTCCGCCGACGTCGTCGACGTCGTACGGTGGCACTGCGAGGGACGACTCGAAAGAGCCCGGCCGCGCTGGCCAGGCGTCGAGCGGCGGCGCGAGGAGGATAAAGAGGCCGCCGCCGTCGACAGTGCCGACGAGTCGTCCGAGGACGTTCGGCGAGAACGACTCGTGGGCGTCACAGACGACGGCCGTCCGCGTCGTCCCGAGGAGTTCACGCGCCTGCTTCGGGTCCACGCGGTCGAATTTGAACCCCTCCCGCGCTGTGACGATGGTCGTCTCCGACGGAGGGATCTCGGCCCCCTCGACGGCGTCGTAGGCGGCGTCGATGCCGGCGTCCCGATCGCCCGCGAGGACGAGGAGGCGTCGGTGGCCGGTCCGACGTGCTGCCGCGCGGAGGTCCGCGGCGAGGGCGGCAACGTTCATATCCCGGAATTGGGACGCGTGAGTAAGGGAATTGCGCTCGGTCGCGGCGGGGCGAGTCGCATCGAGTCGAACGGGCTCTCGCCAATCGGGGGACCGCGTGTGGCGGCGTGCCACGGCAGGACGCCATTGAAAGCGCTTTTATGGCATCCCGAGTTATCCAGGTGTACAGCCTGCCCGGGGTTGATGATGCTCCTCGCCGTCAGGGAAATCCGCTTTCGAGGACCGTTGTCCTCGGCACTCGCCGGCGGGGCAGTCGAGCCCGCGAGCAGGAGAGGTGAACAACCAATGCCAGTTTACGTAGAATTCGACGTCCCAGCCGACCTCGCAGAGGACGCCCTCGAGGCCCTCGAGGTCGCCCGAGATACCGGTACAGTAAAGAAAGGAACCAACGAGACGACCAAAGCCGTCGAGCGCGGCACCGCCGAGCTCGTCTTCGTCGCCGAGGACGTCTCGCCCGAAGAGATCGTGATGCACCTGCCCGAACTCGCAGACGAGAAGGGCATCCCCTACGTCTTCATCGAGACGCAGGATGAAGTCGGTCAGGCCGCCGGCCTCGAAGTCGGCTCGGCCGCCGCCGCTATCGTCGACGCGGGCGAGTCCCAGAGTCAGGTCGAAGACATCGCCGCGAAGGTCGAGGAACTGCGGTAAGCGACGATGAGCGCAGAAGAGACCGCCAGCGACTCGACGTCCGCGGAGGTCATCGAGATCGTTGGCAAGACAGGGATGCACGGCGAGGCCATGCAGGTCAAGTGCCGCATCCGCGAGGGCTCGAACCAGGGCCGTATCATCACCCGAAACGTCCTGGGTCCCGTCCGAGAGGGCGACATCCTGCAGCTCCGCGAGACGCAGCGCGACGCCGACTCCATCGGAGGTCGATAACCAATGGTCGAAACCCGTACGTGTGATTACACCGGTGAGGAGATCGAACCCGGCACGGGCACGATGCTCGTGAAAAACGACGGAACGATCCTCCACTTCGTGGACTCGAAGGCCGAGAAGAACTACCGTCTCGGTCGCGAGCCCCGCGATCTGGAGTGGACCGAAGCAGGTGGCGCCGCCGAGGGCGAACAGTGAGCAACGACGAGCGCACCTTCGTGATGGTCAAGCCCGACGGCGTCCAGCGCGGGCTGATCGGGGAGATCGTCTCCCGCTTCGAAGAGCGCGGTCTGAAGCTCGTCGGCGGGAAGTTCATCCAGATCGACCAGGACCTCGCACACGACCACTACGGTGAACACGAGGACAAGCCGTTCTTCGACGACCTCGTCGAGTTCATCACCTCCGGTCCGGTCTTCGCGATGGTCTGGGAAGGCGCGGACGCGACCCGTCAGGTCCGATCGATGGTCGGCGAGACCGACCCCGCCGAGTCCGACCCCGGTACGATCCGCGGCGACTTCGGCCTCGACCTCGGTCGCAACGTCATCCACGCCTCGGACCACGAGGACGAGGGTGCGAACGAACGCGAGATCGACCTCTTCTTCGACGAGGACGAACTGCTCGACTACGAGCGGATCGACGCGGCCTGGCTGTACGAATAACGCGGCCACACGCGTCTTTCTCTCTCGCTCTCGCTTTCTGCGCTCGCCAGCGGTGCTTCGCGGTCGGCCCCGCCCGACTGCCCCGCGCGGCTCTCACCGACTGGGAGCGACCGCGTCCCTCTTTTTTCACCAGTTCCTAGCCGCGGCTATGCGTAGTACGTGTACGAAACTGATGGCGGCATCGACGATGATCTTCGGCCTCGTGGGGGCGCTGTTCCCGCGCCGCGTCCTCGACCTCGCCGAGCGGTTCGTCCTCGTGGGCTACGAGAACCCCGAAGATCTCGAACCCTCCGAGTGGTACGTCTCGGCGACGCGCGCACAGTCGGCGCTCTCGGCGCTCGCCGGCGGCGTCGTCCTCGCGCTCGAATACGGCTCTACGTGCGGTAGCGATAGCGACGAGGACGCCGCGGAGGCCGAAGACGCCGAGTAACGCCGTCCCAGCGCTATCGCGAGTTTTTATCGTCCGAAGCCGGCACTCCGGGCAATCAGTAGACGCGCAGTGGCAAGAAAAATGTCGAACAGAGCCGCTGTGATTACGCCTGCGGCGCAGTCACGTCGATTTCGCCGGCGTCGAGTTCGGCCTCGACTTCGCGGGCGGCCTGGACCATATTCTCGATCTTCTGGTAGGCGACCTCACGCGGCAGGAGCTTCACGCCGCAGTCCGGCGAGATGGTGAGTCGCTCCGGCGGGACGACCTTCAGTCCCTGTTTGATGTTGCGCTTGATCTCCTCGACGGATTCGACTTCCGCGTCGTGAACGTCGACGACGCCGAGCGCGAGATCCGGCTCGAACGCCGGCTCCTGGAACACGTCGATCTGCTCGTAGCCGTCGTTACAGAGTTCGACGTCGAACTCGTCGATCGGGAAGTCGTTGATCTCGGGGTAGATCCGCGAGTAGTCGCCGTAGCAGACGTGCAGCCCGATACGGACGTCCTCGGAGATGCCGTCGACGATGCGTTCGAGCGACTCGCCGACGATCGCGTGGTCGTCCGGCGTCGTCGCCAGCGCGGGTTCGTCGATCTGGATGTAGCGCGCGCCGGCGTCGACCAGTTGCTCGATCTCCTCGTTGACGAGGTCCGCGAGGTCGTACGCGAGCGCTTCCTCGTCCTCGTAGGCCTCGTTGAACGACCAGCGGGCGAGCGTGTACGGCCCCGTGATCGGAACCTTCACCGGCTTCGTGGCGACGTTCGAGGTGAACTCGAACTCGTCGACGAGCCACGGTTCGTCGTACTCGACCGCCGAGACGACCGAGGGTTTGTCGAAGTAGTTGTGTCCCCACACTTTCACCGGGCCGTTGAACTCGTAGCCGGGGATCCGGTGGGCGAAGTACTCGACCATCTCCTCGCGGCGCATCTCGCCGTCGACGACGGTGTCGAGGCCCGCTCGTTCGTGTTCCTCGGTGATGAGGCGGGCCGCGTCGTCGTGCGCTTCGTCGAGGTCCTCCGCGTCGAACTTCGATTCGGGGTCCTCGGAGAGTTCGCGCACGCGGTTGAGCCACTTCGGTTTGGGGTAGCTCCCGACGACAGTCGTCAGGAGGAAGTGATCGGCGTCGTGGTCGTCCGGGCGGAACTGCTCGCGGTTGTCGGCGTGACGCGTCATTCCGCAGCCACCTCCGCGTCGAGGTCGGCGGCCGCAGCGAGGGCGGCGAGTTTCTCTTGGTGTTTGTTCACGGGTAGATAGAACGGCTCGGTGTTCGTACTCAGATACACGGTCTCGAAGTCGGTCGCAGGAAGCTGCTCTTCGAACCACTCGACGCGTTCGCGGAGCGTCTCGGGCGATTCGACGAGCGTGTTCTGCCCGTCCGAGAGGCCGAGCGCGACGTCGTCGGTGACGCCGTACTCGCTGGCGTTGTAGACTGTCTGTTCGCGGTCGCCGGCGACGACGTCGAGGCCGACCGCCGAGACGTCCGCGTCCAGCAGGTGCGCGTAGGTCTTCTCGTCGAGCGCGCCGAAGTACGTGTGGACGACGACGTCGGCGTCGGTCGCGCCCGCGACGGCGTCGATAGCTTCGGGGACGGCCACCGCGAGGTCGTCATCGGGTGCGGACTCCACGAGCGAGGGCTCTAAGAGGAACAGGGTCTCGTGCTCGGGGAACGCCTCGACTTCGCCGCCGAGGAACTCCGCGATGGCCGAGAGGAACGTCTCCGCGTCGCCGTAGTGTTCGTCGGTCGCCAGATCCGCGAGCGAGTACGGGCCGGGAAGAACCGCCTGCAGCGGTGCGGCATCGTCGAGCAGTTCGGACGCCTGCTCTAATTCGGCCGCAACGTCACCGGAGGGAGTCAGGTCGTCGACGACGCGCGGGTCGCGATAGAAGTTGTTGTTGTCGTAGTAGCGGACGATGCCACCGGTCTCGACGTTGTCGTGGACCGTGAGGGGGTGTGCGATCATATCGTCCCAGCGGAGCTGTCCCTCGACGGCGCGGTCGAGGCCGGCGTCGAGTTGGTCGTCGACGACTTCCGACCGCGCGTTTTCGTACGCGGAGACGATCGCTTCGGACTCGTCGCCGGAGATTAGATCGCCTTTCTGGTGTCCTTTGAGGTCCGATAGGTCCGACTTCGCCCAGTCCGGCAGCGGGAACAGGCCGGGCGTCGTCGCTACGAGTTCTGTCATCGACAGACGCTACGAAATGCCGCGGCTTAATATTTGCTAAAGCAGAAAATGCGTGCTGGTTATTCGGAATCGGGTGCGGAATCGGATTCCGTCTGTGTCAGCGCGACCACCGAGAGCGACTCGAACGGATAAGACTCCTCGACGACGACCTCGTGGGCGAAGCCGCACGCTTCCGCGCGGTCGATCACAGCATTGTATCCCGTGAGCGAACTCACGAGCAACAGGACGACGCCGCCGGGTGCGAGGACGCGACCGACGGTGTCGAGGAACGGATCGACGAGTTCTCGGCCGGACTCCCCGCCCGAGAGCGCCTGCTCCATCCAGTCGTCCCACTCGTTTTCGGGATCGGTTGGGAGATACGGCGGATTGAACGCGACTGTGTCGAACGCACCGTCGGCGAACGGTTCGACGAGGTTCCCGCGCACCACGTCGAAGGTGGCGGCGTCGCGGCCGTCGATCGCAGACTGTTCACTCTCGTCCGCGTCGCCACCGCGGTCACCGAGTGCCCTACGACGCGCCGCCCGACAGGCGTGCGGGCTGAGGTCGCTCGCGACGACGTCGGTCACGGCGTCGACCTCGCGGGCCGCCTGTTCGGCGACCCACCCCGAGCCGGTACCAACCTCCAGGAACCGCCCGCGGCCACGCGCTTCGACGGCGGCGGCGAGGAGCCCGGAGTCCTCTGCGGGCTGGTAGACTTTCGTTTCCATCCCGCGCCGATCCGCGAGGTCCTGCTTCGTCTCCTCGCTCACGACGACTCACCCCCGTCGCTCGCCGCTTCCGCCGGCGGCGCTTGCTCCTCGCTCGATGCTGCTTCGGCGCCCGTGTCGTCACCCGCGAGGACGAAGCCGCCGGCCTCCTCCCGGCCGGTGAGTTCGCGCTGCGGGAACGGGATCTTGATGCCCTCGGCTTCGAGCGCTTCCTTGACCGCGCCGATGACCGCGGTCTGTGAGCGCCACTTCCGACGCGCGCTCGGATTGTCGATCCAGTACCGGACGCCGAGGACGACCGCGGAGTCGCCGAGTCGCTTGAGCACGACCTGCGGCGTCGGCACGCTCATCGGATCGTCGAGCCTCGACACCGCCTTCTGTGCGACTTTGGCAGCCCGTTCAGGATCGGCGTCGTAGTCGACGCCGACCTCGACTTCGATGCGGAGCCGTCCCTTCCGGCTCCGGTTGACGAGGCTCTCCGAGGAGACGACGTCGTTGGGGATCATCACGTACTCGCCGTCGAACGTCTGGATCCGGGTGTTGACGATCGTGATGTCGGTGACGATCCCCTCGTGCTCGCCGACCTGGATCCAATCGCCGATCTCGAAGGGGCGCGAGAACATCAGCACGAACCCGGCGATGAGCGCCCCGAGCGTCTGTCGGGCGGCCATACCGACGACGATCCCGAGGAATCCCGCCCCGACGAGGATGCCGCCGACGTTCACCCGCCACAGCGAGAGCACGATCGTGAACGCCAGGAGATACAGCGTGACCTGCCCGATCCGGAACGCGATCTCGCGCTCGTGCTCACCGAGTGAGGACCGCGTCTCGGCGATCTCCTCGATGAGCTGTCGGACGAGCCCCGTCATCGTGTACGCACCGATCAGGAACAGCAGCGAGATGCCGATCCGGACGAGGGTCTCCGGACCGTAGTTGTCGCCGAAAACGCCGAGCAGTTCCGCCGAAAGCCCCCACACGGCGACGATCGCGACGCCGCCCGTCAGCGCCAGGATCATCGTGCCGAACGTTACGAAGACGTGCCACAGCGTCTGTGGGATCTGTTCGGGCTCGATCGCGTGGAGCCACTCCGTCCGTGCGAGCAGTGCCATCACCGCGACGCCGATGGCGAACGTGACGGCGATTCGACCGGCGGTCGACGGGACGAGTTGCGGGAGACCAGCGAGCGTACTGCCGACCCCGTCGGAGAAGATCTGCAGTGCGAGGAGGGGTCCCACGTGAGACACCTCAGCGGCCGTGTTCGTCGGCGATGGCGGTCAGTTCTGCGAACGCCGCGGGCGAGAGCGACCCTGCCCGGGCGCGGAGCAGGTCCTCGTCGACGTCTTCGACGGCGTCGACGACGGCCTCGGGGTCGGACAGCCCCGAGATGTGCGCGGTGTTGCGGATGCCGTTTCGGATCGTCTTGCGCCGCTGGGTGAAAAGCGCCTTCACGAAGTCGAAGAAGAACGCCTCGTCTGTGACTTCGTAGTCCGGTTCTCGGGGCTGGAGGCGGACGATCGCACTCTCGACGGCCGGCGCGGGGTCGAACGCCTCCGGCGGCACGATCTCGACGACTTCGACGTCCGCGTAGTGCTGGGCGCTGACCGACAGCCGGCCGTAGTCGTCGGTGCCGGGCTCGGCCGCCATCCGCTCGCCGAACTCCCGCTGGAACATCAACACCAGCGGGCGCTGCGTCGGCAGCAGTCGGAAGGTGATCTCAGAGGAGATCCCGTACGGGAGATTCGCGACGCACGCGGTGAACTCCGGGAGTTCGACCTCCAGGGCGTCGCCTTCGATGATTTCTAATCGTCCGGCTTCGGTGTCGGCTTCGAACTCCTCGCGGAGGAACGCCGCGAGCGCGGGGTCGCGTTCGACGACGGTGACTCGCTCGGCGACGCGGAGCAGGCGATCCGTGAGCGCGCCGGTCCCGCCGCCGATTTCGAGGATGTGTGTCGTATCCGCATCCTCGGGGAGATACGTCGGAATCCGATCGAGCACCCGGTCGTCGATCAGGAAGTGCTGATCGCGGTCGGGGTCGCCGCGCACGCCGGCCCGACGGCGCAACTCGTCGGGGTCGCGAAGATCGGGCGCGGCGTCGGGCGTCGAATCTGTCATTGGCGTCGATTGCAGGCGGGCGCGTGTAAACGTCTCGGCTCGTGGTCTACCCAACTCGAACTATAGTAGCGTTTGCAACTGATTACACAACCGATCGCACGACTGCGTGCGATTCGGTGCGTGCAGACTTGCAAACGCTACTGTAGGAAGTAGACGGCCGCCGAACGACTCTCGACGGCGCTGCGCTACGATTCGCGTCCGACGAACGTCTTGTACTTCAGGTCGTCGTCGCGGAGTTCCTCCATAATCCGCTCGGCGAGGATCTCTTTCGGCCGGTGGAGCCCCGAGACCCGTTCTTCGACGTCCTCGAAGCTCTCGAAGGGACCGCGCTTGCGCTGATCGAGGACGTTGTTGCGGAGTTTCTTCCCGATGCCGGGCAGGAGGTTGAGTTGGTGGAGCCGCAGCGTGATCGGCTGGGCGTCGTTGTAGAAGTCGACGAAGCGCTGCTCGTTGGCGTCGACGATCTCCTCGATTGCGTACTCCAGTTCGGCGTTCGCCGTGTTCGAGATGTCGTCGTACCGCACCTCTTTGAACCCCTCGACGGCGTCGCGGGCTTCCGTCGGGCCGATCACGACCCGGTCGCCGATCGAAATGTCGGCGTCGTCGCTCAGCGTGAGTTCGAAGAGACGGAAATCGCGCTCACCGAGCGCGTACGCGAGAGGAGACTTTCGGTGTCGGGGGCGGTCGTCGTCGGCACGGCCGTGCGGCAGGTGATCGAGAACGACCGCATAGCGCATCGCTGCGGCGTCCGTCTCGCCCTGCGCGCCGGAGTCGTCGCCGCCTTCCGACTCGTTCGCGTCGTCGGCGTCTCCGCTCTCGGTCGTGGTCATACGATGACGTACGCCCACGGCCTATTTAAATAGTTGGCCGACGGCGACGAACCGTCTGCTCGGATTAGACGTACTTCGCGACGACGTTCAACACGTCGTCGAGTTCCTCGCCGCTCAGGGCGTACCGTTCCTGTGCGTACACTGCGCGGAGTTCGTCCCGGCTCTGCGGGAGGAGGTCCGCGATCTTGATCGCCGTCGGGGCGTCGACCTTCTCCAGTTCGAGTAGTTCCTCGACGAGTTCACGCGACTCCTCGGGGTCGAGGTGGGCGAACCGGTTCACGTGTTCGACGGCGCGAGCCAGTTCGTACTGGAGTTCGCGCTCCTCGTCCGCGGCACGCTCGGCTTCGACGTCCTCGAGGAGTGCTTTGACTTCTGAGACAGTCAGATACTCCTCGTCGACTTTTTCCTTGAAGATGGTCATCGGCGGAGCGTGTTACTCCTGGGCGCGCAGGTGAGCGGGACGAGTGATGAGGGTCTTCTCTTTGCCGCCGTCGACGATCTGGACCTTGAACGCGCGGCCCTGTTTGCCGACGACCTCGCCCGTGTGTCCGTTGAAGCGCGGGTGGAAGCGGCCTTCGCGCACGCTCGGGTCGATCTTCAGGTGGACCTTCTGACCTTCGTCGTACTCCTGGATCGCGCGCTGCGGCGGCGACGTCCCGCGGTCGCGCGGCTTGTTCGAGAGCTTTCCTCGCGTTCCGTGAAGTGGACCGTTGGAACTCGGCATAGTCGTTGGAGTCAGTACTTTCGACGCGGTTATAAAACGCACGTTCCCGTCTCGTGAGCCCGTGCCGTTTCTGGGTCTATCGCACGGGCTTCTGTGAGGCTGGGAATCGCCGACAAAACCTAAAACGGAGGCCGTCGTAATATCAGGTATGGCACAGCAATACGCATCAGGCGGCCAGCTTCCCGACGAGGTCGATGCCGCGCTAACCGATGGAGACGACGGATCGTCGCACAGTGACTCGAGTTCGCGTCTCGAACAGTTCGGGATGGGCGTCGCCGTGAGCATCCTCCTCGGAGCACTGCTCGGCGTCGCGGCCGTGGCGAGTCTCAACTTCGGTGCCGTCCCCCTGTTCGTGGCGCTGGGGCTGGGCTTTCTCGTCTCGCCAGTGGTCGGTGTTCTCTTCTTACAGCGATACGAGAGAAAGCAGGCGTAACCGCAGTCGCCGCTTTTAGATTCGGCCGACGTTCTCGACGGAGACGCTTTCGACGCCGTCGACGTCGGTGAACGCTTCTTCGACCGCTTCCGTTCCGCCGGCGTCGTCGGGAACGATCACGGTGGGGAGCAGCGCGACCAGCCCGAACGCGACGTCGTCGCGTTCGAAGCCGTTGATCTTCGCGCCCTCGGGGAGCGACTGTTCGAGTCGCTCCTGCAGTTCGTCGAGGTCGATTTCGGGGCTGTTCGGCATCACCTTGATCTTAGCGGCTACCTTTCCCATCGTTCAGGGTCCCATAAACCCACAGTCGGGGCATTCATAGAGGTTGCTCTGCTTTCGGCACTTCGCACACCGCGAGATCTCGTGGCCACAGTCCGGACAGTTGAACGTTGCCGCGCTCATGCCGGAGATGTTGATGCCACAGGACACGCACTGCCGGGCGTGTCGCTGCTCGGACTGGCTCATACACTACAGCACCCGTCCGCGACTTTTAACGGTTGTCTTTCCCGCTCATCCGAGAACGATCGGGCCGAGGAGCACGTTCATCAGGTGCACGCGTCGCGCGCCGACGCGCGGCGGTATCAATCCGACGAGCGCTGCGAGACAGAACACCGCGCCCCCGAGGACGCCACCGAACCCGAACGCCAGCGCGACGAGCAGCCCGAGCACGGCGACGACGAGCGGCCGTCGCGGGAGCACGCGCACGAGACGGAGATACCGATCACCGAGAGTGACGAGGACCACAATCCCGAGGCTCGCGGCCAGCGCGATCACGAGCAGCATATCGAGGAGGCCGAACGGGACGCTCGCGGCTTCGCCCGTACTCGTCGCCGTCGTCCGCCCCGCCACGCCGAGCGAGGTGAGCGCGACGGTGACGCCGCTCCGCGGCGCGCCGAGGACGGCCAGCGACGCGACCGCGAACACGGCTGTCGCCGTATCGGCCCCGCTCGTGGCGACGACGTACGCCCGGTCCGAGCCGCGGCCCGCCGGCCCGCTCCCTCCGGAACCACCGAGGGCGAGGACTGCTGCGACACCCGCGGAGACGCCGGGGAGATATCCGACGAGCGCGCCCCCGCCGACGCCCGCGAGGCCGGCCCGGAGTGCTTCGAGCCGCGACAGTCCGAGCGTCACGCCGTCCTGTGGCGGGATCGACCCGTGCGCGTCCAGCGCGTCCAGTAGCACCGGCGCGCCGAACAATCCGCCGAACAGCGGAGCGAGCATCGACGCCGCTCCGTCGGGTGACAGCGGCCCCGACACGGGGAGATCGAGCGTCAGAAGTCCCAGTCCGGTTGCGAGTGCGACACAGAGGAGGGCACCCAGCCGACTCCGACGCGTCGGCTCGGCGAGGACGAGCAGCGCAGTGACGCCCGCGAGTAGCACTGGGAGGGCGGCGAGCAACCACTCGCGGCCGCCGGCGACGACGTGCGACAGCGGAAGCGCGACCCCGACAGCGACGAGGAGCGCGATACTGCTCCCGAGCGCGGAGAGCCGGATCGCCTCGCGGCCGCGACCGGCCAGCACGAGTCGATGTCCGGGGAGCGCTCCCGGTGCGGTCGCGGCGTCCGGGACGCCGAGCACAAGTCCGGGGACGACCGAGAGGAACGTGTGCACGACGCCGGCCGCGAGAACCGCCGCGCCGACGGCGGCCGGCGGTCCGTCGATGCTCGGTGCGACGCCGACGAGGACGAACGCGACGCTGTTGACGTGGAGTCCCGGGACGAGTCCGGTGAGCGCGCCGAGTCCCACGCCCAGACACGCGTACGCGAGTATCGTTGTCGGCGTCGCCATCGCGACGGAGTGGCCCCGGCCTCGTATTTGAACGTTCGTGTCGAGCGGGACGCTGATGGCGGGAGTCTGGAGACTGCGACGGAGCGCTGTCGCTCACGCGGGAGCGTCGAAAGAAATCGGATCGAAAGACGAGTCGGCGCGACGTCCGGATCGGACGGTCGGCGTCGTCGGCTTTGGGCGTGTCGGAATTAACCGAAGAGGTTGCCGAGACCCTCGCCGGAGGCCTCTTCGTCCTCTTCTTCTTCGTCGGCTGCTTCCTCGGCTTCCTCTTCGGCTTCTTCCTCTTCGTCGCCCTCGTCAGCGGCCGCGGGCTCGCCGCCAGCGGCGCCGCCCGTAGCGGGTGCGGGTGCGGCGGCGGCCGTCTCGACGGCCTCCTCGATGTCGACGTCCTCTAGTGCGGCGACGAGCGCCTTCACGCGGGACTCTTCGACGTCGACGCCAGCGGCGTCGAGAACTGCGGTGACGTTGTCTTCGTTGATCTCTTCGCCCGATTCGTTCAGGATGAGAGCTGCGTAAACGTATTCCATTGTCGTATACCTCGTGTGTTATCCGAACATCGCACCGAGTCCTTCGGCACCGTCGTCGTCATCGTCGTCGTCGGTGTCGTCGGCGTCGGCTTCTTGTTCGTCAGTGTCTTCGTCGGCCGATTCCTCTTCTGCGTCCGCTTCGGCCGCCTCCTCGGCAGCCGGTGCGGGCGCCTCGACCCCCCGGAGTTCCTCCGGGAGTGCCTCGTCGTCGTCGATCTGCGCCGCGAGCGTGCGGACCTGGGCGTCGGCTTTCGCGACGAGGTCAGGCAGCACGTCGGGGTCCTCGATGGCGGCGAAGAGCCCGAGGGCCTTCGCGTCGCCAGCGGCCTTCGCGAGTAGCGTCGGCGTGGACTGCGCCGTCGGGATCGTCGCGTTGACCGCGAGGTTCCGTGCGGCGGCAGCGGCGGACTCGATGTCCGCGCGGTACTCGTCGACGTCGATCGCGAGTTCGTCCGGCTCGAAGAGGACGCCTTCGGAGAAGACGCCGCGGAGGTCGAGACCGACCTCCTTCGGCTCGATACCGAGCTCGGAGAGCACGCCTTCGAGTTCTTCGGAGACGGGTTCGCCGGCTTCGAGGACTTTCGAGTCCTCGGTGACCTGGATCGAACCGTCCATAATGCGCGCGGCGGCGCCGACCTGCTGCAGCTCGCCCACGAACGGACCGGGGTCGACGCCCGTGTCACCCTCGGGGATGACGATGTCGTTGGGCGCGACTTCGCCGGCACTGATCGGTGCGGGCGTCTTCGACGCTTCGAGCTGTTTGTAGAGCCCGAACGGGTTGTCGTTGGTGCCGACGAGCGCCACCTGGCCCGAGACGTACTCGACGAGTTCTTCGAGGCCGTCGTCGACGTCTTCGAGCGCGCGAACAGCGAGCGTGTTGCGGCTCATCCGCAGTTCGGCGCTGCCGTGAAGGTCGCGCCGCATACTCTGTAGCTGGCGGCTCGGGATGCCGGCGACGTCGACGACGCCGACCGACTGGTAACGCTCGAGGAACTCGACGAGTTCGGCGACTTCCTCGCGCTTCCACTCGGGGATCGTCTCCGTTCGTCGGGCGGATGCGCTCTCGCTCATGCGGGCACCTCCACGGACGGTCCCATCGTCGTCTTCACGTACATCGAATCGATGTTGAGGGGACCCTTCTCGAGGTTCGCCTCCAGACGACGGATGATGACGTCGATGTTGTCCGCGATCTCCTCGGAGTCCATATCCTGTGCACCCACGCGGGTGTGGAACGTCCGGCGATCGCGGGAGCGGAGTTGCACCGTGTTCTTCATTCGGTTCACTGTCTCGACGACGTCGTCGTCCGGCTGGAGCGGCGTCGGCATCTTACCGCGCGGACCGAGAACCGTCCCCAGGAAGCGGCCGATGTCCTGCATCATACTGGCTTCGGCCACGAAGAAGTCGGTCTCGTCGGCGAGGTCTTTTGCCGCGTCGGTGTCGTCTCCGAGTTCTTCGAGGTCGTCGCCGTCCAGAACTTGGTCGGCGGCCTCCTCGGCTCGGAGCGCGGTTTCACCGCTCGCGAACACGACGATCTGTGTCTCCTGGCCCGTGCCGCTGGGCAGAACCACAGACTCGTCGACACGTTTCGACGGGTCGTTAAGGTCGAGATCGCGCAGATTAACGGCGAGGTCTACCGTCTCACGGAAGTTCCGTGGGGGTGCCTCGTCGAGTGCGCGAGAGACTGCGTCAACTATCGTATCTGCCATTATTCACCTCCGTAGTACGCAGGATTGCTCCTACGGGTCAGTGAAACAGGCGTCTGCCTGTCTCGTCGAATCGAACGGGAATGGCGGACTTAAGTCCGTCGAAGCAGATCCCACGTACCGGCCGTTTTCGGGCGCGAAACCCCGTATTCGTGGGAATAGTCGACACGGTGGAACGCGGCCGCACCGGTTCCGATGCGGCGGTCGCCCGACGGTCCTGTGGCGACGGTCGGGCGTCGAGAGACGCGCCGCTCGCGACCGATCGAACCGCAGAGAGAAAGGCGTCCGCAGTGAGTGGGGTCACGGCAACAACGCACCGTGCCCGATTCCGTCGGGGGAGTCTGAACCGCGAGTTACTCGTCGGCGAAGACGTCGTCGTACTCGCCGTCTTCCATCCGCTCTTTGAACTCGCGCGGATCGTTGCCCTCGATCGTGACGCCGAGGGAGGTACACGTACCGACGACCTCCTTCGCGGCGTTGAACGAGTCGTACGAGAGCAGGTCAGAGGACTTCTGCTCTGCGATCTTCTTCACCTGTTCGACGGTCAGATCGGCGACGAAGTTCTCCTGGGGTTCACCCGATCCGGTCTCGAAGCCGGCCTCGTCCTTGACGAGTTCGGCCGTCGGCGGAACGCCGACAGAGATCGTAAAGGAGCCGTCGTCCTCGTACTCGACGGTGATCGGGACTTCCATCCCGTCGAACGCAGCCGTCTCGTCGTTGATCTGCTGGACGACGTCCTGCACGTTCACAGGAGTCGGTCCGAGTTCCGGACCGAGCGGCGGACCAGGGTTCGCCTCCCCGCCGGGAACGAGTACTTCGATAGTTCCAGCCATACCTCACAACACCCTGCGGCGACTTTTAACGGTTTTCTTTCGCCCGAACGGCCGTGTGAGGGTACGACACGCCGCTCGTTCTCCGCCCAGCGGACGATCGACCGCCGGTGCTCCCCGACGGCTCACAGGTCGAGACCGAACGGCGCGGCGTCGACGGCCGCAGCTGCCATCGCCCCGAGAAGTTCGCCGACGGCGTCGAGGTCTTCGGTGTCGACGACTTCGACGGGCGTGTGCATATAGCGGTTGGGGATCCCGACGTTCAGCGCGGGGATGCCGCTGCGAGCGGTGTAGAACGCGTCGGCGTCGGTCCCCGTTCGGGTCCCGGTCGCCTGAAGTTGCACGTCGACGTCGGCGTCTTCGGCGGCGTCGCGAGCGAGGTCGACGAGCGACGGGTGGTTCGCGCTGCCGCGGGAGACGACCGGTCCCGCGCCGAGTTCGACGGGACCGGTGCGTTTGCCCGGGATATCGGGGTTGTCGGTCGCGTGCGTCACGTCGACGGCGATAGCCGCGTCGGGGTCGAGGTCGAACCCGACCATCTTCGCCCCCTGGACGCCGACTTCCTCCTGGACCGTACTCACGGCGTAGACTGTCGCGTCGACGTCGGCTCCGGCGGCCGAGCGAAGCGCCTCGGCGGCGGCCCAGATTCCGACGCGGTTGTCCATTCCGCGCGCGGCGAGTCGCGTCCCGTGGAGCGGGCGGACGCGCGTTTCGACGGTCACTGGATCGCCGACTTCGACGAGGTCGTGCGCCTCGTCCTCGCCGTCGGCCCCGACGTCGACGAACTGCTCGTCGATGTCGTCGTACTCCTCGCCCTCGTAATCGCGCAGGTGGATCGCTGTCTGCCCAATGACGCCGGCGACGGGGGTCTCGGCGTGGACGGTAACGTGCTGGCCCTTCGACACCGTCCGATCTGCGCCCCCGATCGCGCCGATCCGGAGGAAGCCGTCCTCGGTGATGTCGCGGACGATGTAGCCGATCTCGTCGGCGTGGCCGGTGAACGCAATGGAGACGTCGGCGTCCTCGCTACTCTCGTGGACCGCGACGGCGTTGCCGTACTCGTCGGTCCAGACCTCGTCGGCGAACTGGCGCACGTAGTCGAGCCACACTCGCTGCCCGACCGCCTCGAATCCCGAGGGACTGGGCGTCGTCAGCAGATCCGTCAGAAATGCGTGTTTATCGTCGTCCATAGGCCTGCTCCGATTGCCTGACACCTGAAACCACCGGCTCTCGGTCTCGCTCTCGGACCCATCCCCACAACGGTTATGCCTCGTGTCGGCGTATCGAAACGTGAGATGTCAGAGAAATCGTTCACGTTCTTCGAGATTCATCTGCACGACGGCCTCAGATTCGAGGCGACGAACACCGCACCCGCGATCGGAGGTTCCACTGACGACGAGGGCAGCGCGTCGTCTGACAGCGACGCGAACGAGGACGCGACCGACGAATCGAGCGGGATGTGCCCGACCTCCGGCGGTCGCCTGCTCGGTGCGCTAGTCGCGGTCGGTTTCCTCGTCGCGCTCGCCGCCGCAGCGAAATACCTCCGCGGAGACGACGAGGTGACCGAACTCGACGACTTCGTCGAGGAGTAACCGATCTGTCGGTTCCGTTCTTACTGTCGGCTCCGCTCCTACCGTTGGCTCCGTTCCTGCTGTCGGTTCCGTTCCTGCTGTCGGTTCCGTTCCTGCTGTGACTCTGTTCCGGCTGTCGGATTCCCTACCACCATCGGATGCGTCGCTCGCTTCCGGTCGGATAGCTTAAGCGGGACCCCCGGTATTCCTCCCCTATGATCGTCTCCAGCGCCCCCGGGAAGGTCTATCTCTTCGGGGAGCACGCGGTCGTCTACGGCGAACCGGCGGTCCCCTGCGCGATCGAGCGCCGGGCCACAGTCACCGTCGATGCCCGCACGGACGACCACATCCGAGTCGAAGCGCGAGATCTGAGTCTCGACGGCTTCACCGTCGAGTACGCCGGCGACACCGGCTACCGACCCGACGTCGACGTTCCGGAAGGGCTCGTCGACGCCGCGGTGGGCTACATCGACGCCGCCGTCGAACAGGCCCGTGACGCCGCAGACGCACCCGACGCCGGCTTCGACATCACCGTCGAGAGCGAGATTCCGCTCGGCGCGGGGCTCGGCTCCTCGGCGGCCGTCGTCGTCGCCGGCATCGACGCCGCGACGCGGGAGCTCGGCGTCGAGCTCGCGCCCGAGGAACTGGCCGACCGCGCCTACCGCGCGGAGTACGACGTCCAGGACGGCCAGGCCTCGCGCGCGGACACGTTCTGTTCGGCGATGGGCGGCGCCGTGCGCGTCGAGGGCGACGACTGCCGACAGATCGACACGCCGAACCTCCCGTTCGTCGTCGGCTTCGACGGCGGCGCGGGCGACACCGGCGAACTCGTCGCGGGCGTCCGGACGCTCCGCGAGGAGTACGATTTCGCGGCCGACACCGTCGAGAGCATCGGCGACATCGTCCGCACCGGCGAGTCGATGCTCGCCGACGCCGACCCCGAATCCGAACCCACCGACAAACTGCTCTCCGAACTCGGCCGGCTGATGGACTTCGATCACGGGCTGCTCGAAGCGCTCGGCGTCTCCTCGCGCACGCTCGACAATATGGTCTGGGCCGCCCGCGAGGCCGGGGCCCACGGCGCGAAACTCACCGGCGCGGGCGGCGGCGGCTGCATCGTCGCGCTCGACGAGACGCCGGAGACGCGGACGGCACTGCGCTACACCGCCGAGTGCCGCGACGCGTTCCGGGCCGAACTGGACCGCGAGGGCGTCCGCGTGGAGGAGTCGGGGCCGGACGCGAGCGCGCGTTCCGACGCGGAGCCGAACGCGGAGGGTGAGCGCCGGTGACGGTCGTCCTCAAACTCGGCGGGAGCGTCGTCACCGACAAGGAGACGCCCGAGACCGTCGACGACGCAGCTCTCGACGCGGCGGTCGAGACGATCGCCGCGGCCGACGTCTCCCGGCTCGCTCTCGTCCACGGCGGCGGGAGCTTCGGCCACCACCAGGCGGAGAAACACGGCGTCAGCCTCTCGGAGGGGAGCCACGACGCCGCGGGCGTGTGGGCGATCCACGACGCGATGCGTCGCCTGAACGACGAAGTCATCCGGCGGTTGCAGGACGCCGGCGTCCCGGCGCTGCCGGTCCACCCGTTCTCCGTCGGGGCACGCGACGCCGACGCCGACCTCGTATTTCCGCTCGATTCCTCGGCGACGATGCTCGACGAGGGGTTCGTTCCCGTCCTCCACGGCGACGTCATCGCGCAGGCGGACGCGGGCGCGACGATCATCAGCGGCGACGAACTGGTCACACGGCTCGCGAACGGCCTCGACGCCGACCGCGTCGGGCTCTGTTCGACCGTGCCCGGCGTCTACGACGACGACGGCGAAGTCATCCCCGAAATCACGGCTTTCGACGATGTCGCGGACGCGCTCGGCGGCTCCGAGTCGACGGACGTGACGGGTGGGATGGCCGCAAAAGTCCGTGCGCTCCTCGAACTCGGGGCGCCGGCGCACGTGTTCGGCCCCGACGCCCTGGAGACGTTCTTGGCCGGCGACGCCGCTGGAACCGTCATCAGCGGGTAGCGCCGCGCCAGTACGGAGAAGAATCGGGTGTCTGTCAGGCCCCCGGAACGCCCAGCGCCGACACGGCGCTGATGCCGAGCAGTTCCAGGGCCGCGAGCGTGACGACCGCGGCGGCCCAGGCGGCCGCGCCGGTCACGCCCGCCTTGACCCAGCCGCCCGGGTAGCGCCAGCGGATGACGCTGACCCAGCCCGCGAGCGCGAGCAGCGAGCCGACAAGCGGGATCCAGGCGAGCAGCGCCCAGACGACTGCACCAAGGAGCGCCGTGAGGATGGCGTGTTCGAACGTCAGGCTGGCCGTCCGCCGCCGAGAGACGACGTGTTCGGCCGCGACGTGGATCGCCGCCCCGCCGATGAGGAGACTCACGGCGAAGACGACGAGCCCTTCGAGGGGATCGAATCCGCCGGCCAGCGGCGGGGGCCCGGCGTACTGGAGAGCGATCATCGGTATCGAGATTCGTCAGCGGGGTGTTCAGCGGCTGTGTCATCGCTGCTCGGACTGTCGATCGCCTGGCCGAGCGGCTCACCGAGCGTCCCGGCCAGCGACTGGCGGATCAGCGAATGGATCTGCGCGACGCGGTCCGGGACCGGGTCGGGGAGGTCCGCGCGGGGACCGTCCCCCGACGCGGCGTTCGCGTCGTGAGGTGTTTCCGACGCGATTTCTGGTCGGTCGGCCGCTCGGTCAGCGGCTGCTGTATCGGCTCCGTGGGTGGCTTCGCCGTGTGCGTCGGCGGCGCCGTTCGTCGAACCGGCTGCGTCGGTCGGCGCTGCACCGGGCACAGCCACGGCCGCTCCCGTGGTGAGCATCAGTGCTGCGAGACCGATCGCGACGATCGTCTGGAGTTTCATCGGTGGTGCCTCCGGTCCGCTCTCGGTGCGGATGGCATATCAAAGGTGAAAACGGTGCGTGCGGATTTCAGCAGCTTCGGACCCGTTTCATCCCGATTAAGTCCGCTCTCTCCGGTTTTGCAGCCGGCGCCCTCTCCCCACCGGGAAACGGCGGGGACGAGTCACAGCGAAGCGTAGCGCGCAGACCTGACGCAGCGCGCCGGGCTGTCGGTCACTCCTGCAGTTTGCGCCACTCCCGGTCGATGAATGCCTTACAGGAGCGTGCGGCATCGCTCTCCGGGCTCGGCAGTTCGCCCTCCTCGAGCGTGTCCTCGTCCCCACCGCTGGACTGCTGTGGCCCCGTCATATTCGCTTGTTCGATCTATTCGTGTTTTACTCTCACTTCGGTTCTTGTTTTCTTGGAAGCAGCCCCCACCTCGTAGCACCGTCCCCGTCTCGGAGGACCGGCGTCCGTCGCCGTCGGCGCCCACCTTTTACTCGGATCGGAGCGTCTGTCCGATATCGGATGCTCCTCGAAGTCGCCGGCTTTCTCGCCGGCCTGGCGCTCCTGTTGGTCGGTGCGGACCGCACCATCGACGCGGCCGCGGAGTTGGCACTGTACTACGGGGTGCCGGCCTTCTTCATCGGCGTCACCGTCATTTCGATCGGGACGTCGATCCCCGAGATGACCACTTCGATCTACGCGTCGGTCTACGGCGCCGGCGACCTCCTCGTCGGGAACATCGTCGGGTCAGAGACGGCGCAGATCACGCTCGCGATCGGCGTCGTCGCCTTCATCGCCCGGATCGAAGCCGAGCGACGGAACGTCCTCGTCTACGGCGGCGCGATGATTCTCGCGATGGTGATTATGATCCTCGTTCTCGAAGACGGGGAGATAATCCGCTCGGAGGGGGCGCTGATGATGCTCGCGTACGTCGCGTTCATCCACGACCTCTACTCGAACGAAGGCGGCGGCGAAGTAACGAAAGAAGTCGCCGAAGAGCAGACTCCCCCACAGCGGGCGATTCCCTGGATCGTCGCCGGGATCGCGCTGGTAGTCGTCGGCGGGTATCTGATGGTGACGAACGGGATCGCCATCGCTCGACTCCTCGGCATCCCCGAATTTCTCGTCGGCCTCCTGACCGGTCTCGGAACCACCGCGCCCGAAATCGCCGTCGCCGGACTCGCGGCCAGGCGCGGCGAGGCCGGCATCTCGGTCGGTTCTCTTCTAGGAAGTAACATCACGGATCCGGTGTTCTCGCTGGGCATCGGCGCGCTCGTCGCCGACGTGGCGGTCACCAACTCACAGACCGTGTTCGTCTCGACCGGGTATATGCTGGCCGTCTCGTTGGCCGTCCTCGGGCTGATGTACTGGCAGCGCGGCATCGACCGGCGAGGTGCAGTCGTGTGCGTGCTGCTGTATCTTCCCTCGTTCGTGCTCTTCTGATCGTGCGCAACTCGGCACGAGGGGCTGTATGCGGTGTCAGAGTTATCAGATCCAAAAACTAGTTGACCAGATTTAATACGTCTGTCTGACACGGAAGCGTGTATGCGTACCCGGTCGACTATTCTCATCGTTGGGAGTCGGTTCGCAGTTGAGGGGGCAGATTCCAATAGATGATAACAGTCCCGACGACAAGACGTCTTTCCCCGCGGCGGTCACTCGGTGACGACCACCGGCCCGTGGCTGGACGTAGCGCGACAACTCCACCGGTCGAGAAGCACCACACAGGGGTCGCTGCGATACCGACTGGGCGTCCCCAATCTCCCTCGGCACGAGCGCTGCTCCGCGCGTCGGCGTTCCGTCTCCGCGAGGATGCATAACCGGGACGGCGGTCCGAAAAACGGTGTGCTCGGCCCGACCAGTCAGAGCGGCCAGATCCGCGTGCTGTGCGTCGCAGCCGACCCGGTGTGCGACCGTCTACAACGAGAACTCGACCGCGGGAGCGGAGAGGTCCTCACAGAGACCGCACCGAACGCGAGGGTGGCCCAAACCCGTCTCGACGGCCGATTGGATTGCGTCGTCAGCGAGTATGAGCTACCAGAATGGAACGGCGTCGAACTGCTCGAAGCCGTCCGCGAGCACTACAGGGAGCTCCCATTTATTTTGTTTCCGGACGCCGGGAGCGAATCCGTCGCGAGCGACGCGATTTCGGCGGGCGTCTCCGACTACGTCGAGCAGGGAGCTGGCCAGTTTGAGGTGCTATCCGAGCGGATCCGACAGCACGTCGAGCAGAGCCGAGAATACACGAAACTGGAGGCTCATCTCAGACAGGCACAGGCCGTCGCGGACCTCGGTCGCTGGGAGTTTGACCCCGGCGAGGGCCGGCTGTACTGGTCTACGGAGGTTGCGCAGCTTTTCGGGACGGACGGTCGAACTTCGCTACGGCACGAGAAGTTCCTTGAGTACGTGGATCCCGAGGATCGGGCACGCGTCGCGGCGGAGTGGAACGCAGCTCTCGCTGGCGACGACTACGATATCGAATATCGGATCACCACTGCTGACGAGGAGACACGCTGGGTCCGGGACCGTGCCGATTTCATAGGTGATGACGAGGGAACACCAGAAGTCGCACTGGGTGTCATCCAGGATGTCACCGAGCGAAAGGAACGCGAGTCCCAACTCCAGATGCAGGCCGAAGCGATGGAAGCGTCTATGGAGGGTATCTCCATTCTCAGCCCGGACGGCGAGTACGTCTATATGAACGAGGCCCACGCCGACATATTCGGATACGACCCTGAGGACCTTCTCGGTCGGTCGTGGCAGATCCTTTACGACGACGACGAGGGGGCTCGCTTGGAACGGGACGCACTTGCAGCGGTCGCCGAGGCAGGGGAGTGGCGGGGCGAGGCCGTCGGCCGGACCAGGGACGGCGCGTCGGTCGCCCACGAGGTGACGATCTCCCGGCTCGAGGACGGACGCTTGATCTACACGAACAGCGACATCACCGAGCGCAAAGAACGCGAACGTGACCTCCGGCGGTTCAAGCGGGCCATCGAAGCGTCGTCACACTCCGTCTACATCACCAACACCGACGGAACTATCGAGTACGTCAACCCGGCGTTCGAGGAGACGACCGGATACGCGGCCGAGGAGGCGGTCGGGCGGACGCCCCGGATCGTTAAGTCTGGCGAACACGACGACGCGTTTTACCAACAGCTCTGGTCGACGATCCTCGGCGGCGAGACGTGGCACGGGGAGCTTATCAACCGGTCGAAAGGAGGCGAGCAGTACGTCGTCAACCAGACGATCGCACCGGTGACCGACGACGACGGTGAGACGACCCACTTCGTCGCTATCAACGCGAACATCACCGAAATGAAGGAGAAACGCGACGAACTCCACCAGCTCAGGCAGGCCATTGACAAGGCGGAGACGCCGCTTACGCTGACTGACCCCAATACGGCGGACAATCCGATGGTCTACGTCAACGAGGCGTTCAAAGATCTCTGTGGGTACTCCGAAGACGAATTACTTGGGCAGAACTGTCGGATGCTCCAGGGCCCCGACACGGATCAAGAGACGGTCGATGCGCTGCGGCGAGCGGTCGATGAGGAGGAGCCGATCACCGTCGAGATACGTAACTGCCGGAAAGACGGAACACTGTTTTGGAACGAACTCACGGTCACGCCTGTCTACGACACCGAAGGGCGACTCGTAAGGTATCTCGGCACCCAGCGGGAGATCACCGACCGGAAAGAACGGGAACAGCATCTCCAGGTTCTCGATCGAGTCCTCCGCCACAATCTCCGGAACGATATGAACGTAATCCAGGGGCTTGCAGACACAATCCGAACAGACGCCGCCGACCCGATTTCGACCCGCGCCGAGTCCATCATCGACAAGAGCGAACAACTCCTGAACACGGCAGAGAAGCAGCGAGCCATCACCAACGTGCTCTTAGAGCGGCCCACGAACGACCCCGTCGAGGTAGACGTGCTCGTCGAGCGCGTCATTGGGATGGTCGAAGAGGAGTATCCCGAGGCATCCATCGCGGTCGACTGCTCGGGCGAGCGCCCCGTCGTCCCCTCTCCTCGCATCGGCCTCGCGCTTGAAGAGTTAGTCACGAACGCTCTCGAACACAGCGACCGGCCCGCTCCGACGGTCGAAGTCTCGGTTACGCGGCACGGCGAGCAGATCCGGATCGACGTCGTAGACGAGGGGCCGCGGATCCCCGAAATGGAGCGCCAAGTGAGTACTCAAGGAGAAGAGGTTGATCCACTGTACCACGGTAGCGGGTTGGGGCTGTGGCTCGTCCACTGGATCGTCACCCGAGCTGACGGGACCGTCTCCTTCGAACAGAACGAACCCCGTGGAAACCGCGTGCGGATCGAACTCCCGCACGAACCACACGGACGGGTCCTGCGCGGCGGCCTGCGTGCCGCGACGGATCCTACAGAGTCCAGACAAGACTGATCGGCGGCCGCCGCAGGGTTCGGTTCGAGCCGCCTCACGTGCACGGAATTCCCGGTCCCTGAGAAGTCTCCGCATAACTATTGCAGTCGTCGCGGTACGGTCCGCCCCGGAGCGTGTCGAACAATGGACGTTATCATCAGATCTACGAGGGAAAGTACCGATGAGTGAGACGCCGGTCCGCGTCGGCGTCTTGAGCCTCCACAACAGCAAGGAGACGAAAGCGATTCTGAACGCCGTCGAGGCGCTCGGCCACGACACCGAGTGGCTCCGATCCGAGAATACGGTCGTGCGGCTCGGCGGCGACGAGGCGACGCTCGATCCCGACGTCGACGTGGTCGTCAATCGACTCCTCCTCTCGAATACGGATCAGCCTGCGGAGGAACTCGGGCTAGCGCGGACGCTGGCGGGCGTGCGACCGATGCTGAATACCCCAGACGCGACGGCGCAGGCGGCGCACAAGACCGCCGCCGCAGTCGAACTGATCAACGAGGGGCTTCCGGTTCCGCGCACCGCACTGGCGCTTAGCAACGACCGGCTCAACGAACTCCGCGGGGAGTTCGGGGAGGAGGCCGTCTACAAGACAGCCATCGGGACGCACGGCGGCGGCGCGTGGAAGGTGAAAACTAGCGATCCGCTGACAGCCCGCGTCGGGAAGCGACGGGCGTTTCTGCAGGAGCTCGTCGGTCGGGACGACGAACCCCCGCACGATCTTCGGGTGTACGTCGTCGCCGACGAGGTGATCGGCGCGATGTGCCGCTACGCCGCCGACAGCGACTGGCGAACGAACGTCGCCCGCGGCGGGAGCGTCGAGGACGTGACAGAATCCGTTCCAGCGGAGGTCTTAGAACTCGCTCGGCAAGCAGCGGCGGCGGTCGACCTCGACTACGCCGGCGTCGATCTCATCGAGGGCGACGACGGCTGGTACATTCTGGAAGTGAACCCGACGGCCGGCTTCAAAGGCTTCTACCGGGCGACGGGGCGCAGTCCGGCCCCGTACATCGCTCGGCAGGCGATCGAACACGCCGGCGCTTCGGTCGACCTCGAGCGGGTAGAGAGTCTCTCGTCGACGCTCGACGACTCGGTGCCCGCCTGCAAACCGGCGCCGGTGTCAGTCTCTCCCGAGGAGGCGATCACGATCGGCTTCACCGAACAGGTGGTCGTCAGCGGGACCAGCGGACGGAAGACGGTCGTAGCCAAGTCTGACTCCGGAGCGTCCAGAACGAGCATCGATCTGCGGCTCGCCGCGGACATCGGTGCTGGCCCGATTCATACTGTTTCGCGCGTGCGCTCGGGGAGTTCGAAGCAGTCCAAGACGCGGCCGGTCGTCGACCTCGTCGTCGGGATCGGCGGCGAGCAGTACACCGTCGCCGCGAACATCGAAGACCGGACGCATATGACGCATCCGCTTCTACTGGGGCGCGACATCCTGAAGAATTACCGCCTCGACGTGAGCCGGCGCGTCGAAGATCACGCGGAAGTGGCCGGCGAGGAGTAGTCCCGACAGGGTCATACTGTCGGACAGACGTTCGCGTATCATATCGGCACGGGGTACCGATACGCCTCACATAGTTCTGTCCGACAGTATCAGGCGTCCGTCCCGTCGGCGACTGTGCGGGCGGTTCGATCGGTCGTCGACGCGTCCGCGATGGCGGCGGCGAGTTCGCTCTCGGTGACCGGCCGTTCGGACGTGTCGAGGCCCGCCGACCGGGCGACGCGGACCGGACTCGGGGGGTGGAGGTTCGCCGTCGCAAGCAGTTCGTCGTCGTAGAACACCTCTCGCGGTGTCCCACAGCCGACGATGTTGCCGTCGGCCATCACGCAGACGCGGTCTGCCACCTCGGCCGCGAAGTCGAGATCGTGCGTCGAGAGCACGACGCTGACGCCGTCCCTATGGACCTGTTCGATATGTCTGGCGACCAGCCGAGAGCGTTCGGGATCCAACCCCGCGAGCGGTTCGTCGAGGACGATCACGCTCGGCTGCAGCGCCAGCACGCCGGCCAGCCCCACGAGCCGTTTTTCGCCGCCGCTCAGGTAGTGCGGAATCCGGTCTTCGAGGTGGCCAGCGTCGACCGCATCGAGCGCGTCGCGAGCGCGTTCGATCGCTTCCTCACCCGAGACGCCGTAGTTCTGGAGCCCGAACAGCACGTCGTCGCGGACGGTCGGCGCGACGAGTTGGGCGTCTGCGTCCTGGAAGACGAAGCCGACCGTCTTCCGGGCGCGTCGCTCGTCGCCGTTGGCGACGGGCGTTCCCTCGATCACGAGTTCGCCTTCGTCGGGGACGAGCGTCGCGTTCAGATGCTCGAGCAACGTCGACTTCCCCGCGCCGTTCCCGCCGAGTAGCGCGACGACCTCGTCGGGGTAGACGCTGAACTCGACGTCGTGCATTCCGACTGTTCCGTCCGGGTACGTGTGCGCTTCACATCGCAGATCGACGAGGGGCGTCTCCGCGCGGTTCACAGCACCACCCCCGTCGTGACCGCGGCGTACCCGAGTACGGCGGCGTAGGAACCGCCGACCAGAAGGGTTTCGTGGACCGGCGGCCGCGGCACGTCGCCGTACAGCGTCAGGTCGCCGTCGTACCCGCGCGCTTCCATCGACTTGACGAGCCGTTCGGCCCGCTCGATGGCCGACAGCATCGTCATTCCGAGAATGCGTGCGTAGAGGCGCTTGTTCGACCAGAACTCCGAGAGGTTCCCGCCGCGGGCCACAGCGGCTTTCACAAGGTCTTCGAGCGTCTCGATCATCACGAACGTGAACCGGTAGGTGAGCAGCGCGACTTGGTCGACCGGCCGCGGAAGGACCCGACCCAAGACGTAGGCGACGTCGGAGTACCGGGTCGTCATCGCGGCCGCCAGCGTGAACGTGACGACGGTCAGCGACCGGAAGCCGAGTTCGAGGAACAATACGAGACCGGCGACCGTCACCGAAACGTCGCCGAGCGGCGTCGCGAGCGCGCCACCGATCGGCGTGCCCGGTTCGAGGAACGCCAGCGGGCCCGCCACGGAGACGATAAAGAGCATCGGGACCGTGTACCAGCGCAGCAACCGCCCGGCCGGGAGCCCCGCCGTGACGTACACGAGAAGGACGACGGCGTAGAGGCCTGCAAGCACCGCGGCCCGGTCGACCACCGTCACGGCGAGCACGAGCGCGCCGACGACGCCGAGTTTCGTCCAGGGGTTGACGTGGTGAAGCGGCCCGTCGCGGCGCTCGGCGTAGGCCGTGACGAGTCGCGGGTCCGGCACGTGATTCGAGAGCATCTTCGGTTACCGTCCCGTCCGTTTTGCGTCGTCGAGGCCGCGGTATCGGTCGGCGTAGACGTACAGTCCGACGCCGACGAGCGCGAAGAGAGCCGCGACGGCGAGGAACTCGACGACCAGACCACCGTTCCGGATCGGGCCGGCGACGACGACCCCGCGTCCGAGGTCGACGAGCGCGCCGCCGCCCTCCTGAATACCGCGCTGCAGCGTCGTCGCCGACCGCTTGGCCCACGGAACCGCGCCGCCGGTGGCAGCGAAACCCCACAGCCCCGCGGCGAAAAACACCGTCAGGAGGCCGAGCAGGCTGCCGTACTGCGTCCAGCGCTTCATCAGGCCGTCACCTCCGAGGCGTCGCGGCCGAGACGGTCGACGAGGCCGACGAGGTCGGGGCGGACCGACGCGAGGAACTGTACGACGAACCCGGTCAAGAGCCCCTCGACGACGGCGACGCCCAGATTCAGCCCGACCAATCCGGCGACAGCGACCGTGAGGTCAGCGCGGGGGAGGGCACTCCCGTTGACGCCGCTGACGACGATGATCGCCCCCATCAACACCGCGCCGGCCGAGAGACCGAGCGTCGCCGCCCCCGTGCTCGCGGGGAAGACGTCCCAGTCCAATCCGACCAGCGTGCGGAACGCGTAGTAGGCCACGACGGCCTCCGACGCGTTGACGAGGGTATTCGCACCCAACAGTCCGACGGCCCCGTGTCCGAGCACCGCCGAGAAGATGTTCACCACGAGCGCGATCAGCGCGCCGAGGAGCGGCCCGGCGAGGATGCCGACGAGGCCGGTGAGGTTCATATGGATCCCGCCCCACACTGGGATGTTCAGCTGAAAGACCGCGAAACTCGCCGCGCCGGCGATGCCGGCGAGCGCGATCTGGCGGGTCTCGATACCGCCTTTCCGAATGCGGTAGACGACCACGCCGATGAGCCCGGCACCGATGAGTGTCCAGAGAGCGAGCGCCCAGAGCGGGAACGAACCTTCGCCGAGGTGAATGTGTGCCATCGAGTAATAAATCTACGACACGAAATAATAAATTTGGCTATTCGACATTTTCTTGTTATTAATATTGCTCGCGGTACAGCAGCAGGCGAGGACAGCTCATCAGCCGTCAGATCCCAACCGGCCCCGCACAGGTAGCCACGCCAGAAGCACCGCCGTCCATCCCAGTGGGGAATCAAAAGTACCATGACCTCCCGCTGCGCAGTTGACCGTAGCTAGGTGATTCCGTGACCCAGAAACGCGAATACAAAGACGACTATCCGGACAAGACGCTGTACATCCCGGGGCCGACTGAGGTACGCGAAGACGTCATCGAGGAGATGTGCCAGCCGATGTTCGGTCACCGAATGGACCGGATGACGGACCTGTACACGACGATCGTCGAGGACACGAAGGACTTCCTCGGCACCGACAACGACGTGATGATCCTCACGGCGTCGGGGACGGAGTTCTGGGAGGCGTCCACGCTGAACCTCGTCGACGAGAACATACTCGTGCCGACCTGCGGGAGTTTCAGCGAGCGCCACGCCAACGTGGCCGAGCGGCTCGGCAAGAACGTCGACCGCCTCGAATACGAGTGGGGGCAGGCGGTCAAACCCGAAGACGTGCGAGCGGCGATCGAAGAGAGTGACAAACACTACGACGTCGTCGCGTGCGTGATGAACGAGAGTTCGACCGGCGTCCGAAACCCCATCGAGGAAATCGGTGACGTCGTCGCCGAGTACCCTGACACCTACTTCGTGGTCGACGCGGTGTCGTCGCTGGGCGGCGACTACGTCGACATCGACGAACACAACATCGACGTCATCTTCGCCTCGACGCAGAAGGCGTTCGCGATGCCGCCGGGACTAGCCGTCTGCGTCGTCAGCGACGACGCCTACGAGCGCGAACTCGAGAAGGACGAGGCGTCGTGGTACGGCGGCTTCCAGCGCGCGCTCGATTACTACGATCGGAAAGGTCAGACGCACTCCACGCCGGCGATCCCGGTAATGCTGGCGTACCGCAAGCAGATGAAGTATATGCTCGAAGAGGGTCACGAGGGGCGCTCGGACCGTCACCGGGAGATGGCCGAGTACACGCGCGAGTGGGCGCACGAACACTTCGACATGTTCCCCGAGACGGGCTATGAGTCCCAGACGGTGGCCTGCATCGAGAACACGCAGGGCATCGACGTCGCCGGGACGATCGACGCCGTCTCCGAGCAGTACGACATGGTCTTCTCGAACGGCTACGGCTCGACCCTCGGCGAGAAGACGTTCCGCATCGGTCATATGGGCGAACACGACCTCGAGTCGATCAAGGCCCTGACGGACGCCATCGAAGACGTCGCCGACATCTAATCGAACGGCGAGCCACTCCTCGGCAACCGCCGTGGGCCGCCGTGAGTGTTATTCACACGGCGGTCGTCTGTCACACTGTGACGACGCACCGCGAGATCGCGGAGACGCCGGACGGCCGCCGACTGATCGTCTCCCGGCAGATCGACGCCGCCCCCGATCGCGTGTGGGACCTGTTCATCGACACCCAGCAGTGGCCGCGGTGGGGGCCGTCGATAACTGCCGTCGAGTGTCGGGACCGTCGGATCAGCGAGGGGACGACCGGCCGCATTCGAACTGTCGGCGGCCTCCGGGTCTCGTTCGTCGTCACCTCCTGTGCCGACCACCGCTGGACCTGGCGCGTCGCCGGCATTCCGGCGACGGGGCATCGCGTCGAGAGAGTAGATGGGGGCTGCTGCGCCGCCTTCGAGATCCCGTTACTCGCAGCCCCGTACGCGGCGGTCTGCCGGCGGGCGCTGCAGAATATCGACGCACTCGCGACCACTTCCTGAGCGGCGCCGACTCCAGCGTTTGGATGCGGGTCGGTGGATTCTGTCTGCCTGAAACGTGCTCGATACCAATGCGTCCAGTCACACGAGACAACAGGACTGTCTCGGGGTCGTCGAGGACGCCGTTGCAACCCTCACGATCGCCCCGGACGGAGTACCAATACCGTCCGTATGAAACGGCTTGGTCAGTCTGCTCGCTGCTCGGGCTGTCGGTTCCGTTCTATCTCTAATGGGTCTCCCGTCGACGTCGTCGTAACCAGTCGCAAAAACTGTCCGGCGTTCGTGAGAATCTTGTTCTCCGCCTTCCGGAGGTGTTCTTCGTACGTCGAGCGCGCGACGGCCGTCTGCTCTGCCAGCGCTCGGAGCGACGTCTTCCGGGGCTGCTCGTAATACCCACTCTCTAACGCCAACCGCAACGCCGCCATCTGTCGGTCGGTCACGTCTTCGAACAACTGACCGACCGGGGCGAGCATACTGTGGGGAATCTGCTGTTCCGTAATCGCCGTCTTCGAGAGCACCTCGATGTCGCGATCGGCTTCCAGATCCTGCAGGAGTGCGCGGACGTCGCTCTCGTCGAATGCGATCACCGAGTAGTGCTCCCAGCCCTGGCGGTGAACCGTCGGTGGCTGATACAGGGTGTTGTACTTCTCGAACCGTTCGATGATCGAGTCTTCGAGCGAGCAGAGACAAGACTGGGTGACGACGTGAAGGCCCGATTCGTCGACCGACCTGTGCAGAACCGTTCCGAGGCCGCCTATTTCGTCGAGGAGTTCGTCCGCCGGCGTTCCTGGCGACGTGAGTTCGACTACCTGACAGTCACTCAGATACCACTCACGGATGGTGAGATCCGGGTGATGCTCCGAAATTTCGCGATACGGACACTCGTGTTTGACCCGAAACGAAGCCTCGTACAGACTCATTGTGTTGTCTCTGTGCTAAAATAAATTAACAGTACCGGCTATGTCCGGCAGTACCTATATCCCAATATGTCTCATACGGGTGAATATTGATGCCGGAACACAGCCCTGATCGAGTCAGTAACGAATTACCGGATAGCAACGGTGAGCAGCGCGCCGTGACGTTCGACGGGGGTGAACTATGAGGACAGACACTGAACTCAAACAGGGTATCCGCGAACACCTCGGGCAGTTCTCGCTGCACGTCCTCCTGGTGTTCGCGACTGGGCTGACTATCGGGTCCGAACGGGCGGTCGTGCCCGTCCTCGGCCGGGACGTGCTCGGCGTCGAGTCGCTGTTCGTGATCGGGTCGTTCGTCGTCTCGTTCGGCTTCGTCAAAGGGCTCTTGAACCTCTACGCCGGCAAGTGGGGCGGCGAGTACGGCCGCAAGCCCGTGCTCGTCCTCGGGTGGGCGACTGCGCTCCCGCTTCCCGTCATTCTCATCTTCGCGCCCAGTTGGGGCTGGATCACCGTCGGGAACGTCTTGCTGGGCATCAACCAGGCGCTGACCTGGAGTATGGCGATCAACGCCAAAATCGACATCGCGGGGCCGGATCAGCGCGGTCTCGCCGTCGGTATCGACGAGGCGTTCGGCTACACCGGCGTCGCCGTCGGGGCTTGGGTCACCGGCGTCATCGCGGCCCGGACGAGCCTCCGGCCAGAGCCGTTCTACTTCCTCGCAGCCGTCGTCGTGCTCGCGTTCCTCATCTCGATCTTCCTGATCAAAGAGACCGTCCAACTCGCAGAGGCGGAGGTCGACGACGAAGACCACCACGACGCGAACCTCCCGTTCGTCGACGTGCTGAAGCGCGCGACCTACGGCGACAAGACGCTGTTCGCGGCGGCACAGGCCGGCCACATCGAGAAGTTCGTCGATACGCTGTTCTGGCTCGCCGTCCCGCTGTATCTCACCAGCCAGGGGCTTGGAATCGCGGCAGTCGGGTTCGTCGTCGGCGTTCACAGCGCGATGTACTTCCTGCAGATTGCGACCGGCGGACTCGCCGACCGCATCGGCCGCCGGCCACCTGTCCTCGCCGGAATGTTCCTCACGGGGGCTGGCGTCCTCGGGATGGTCCTCGTCGAGGGCTATCTCCCGTGGACCGTGCTCTCTGGTGTGTCCGGCCTCGGAATGGCGTTGCTCTACCCGAATCTGATGACCGTTCCCGGCGACGCCGCCCATCCGACGTGGCGCGCGACCGGGATGGGCGTCTACCGTATGTGGCGCGACTCGGGGTATGGCGTCGGTGCGATCCTTATCGGGCTCTCGATGGAGTTCGTGAACACCGAGGCGGCGTTCTACATCATCGCCGCTCTGATGTTCGTCTCCGGGGCGATCGTGTACATCTGGATGGAAGAGACGCACCCCGACTTCGGAACCCACGAACCGCCTGCGCCCGCACCTGAGCAGGCGGGTCAGACGGTTGCGCAAGACTAACTTTCGCGTTTGCAACGATCGTGCATTGATCTCACGCTGTCGTGCGATCGCGCGTGAGGTGCAAACGGTACTGTCACAACCGACAAACGCCTGGTAGATTCAGGAGTTAGTCGGTCCTGGCGGACGATAGTACCTCGGGGCGACGCGCTATTTTCGTCTGCCTCCCACGGTTCGACGAACACAACGATTCGACGCGATGGTACGGTGTCGATTCGGGAACCTTTATAATTGATGTTAACGAATAACAATGAGAGAATTGGTGTCGTATGAACCCACGTGTACCAGATCGCAAGCCGTCCGAGAGTAGCTTTGGCAGTCGACATTGCTTGAGCGTCTATCTTCGGCGGGGCGATTGTTTACCGGGGAAAACACTCTCCCCGAAATCGGATCAGAGAGTGGGTCGCATTACCGATGAAACTGACTGAACAACCACGAGTACAGGTGTTGCTGGGGGACGCACAAAATCGGGAGGACCAGGTCCTGCCTATCACTCGATGGGTCGCACGTCTCATCATCCCGTTTCTCGCCGCGGCATTTCTGGTTCTCTACGGTGAGCCAACTCGGACTGCTGAGTTCTTCGCGTGGACGATTCGACCCGAGATGACACCGATCATAATGGGTGCTGGCTACGGAGCGGGCGTGTATTTTTTCTACCGAGTCGCCACCGTAGACGAGTGGCACAGGGTCGCCCCGGTGTTTCTCGGCATCGCCACGTTCACGTGGGCGATGGCCATCGCCACTGTCCTCCACTGGGAAAATTTCAACCACAGCCACCACACGTTCTACCTCTGGGTGATTCTCTACGCTGTCACGCCGGTGCTCGTCCCCGCGTTGTGGGTACTTAATCGCCGGACTGACCCCAGAGAGGAGAGAGACAGTGGACCCGTTCTACCACGAGCAGTCCGAGTGCTGGGAGGTGGCCTCGGCGTCGTCGTCACCGTCAGTGCCGTCATCCTGTTTATCTTCCCCGAGATAATGATTGGTGCGTGGCCGTGGGCAGTCTCCCCGCTGACGGCACGAATTCTTGCCGGCTGGTTCGCACTCTTCGGTGTCGTCAACGGGGTCGTCGTGCTCGACCTGCGCTGGAGTGCCGCCCGCATACTGGTCCAGAGCCAGATACTCGGGTTCACGATGGTACTGGTTGGTGTTGCCCGAGTCTGGCACAACTTCGACCCGTCGAATATGTTGACGTGGGGGGTCGTCGGGGGGATGACACTCTATCTGTGTGCTATTGTCGTCCTCTATCTGGGTATGGAACGGCGTTGATCTGCTCTGGAGTTCTCGTCCGTGGTGATGCACTCTCCTTGTGTGCGGCTGAGAATCCAAACACAGCGAGAGACACCCACTACGTGACAATACGTATGAATGATGGCTGCCATAGGGCCAGTCAACCATTCGTAATTGACTCTATTAGTATCTCCAAAAATGTGCGCCCGCAACACTACCGGACGAGTTTCTACTAGTAGGTCCGGTGGAACTAAAATAGAACGTTTTGGGGTTTTAAACCAGT
>NZ_JAVDDW010000004.1:0-326920 GCF_030848585.1 Halobellus sp. H-GB7 | reverse complement strand
GAACGATCTATGCGAACGCGACTTCTCACCCTGATCGATCAACTCGGGTTCGGATCACCACCCGAGGCGGCCGCGCCGACCGGACCGTCGGCGGTGCGCGTCGCCGCCAGCGCTGTCGTCTCGCTCACTGGGCTCGGGTTGCTCGTGCCGAATCTGTTCCCGCTTTTGGACGGCGGCGGCCCGCTGGCGGTCGTGCTCGGCGTCGTCGGAACGCTCGTCTCGATCGGCCTGATCGCCATCGGCGGCCTCCTGTACGTCAGCGGGTTCAGCGACCGCAACGCGGCCCGCATCGCGGTCTGGAACCTCCTCGGCGTCGTCGTCCTCGGGAGCGTGATGATCGCACACGCGTACGCGCAGAACCGACTGTCCGGCGGAATCGCGCCGTCGATGTTCACCGTCGGCAATCTGCTGGCGATCGGCGCGGCGGCACACGTCATCATCGGCGTCTACGACGCCCGCCGGGTGCGTGCGGAACAACTCGCCCGCGAGCGGCGGCGGACGGCGGTGCTGAACCGCGTGCTTCGACACAACCTCCGCAACGAGGCGCAGGTGCTCACGGGGCACGCCGATATCGTCGCCACCGTCCCGGACGACGACCAGATCCGGCAGTCTGCGGCCGTCTTAAAGCGCAGCGCCGACACCGTCGGGAGCCTCGCCGACGGCGCGAAGACGATCACGCGGGAGCGCGACCGCGGTCCCGAGGAGTACGACGCGACCGATCCGACGGCCGTGTTCGAAGACGCCGTCGCACACGCCCGGGACCGATTCACCGAGACCGACTTCGCGTTCGACGCGCCCGACGACCTCGACGGGACTGTGCGCGCCAGTGACGGGCTCCGGACGGCGCTCGACGAACTGCTCGAAAACGCCGCCGAACACGGCGGCTCACCGGTCGAAGGGTCGGTTCGCATCCTTCCCGACGTGGTCGAGCTTTCGGTCACCGATCACGGATCGGGCATCCCCGAACACGAGCGAAAAGTCGTCGCGGGGGACGTGGACATCACCCAGTTGACGCACGGCAGCGGGCTCGGACTCTGGGTCGCGAAGACGGTCGCAGACACCCACGGCGGGTCGCTGTCGTTCACCGAGACCGACGACGCGACGACGGTGACGCTGTCGCTGCCGCGAGCGGCCTGATATTCTCTTCGGGGCTCCCGTCTGCTTCTCCGCCTCGCGTATCGTGCGCCGGGTTGGGACGCCGGCAATGCGTGCCATCGACGAAGGCTTATATCGGTCCGGAGGTTGACCTTGGAGTATGCGTACGGGAACGACCTCACGATCCCGAGCCGTCGATGCGAGACCGGACCGTTGTGCCGTCTCTCACCGCACATCGGCTCGTGAGGAACTGAACCTCTCGGGAGTGATCTGTCTATGACGTCTGCGCTGAACTCCGAGTCCGAAGCCGACGCCGAATCCGACGACCGGACGCGGTCGCAGTCGTGTGGTTCGCGCGGCGATTCGGACGTCGACACCGGCGCCGACGGACAGCCACAGCCGCACACGATCCGGCTCGAACTCCCCGACCAGCCGGGACAGCTTCTCGCCGCGCTGGAGCCCATCTCCGACAACGGCGGGAACCTCCTGTCGATCTTCCACGAGCGCGGGAACGTCACGCCGCGCGGCCGCATCCCGGTCGAAGTCGACGTCGAGGCCACGCCGGACCGCTTCGACGCCATCGTCTCGGCGCTCCGCGACGGGGGCGTCAACGTGGTGCAGGCGGGCGCCGAACACTACGCCGAGGAGGTCGTCGTGCTGCTCGTCGGCCACTTGGTCGATACGGACCTCTCGGATACGCTCCGCCGGATCGAACAGTGCCCCGCGGCCTCGATCGCGGACTTCTCGCTGAACGCACCCGAGGGCCGGACCGATACGTCGAGCGCGCGCCTCCGGATAGCGACGCGCGCCGGCGCGACCGCCGAGGCATTGGAGATGGTCTCCGACATCGCCGAGGAGAAAGAACTGCACGTCGTCGAACCCCTCACGGGAGGTGCGGCATGAGCGACGGAAAGCGACTCGCCGTCGTTGGCGCGGGCGCGGTCGGCGGTTCCGTCGTCGACCTCGCCGCGGAGTACGGCCACACCGTCGTCGCCTTCGCAGACTCCTCGTCGGCGGCCGTCGCCGGCGACGATTCCGGGATCGACGCGGCTGCGGCCCTCGACCGCAAGGCTGACGAGGGAACCGTCGGCGACGCCGACCCCGACGACGCGTTGCACGCCGACTACGACGTCCTCGTCGAGGCGACGCCGACGACGCTCGGCGACGCCGAACCGGGCTTCTCGCACCTGCAGACCGCACTGGAGCGCGACCGTCACGTCGTGCTCGCGAACAAAGGCCCCGTCGCCGAACGCTACGGCGACGTCCGCGACCTGGAGCGAAACAGCGCGGGACAGGTCCGATTCGAGGCGACCGTCGGCGGCGCGATTCCGATCGTCTCGACGGTCGAGGACCTCTCGCCGTCGCACGTCACCGCCGCGCGCGGCATCCTCAACGGGACGGCGAACTTCATCCTCTCGCGGATGGCCGCCGAGGGCATCGACTACGAGCACGTCCTCGCGGAGGCCCAGGACCTCGGCGTCGCCGAGGCGGACCCGACGTTCGACGTCGAGGGGACCGACGCCGCGCTGAAGTGCGTCATCCTCGCGAACGTCCTCTCGGAGGGCGAACAGGAGTTCACGCTCTCGGACGCCGACGTCGAGGGTATCACGAACGTACCGGGCAGCGCGCTCGAACTCGCCGCCGAGGACGGACGGACGATCCGCCTCGTCGGTGAGGCGACGCGCGATGGCATCCGCGTGGGCCCGCGCCTGGTCCCGCAGAACGCCGCGCTCGCGGTGACGGGCACGCGGAACATCGTGCAACTGGAGACGACGCACGCCGGGCAACTGAACCTCAGCGGCCGCGGTGCGGGCGGTCCCGAGACCGCTTCGGCGGTGCTCGGCGACGTCGGACGACTCGAATAACGGGGGGTCGGACCACCTCGGGGTCGCTCGAAATGCCGTGGTAGATGCTCCCACAAACCGCGATACTCCGGCGTTTCGGCCGTCTACGTATCGAAATGGTTTTAGGGCTTTCTGGCCAAAGTCGTCGGTACAGAGCGCCTTAGCGCGTGACCCACCTATGAGTGACAAACCGCACCAGAACCTGGCCATCATTGGCCACGTCGACCACGGTAAGAGTACGCTGGTCGGGCGACTCCTGTTCGAGACAGGATCCGTCCCCGAGCACGTAATCGAGCAGCACCGAGAGGAAGCCGAAGAGAAGGGTAAAGGCGGATTCGAGTTCGCCTACGTGATGGACAACCTCGCCGAAGAGCGCGAGCGTGGTGTCACCATCGACATCGCCCACCAGGAATTCGACACCGACGAGTACTACTTCACCATCGTCGACTGTCCGGGCCACCGCGACTTCGTGAAGAACATGATCACGGGCGCGTCCCAGGCAGACAACGCGGTCCTCGTCGTCGCCGCAGACGACGGCGTCGCGCCGCAGACCCGTGAGCACGTCTTCCTCGCCCGCACCCTGGGCATCAACGAGCTCATCATCGGCGTCAACAAGATGGACCTCGTCGACTACAGCGAGGACTCCTACAAGGAGGTCCAAGAGGAAGTCAACCAGCTCCTCAAGCAGGTCCAGTTCAACTCCGACGACGCGCTGTACATCCCGATCTCCGCGTTCGAGGGCGACAACGTCGCCGAAGCGTCGGAGAACACGTCGTGGTACGACGGCCCCACCCTGCTGGAAGCACTGAACAACCTGCCGGAGCCGCAGCCGCCGACGGACGCGCCGCTGCGCCTGCCGATCCAGGACGTCTACACGATCTCGGGCATCGGTACGGTCCCGGTCGGACGTGTCGAGACGGGTACCATCAGCCCCGGCGACAACGTCTCCTTCCAGCCGTCGGACGTCGGCGGCGAAGTCAAGACCGTCGAGATGCACCACGAAGAAGTGCCGCAGGCCGGCCCCGGTGACAACGTCGGGTTCAACGTCCGCGGCATCGGCAAGGACGACATCCGTCGCGGTGACGTCTGTGGTCCCGCAGACGACCCGCCGTCGGTCGCCGAGACCTTCAAGGCCCAGATCGTCGTGATGCAGCACCCCTCGGTCATCACCGCGGGTTACACGCCGGTCTTCCACGCCCACACGGCACAGGTCGCGTGTACGATCGAATCGATCGATCAGAAGCTCGACCCCGCCTCGGGCGAGGTCGCAGAAGAGAACCCCGACTTCATCCAGTCCGGCGACGCTGCTGTCGTGACCGTGCGACCGCAGAAGCCGCTCAGCATCGAGCCGTCGGGCGAGATCCCGGAACTCGGGTCCTTCGCAGTCCGTGACATGGGTCAGACCATCGCGGCCGGCAAGGTCCTCGAGGTCAACGAGCGATAGATGCAGCAGGCACGCGTCCGCCTCGCCGGGACCAGCCCGGACGACCTTGACGACATCTGCGACGACGTTCGCGAGATCGCGAGCAAGACGGGGGTCAACCTCAGCGGACCGATCCCGCTGCCGACGAAGACGCTCGAAGTGCCCGCACGGAAGTCCCCGGACGGTGAGGGGACCGCTACCTGGGAGCACTGGGAGATGCGCGTCCACAAGCGTCTCATCGACATCGACGCCGACGAACGCGCGCTCCGGCAGCTGATGCGGATTCAGGTGCCCAACGACGTCAGCATCGAGATCGTCCTCGAAGACTGAGGACGGTCGGACTGCGTCCGACTGCACGACGCCCCCCTTCCGGCCCGCGCGGTCTCACGACTGCACCGGGTGACGGCGCTAAGGCGTCGGCGTCACCACCGTGACGTCTCTTTCGGTGGTGTGATAGCGCGTCTCGCGCGGCGAGCGAAACAGAAGGTACAAATGATCCGCTGTCTTCGAACGTAATGCGGGCTCGTAGATCAGGGGTAGATCGCTTCCTTCGCAAGGAAGAGGCCCGGGGTTCAAATCCCCGCGAGTCCACTCGACTCACTTCGTTCGTCTCGTTCCCTCGCTTGGTCCCGTTCGCTATCGCTCACGGGACCCCCGCGAGTCCACTCACTCCGTTCGTTCTCTCGCTTCCCCCCCTTCGCTCGCGGGGACCCCGCAAGTCCACTCCAACTCTTTCGACGCAACCCAAGGAGTTGTAACTCCGTCAGTCGTCCGACGAGCCGCTCATATTGCGTGATGTAGTGTCTATCCGAACGAATTTCCGAAGCCGCAGTTGACTCTCCCCGAACGAAAAATAGCCTTTGTGGGGAGTGAAGCGCGGCGGCGTCGCCGTCAGTCGTCGCCAACGACCGCTTCAGTGGGGGCCCCGCGCGTGAAGGACCCGGTCAGATGCACGCCGCCGTCGCTGTCGACTGTGATTTCACAGTCCGCGTGCTCGAACGAGATCTCGCCGTCGGACATCGAATCTACGAGCTCGTTCAGCGCGTCCGGGTCGACGGACTCGTACAGCGGCGGCAACGTCGCAGGATCGGTATCGGTCGCCTCGGCCACGGCTCGGATTACCCGCTCGGAGACGGTCCGCATCGTTTCAACCATATGCTAACTAAAGACAACTAAAACATAAACATTCGTCAGACAAGTATAATATTATCTATGTGTACGAGCGACCGACGCCGCACACAGTGTGTCATAGTCGGGGAAATCCCGCGGGAGATCTGCGGGACCACCTGCGCTACCGATCCGCGCCGGGCTGTCGTCCGCGCGCGGGGAGGTCACATCTCCACTTTCGCGCTCTGGAGATACCGCCGCGCCGTGCGCTTTGCCTCGCTCCCTTCGCGGACCAGCGTCGGTTCCGTGACCGCCTCGGAGAACCGGTCGGGGTCCGGCGTAACTCGCGCTAACATCTCGGAGAACTCCGATTCGTGTCGCCCGCCGGCGGAGACGATGCCGCCGTATTTGCGCTCCGAGAAGGGCGCTTCGTCGGGACTAGGGAACTCATCGCGGATGATCTGTGCGGTCTTGCGGAGATATTCGGCGGCCTGCTTCTGTTCGTACTGGCTCTCGTTGAAGTACTGCTGGGAGTACGTTTCGTCGGCGTCGACGGTCGTGTGCTCCGGCGACTCGAAGGGAATCGACTCCGTCGTCGTGTAGTCGTCGGTGAATCGGAGATTGACCGTGAAACTATCCGGATAGCGCAGGATGAGCGGGAAAAACAGCATCTCCGAGATGGTCGAACGCTGTTGGATCCGCCACAGACCTTCGGTGTAGTACGCGGTGAGGCGCCCGATTCGGTCGTTGCGCTCGCCTCTGAGGTACTCGCGGGCGACCGACTCGTAGTTCTCGCCAGCGAGATGGCGGAGTCGTCCCTCGAACGTTTTGGCGACGCGCTGTACCTCCTCCTCGTACGCGTCCGCCACCGAGACGGCAGGGTCGGCGAGCAACTCCGCCTTCCGCTCGCGACCCTCGGCGATGGTCTGCATATTGCCGTGGAACATCCTCTCGGCGTCCTCGTCCGGGAGCGGCGTTCTCACTGCGTAACCCCGCAACACCCCTGCCCCTCCATCGGCCCGAGGTTCCAGCTTCACCATACGGCCAACGATATGCGTCAAATACATAATAAATCTGGGATTGCGAGTATCTGTGGTCGCCACGGCGCGTCGGACACACGCTGGTTCGTGTCTCGCCCGACTGGTGGCTCCGTACATACTTACGTCTCACACGCCTACGGCCGCGCGACAGGATGGTCTCGGAGGCAGAGATCGAACGGTTACGGCGAGAAGCCGACACGATTCTCACGCGAATCCAGGCGGTCGAGGAGACACTCGCACGGGCGCGTGAGAACCCGGGCGACCACTGGGACGACGGTGAACTCACGACGACGCTTGCGACGCCCCAGGGAGAGCCCATCGACGTCAGTTTAGACTTCGATGCCGACGCGGCGGAGAACGCCCAGCTCCGCTACGAGAGAGCCGCTGAACTGGAAGCTGAACTCGAACGGCAGCGCGCCGTCGTGGGGCAACTCGCACCGCTGCCGGCCGATCCGGTCGCGTACCTCGTCTGCTATCATCTCGACACCGTCGAAGGCAACTATCCGCGGTCGATGGCGGGACACCTCGACGCCGAACGGAACCACGTCGAAGACCTCTGTTCGGAGATGGAAACGGCTGGCCTCCTCGAACGCGTGGAGTCGGGCACGGTCAAACAGCGACGTGTGAAGGCGAAGCAGGCCGACGAAGTCCGCCAGCATCACACCTACTACCGGCTTTCACGCGAGGGCGATCACCTCCTCCGATTCCTCTCGGAGCGCGAGGGGAAACTGAACGTGCTCCGGCACCTCCAGGACGGCCAGCGCATCGCGAAGCGACTCGCACGCGGCGGCCCCGACTACCCCCGAATGACGGCAGAAGAACTCGAGATGGACTTCGAGTACGTCCGTCACCTCTATCGGGCGCTGCAGCGCGTCGGCCTCGTGACGACCTACGAGGGCAGCACAATCAAAGGGAGCGAACGGAAACTGAAACCGAAATCAGAGACGCACCGCAAACACACCTACTACGTGACGACGCCAGTCGCAGAGCAGTTGCTCCGAGACCTCGACGACTGATAGCGATTACTCTCACTGTGTACCGCCGAGCGCCACTCCCGGTGGCGATGGTCGGCGGTAAGAGACGAGAGTAATCATTATGAAGCGCGGCGGTGTGTCCCGGCGTTCCGAGGAGAACAGAACGGTGAGCGTCTGCGCCGGCGCCGCTCTCAGTCTGGCGTGGGACCGACTACCGTGACTGGCACGTCGGCCTCGAGGATCACCTGCTGGGCGACGCTGCCGAAGATCGCTTTTCCGGCGGGCGAGCGCTGTCGCGATCCCATCGCGACGTGGTCGACCTCGAACTCCGCGACGATGTCGAGGATACCCTCAGCGGGTGGGTGACGTGCCTCTACGAGTTCGACCGCGATCCCACGCTCTTCGAGAGTGTCGCGGACGAGTTTCACCGTATCCACGCGCTCGACGTTCCGGAGTTCCTCCGGTGCGTCGGTCTCCGCGCTAGTCAGCGTGTGCGTTACGACGACGCTGATGTCGCTATCGGCTGCCGGGAGTCCAGCGACGAACGCGGCCTGTGCACGGGCACGGTCTTCGTCGTCGTCGACGGGAAGGAGTATGCGGTACATCTTAGCCTCCGAGATAGAGCCGGCCGACCTCCTCGTCGTTGAGGAGTTCGGTGCCGGTGCCGGTGAACTTGATCTCGCCGCTCGCGAGCACGAACCCGCGGTCGGCGACCGAGAGGCCCTTCTCGGCGTTCTGTTCGACCAGGAGAATCGTCGTCCCGAGGTCGTTGAGCTGTTGGATCCGGTCGAAGACGTCGTCGATGAAGCGCGGTTCGAGCCCGATCGAGGGCTCGTCGAGCATCATCACTTCGGGGTCGACCATCAGCGCACGTGCCAACTCGAGCAGGCGGCGCTGCCCGCCCGAGAGCGTGCCGGCCTTCTGTCCGCGGATGTCGCCCAGGACGGGGAACTCGTCGTACAACTCCTCGGCGCGCTTTTCGGCGCGCTCGTCGTCGTTGAAGATGTACCCGCCCATCAGCATATTCTCGTGGACGCTCATTCCGGGGAAGACGCTCGCCTCTTGAAGGACGTAGCTCATCCCGTTGGCGAGGTTCTCCTGGGGCGAGCGCCCGGTGATGTCCTCGTCGCGGAGCGTGATGGTCCCGTCTTTCACGTCGGCGAAGCCGTAGATGCTCTTCATCAGCGTCGACTTTCCCGAGCCGTTCGGCCCGATGAGACAGGCGATCTGTCCGTCTTCGACGGCGATGTTCACGTCGTGCAGGACGGTCGTGTTGCCGTAGCCCGCGACGACGTTGTTCATCTCCAAGAGCGGATCGGACGTGGACCGTGGGTCCGCGTCGGACGTCGTTGCCACAATCACTCCCTCCCGAGATACGCGTTGAGGACGCGCTGATCGTTCTGAATCTCTTCGGGCGTGCCCTCGGCGATGCGCTCGCCGTGGGCGAGGACGTAGATGCGGTCGGCGATTTCCATAACGAAGTCCATATTGTGTTCGATGAGGAAGATCGTCGCCTCCTCGTCTTCGTTGGCCGTTCGGATGTACTCGATGAGGTTCTCCAGCATCGAGGGGTTGATTCCCCCGGCCGGCTCGTCCATCAACAGCAGATCCGGTTCGGCCATCAACTCCATCGCGAATTCGATGAGTTTCTGCTGGCCGAAGCTCAGCCGGCCCGCGCGGGTCTCCGCGAGGCCGCCGAGGTCGACGTAGTCCAGCAGTTCTTCCGTTCGTTCGATGAGCGTGTCGTCGGGCCGGCGCAGGAGACTCCCGACGTTGGCACCGCCCTCCTGGGCGGCCAACAACAGGTTCTTCCGGACGGTCATATCGCCGAAGATCCGGGTTTCCTGGAACATCCGGCCGAGCCCGGCCCGGGCGATCTTGTACTCGGGCCAGTCGGTGACGTCCTGCCCTTGGAGGTAGACGCGACCCTCGTCGGCGCTGAGCGTCCCCGTGATACAGTTGAACAGCGTGGACTTGCCAGCGCCGTTCGGGCCGATGAGGCCGACGATTTCGCCCTTCTGTACTTCGACGTCGACGTCGTCGACGGCGGTGAGGCCGCCGAAGCGCTTCGTGACGCCGTCGGTTCGGAGCACCGCGCGGTCGCTGTCGGTCGCGGCCGCGGCAGTGCGCGCGTCGGGCTCTGTCGTCTCACTCATCGGCCGTCACCTCCGTATCCTCGCCGCTGTCGACGGCGGCCATCCCGCCGCGCTCGTAGTACGCCATCTCGCTGGCGTACTCCCGGAGCGTGCCGACCACGCCCTCGGGGAAGCCGATCACCGTCACGATGACCGCGCCGCCGAGCAACACGAGCTGCCAGCCGACGAACGCCGTCTCGACGAACTCGATGAGTGTATGGAGACCGAAGGCGCCGATGACCGGTCCGGCGACGGTGCCGGAGCCACCGATGAGCGCCATCGCAATGAGTTCGACGTTCCACGCGCTGTTGTAGGCGGTTTGTGGGTTGATGAAAGTGTTGAACAGACTGTAGGTACCGCCCGCGACGCCGGTGAACAGCGCGGCTAGCATCCACGCGGCGGTCTTGTAATAGGTCGTGTTGAACCCCATCGCGGTCGCTTTCTCCTCGTCGTCGCGGATGGCGTTCAGGATGAAGCCGAACCGCGTGTTCGAGAGGTAGTAGATGAGCGCCATCTCGGCGATGAGCACGCCGAAGAACAGGTAGTAAAACACTGTTCCCGAGGGGACCTGCAGCAGGATCTTCCCGCTGGCCCCGCCCGTGATGTCGAGGTTCCGCGAGATCTGCTGGGCGGCCAGGAGGACGCCGAGCGTCGCGATGGCGAAGTAGTGCCCGCGCAGTCTGAGGACGGCGGCGCCGATGAGCGCCGCGAACACAACGGCCAACAGTCCGGCGGCGACCAACGCGACCGGGAACGCGACGGCGAAGTCCTTGACGAGGATCGCCGTCGCGTACGCGCCGATCCCGAAGAAGGCCATATTCCCGAAACTCGGGTAGCCGGTCTGGCCGCCGACGAGGTCCCACGAGAGCGCCAGGATCGCGAACAGGTACATCTCGGAGACGACCGTCATATAGTAGCCCTGTTCGAGGCCGAGCAGGGGCGGAAGCGCCCCGACGACGGCCCCGAGAGCCAGCAGTTTCCAGCCGTTTTCGCCACAGAAATCGAAGACGCGGTCGACCTGATCTGGGGGGAGTACCGTCCGGAGCAGTCCGGTACTGTCCTCGGATTCGCTCGTGCTCATTGTTCAGCCCCCTCGCCGAACAGGCCGTTCGGCTTGACCACCAGGAGGACGATGAGCAGCGTGAAACTCACTGCGAGCGTCCACTGCGAGGAGACGAACCCCGCGGTCAGTTCCTCGACCGAGCCGAGTAGCAGTCCGCCGACGAGCGCGCCGGGGATGGAGCCGACGCCGCCGAACACGACGATGACGAAGCTCTTGAGTGTGTAGATGAGGCCCATCTGTGGCTGAATGTTGAGGATCGTCGCGATGAACGCGCCGACGCCGCCTGCGATGGCCGACGACACCCCGAACGTGACCGCACGGGTGTGTTCGACGTCGATGCCGACCAGCGCGGCGGCCTCGGGATTCTGGGAGACGGCCCGAATCGCCCGGCCTGTCCGCGTCCGCTGCAAGAACGCGTAGAGTGCGACAGTCAGGAGGATCGCGCCGACGAACGCGATCAGTTTCATCTTCGGGATGACGAGTCCGGCGACGATCAGCGATGGATCGGCGAACGACACCTGGATCGAACGGGGGTTCGCCGACCACGCCTGGATCGCCAACTGCTGGATCGCGATGCTGATGCCGAAGGTGACCAGAAGCGTCAGGAAGATGTCGGTCCCGATGACGCGAGAGACGAGCGTCCGCTGGAGCGCATAGCCCACGACGTACAGCACGCCGACCGCGGCCGGAATCGTCGCCAAGAACAGCGCTGGCGACCCTTCGGCGTTTCCGGTAATGAGGCTCAACACCCAATAGGAGGTGTAGCCGCCGAGCATCACCATCTCGCCGTGCGCGAGGTTGATGATGTCGACGACCCCCCAGATGAGTGCGAAACCGACGGCTACCGCCGCGAATAGCGCGCCGACGAGCAGGCCGTTGACGACGAACTGCGTTACTGCCATCGGTCTCAGCGCTCACTCCAGTCGGGCATCGGGTAGATGGGGTCCGATTGGGCGACGTTCTCGGGGTAGGTGATCTGGAGGCCCGGATCGGGCTGCCACTGGTAGACGAGCATATTCTTGTTGATGACGCCGGTGTCATCGAAGGACACCGTGCCGTACACCGTCGAGAACTCCGCCTGCCGGATGTGGTCGCGGACCGCTGTCGGCGTGACTTCGCTAACGTTCTCGAACGCGTCGACGAACGTCATAATGACTGCCTCGCCGGCCGCGCTGTGGTAGTCCGGCGTGTAGTCGTAGTTCTCCTCGATGGCGGAGACGAAGTCGCCGGTCGCTCCGTACACCGGGTCCTCGAAGTCGGCGTTGACCGCCCACGAGGAGGGGCCGTACATGTAGTCGCCGTTCGCACCGACCTCGTTTTTGAACGACTCGTTGAGGCTGCCGACCGTCCCCATCGCGGCGTCGACGTTGACGCCCTGGCTCTCCATCTGGTTCGCCAGGATGATGTTGTGCTTCTGGTGGGCACAGAGGAGCAGCACGTCCGCGCCGGCGTCGCGCACCCGACCGAGGTTCGTCGAGAGGTCCGACGTCCCCGAGGGGAACGTCTGGTCGACGACCAGTTCGAGGTCGGTCTGTTCGATCTTGTTCCGCGCGCCCTCGGCGGTGGACTGGCTGAACGTGCCGTCCTCGGCGAGGATGGCGATTGACTCCGGCGTCTCGTCCTGCGCGAGGCACATATCGATGTAGCTCTTCGCGTACTTGTTGGCCGTCGGCAGGAGGCCGAAGATCCACTCGTTGCCCTGCGCGAAGATCTCGGGGCTCGCACCGCCGCCCTCGACCATCGGCTTCTGATTCTGCGCGGCGACTGCGCTCGCCGGGAGCGTCACCGTACTGGAGTACGGGCCGAGCAGGTAATCGACGTTCTCGCGGTCGATGAGCTCCTGATAGATGCTTTTCGAGGTGGAGGCGTCGGTCCCGTCGTCCCGGAGGATCATCTCCAGTTCGTAGGTGTTGCCGTCGCCCGCCTCGACGCCGCCGTTGTCGTTGATGCGCTGAATCGTCAGTTCGTAAGCGTCCTTGTACAGTTGGCCCAGGTCGGCGTTGTCGCCGGTGAGACTCATCGAACCGCCGAGCGTGATGGTGTCCATCCCGCTGTCGGCGCTCCCGGTCGTGCCGCCGTCGGTCGACTCGCCCCCATCGGTCGATCCGCCGCTATCGGTCGACTCGCCGTCGCCGTTGCCGCCGCCGGAACAGCCCGCGAGGCCGGCGAGCCCGACTGCACCTGTGCTTCCCGCAACTCGTAGGAACGTCCGTCGATTCTGTTTGTCTGCCATAGTTACTCTGGCAAGCGCGTATCAACGATACACGCTCTGTACTGGCCATAGTCTATCACGGTAATAAATGTTAATGGTTGATCCGGAGGACTACGTACGCCACTCTATGCGACTATAGGTCACTGGTAGGCTGTCTCCCGTCCGCCGGTGCGGGCCGTCGCTCGTCCGTCGGTACGTATCGAGCGCCCCGGGGACCGCCTCCGCGTCGGTCTCACTCGGAGGCGATCACCAGAGGACGATCGGCCAGACGAAAGTGAATAGTACGACGACGAGCACCGTGAGCACGAGCGTCATCAGCGCGTTCAGGATCACGCCGGCGCGGATCATATCGCGCTGTTCGAGGTGCCCGCTCCCGAAGACGATCGCGTTGGGCGGCGTCGCCACGGGGAGCGCGAACGCGAAACTCGCAGCGATCGCGCCGGTGACGGTGAGGAAGATGGCGGCCGGCACGGGATCGACCCCCAGCGTCCCCGCGAGCACGCTCCCGAGTCCGATGAGGATCGGCGCCAGGATCGTCGTCGTCGCCGTGTTCGAGGTGAGTTCGGTCGCCAGCACCGCGAAGACGATCACGACGACGATCACGAGCACGAGCGGTGCTCCCACGACGGTCTCGAAAAGCGACTGTGCGAGCCACGCGGTGGCGTCGGTGTCGGCCAACGCGTCGGCCAGCGAGATCCCACCGCCGAACAGGACGATCGTTCCCCAGTCGATGTCGACGAGGTTCTCCCAGTCGTCCGCGTCGCTCACCACGAGTGCGGGGATCGCCAAGAGCCCGACGACGACGAAGTAGAGGATCCCGCGGTGGCCCTCCAGGCCGAACAGGTTCGGTCCCGCACCGCCGAACAGCGTCACCTGCCACGCTGGGGGGAGAATCCCCTCGAAGAGGAAGCCGAGCCCACCGAGGATCCACAGCGCCGCCGTCGCGGCGAAGATGTACGTCGCCCGCCGGGCCCGCGGCGAGAGTGGCCCCTCCTCTGCGAGGAAGTCGCCAGCCTGCGCCTGCGCTTCGGTCACGTCGTCGATCTCCGGCGGATACAGCCAGAACGTCAACACGTACCAGGTCAGTGGCAGCGTCACGACGACGATCGGGAGCCCCACGACCAGCCACTGTACGAACGAGATCTCGACGCCGACGAGGCGATCCAAGAACGCGACCGCGACGACGTTCGGCGGCGTGCCGATGAGCGTGCCGACCCCGCCGACGCTGGCGGCGTAAGCCGTCCCCAGCAGGGTCGCGACCCGCATATTCGACACCCCTCCGTCGGCTTCACGGCCGACGACCCGCGCGAGGACGCCGAGCGCGACCGGCGTCATCATCGCCGTCGTCGCGGTGTTCGAGACCCACATCGACAGGAACGCCGTCGAGAGCATGATCGTCAGGATGAGCAGTCGCGGGGAGCGTCCCATCCAGTTGATCAGATACAGCGCCAGCCGTCGGTCGATGTTGTGCGTCTGCAACGCTTTCGCCAGCATAAAGCCCGCAATGAACAGGAAGATGAGCGGATCGGCGAAGCCCGACAGCGCCGTCTCCATCTGGTCGTAGATCCCGAAGATCGTCAACACGACCGGGATGAGCAGTGCCGTCACTGCGAGCGGGAGCGCCTTCGTCACCCACAGAATCGCCGCGAGCGCCATCGTCGCGAGCGCCAGTTGCGCGGCCTTGTCGAGTCCCGCGGGTGTCGGTGCCGTGGCGATGAGCGCGGTCGCGACGACCGCGACGAGAATCGCGATGGCGCGCCGTCGTCCCGACGCCTGTGCGCTCCACAGCATCAGAAGTTCACCACCAACACCTCGATCTGCTGGTCGGTCAGGTTCGCGCGGTAGGTGTCGAACAACTGTTCGAGGCGGTCATCGGAGAGACTCCGCGTATCGCTTTCCAGCATCGAAATGTGTGCCTGCATAATGTCGTCGACCTCGGTTTCGACGTCCCGCTGGCTATATCCTGCCGCAACCCGGAGGAGGCGCCACGCCATCGGCGAAATCTCGCGAACGTCTACGTCGTCTCCACCGGCTCCCATCTGTCGATACTGGTAGCCTCTCACGAACTTACATAATTGTTCGTTTTAACTTCGGGGCGGGGCCGTCCTCCGCGTACGGGGCTTCTCCGTCGCAGCCATCTCCGACGGGCCCCTACGGCCGTCCGACCTGCTGACGGCGTAGCCAGAGGTAATACCCGCCCGCCGGAACCGAGAGCAGCCAGACAAGCGGCACGAGCACGTTGCAGAGGTGGACGACGGCCACGGCTCCCCACACGCGCCGGTCGGGTGCCCACGCGACGTCGCTCTCGCGGATCCGCCGCGTGTCGAGGAACAGCGAGAGGCTGAACACCGGGATGAGTACCGCGGACGCGACCAGCGAGAATACGACGGCGAACGGGAGGAACACGCCCACTGTTGGGATCGTCTCGTAGACGAACCGTGCGTTCTCCGGCATCCCCATCACTGCGACCAAGACCGGTGTTGCCACGACGACGACGAGGAATGCCGCGACCGTGAGCGCGACGCCGTAGTACCACCGCGAGATTCGTTCAGGCGCTTCGCGTGCGTCGTCTGATCCTGCCTTGTCGCGAACGCGGTCGTCTTCGTACCACCCATCGCCGCTGTAGACGTCCCGTGCGGCACCGCTCCCGGCGTCGCTGGAGCGGAACCGGCGCAGGAGGTACGCGCTCGCGACGAACACCAGAAGCGGCGAGTCTGCGAGTACCAGCCCGACGATCGGGACCGCGATCCCGAGTCCGCCCCAGATTCGAGGCCGCGGAACCCACGTTTCGGCACTCCGTGCGACCGCTCGCGCATCGAAGTACAGCGCGATCGCGAATACGGGAATCGACAGTTGACTCACGACGACGAGGACACCGGCGAGGAGTCCGAGGGTCGTCGCCGATCCACTCGACTCGGGTGTCAAGACGAGACCGAGCCATCCGACGACTTCGAGTACTGGAGGGAGGGCGACGCCGACCCACCAATCTGAGTCGACCATACTCCGCGTGACGGCGCCACTGTCAGAACCCTTTCGGTCGCAGCGGTGCTCGAATGACGAAAGCTACCGCTCAATGTCCGTTCTCGGGCGGGAGCGCTGTGTGACTACAGCGCCGCCGCTATTTGCGTGGCGTCGAACAAAAAACCGCTCGACGTGGGACGGTTAGGTGACGGTCACGCGACGTTGAAGCCCTTGTCGCGGAGGAAATCCTCGACGCGACCGGTGTGGTTCCCCTGGAGTTCGATGGAACCGTCCTCGACTGTGCCACCGCAGGCGAACTTCGACTTCAGATCCGAGGACAGACTGTCCATATCTACGTCCTTGGGGTCGAACCCTTCGATGACCGTTACCTCTTTTCCGTAGCGGCGCTCGTCGATGCGGATGGTGATCTCCTGGGACTCTTTTGCGACGTCTTCGCAGACGCAAAGCTCCTCAGGGAGTCCGCACGTCGAGCAGACTTCCGACATTACAAATCGAACCTACAGGATGGGGATATTAAACAGTATCGGGAATCCGTCCCGAGTGCACAGCCACCGAGGTCCGAGGAGGTGCGACTCTGCTCCGCTGCCGACATCAGCACGCACGACACGTTCACTGGAACCACCGGAGGAGCGGCGTCGACGAACGGACCAGTCGGTCGACAGTCGAGACCGCTTCGTCGGCCTCGGCCGCACTGACACCGTCGCCGTAGCGTGCGCGCTCGTAGTACTCGCCGACGCGCCGTGCGTCTTCGAACTGCTCCGTCAACGGCACCGACTGCAGGTACGACCGCGGCGTCTCGCCCCGGCGACGCGGGCGGTACTCGCGTTCGAGCACGCCTTCGAGACGACGGTACGCCCGAGCGACGTCGGCCTCTGGGTCGCGCCGCCGCTGGTACTGGATCGCGAGCAACCGCACGGTCCGATCCGCTGCACCGGTTCGGTGCGCGCCGGCTGTGAGGCCGACGAGCGCGACGGCTCCGACGAGGAGCGTCCGTCCCGACGGTAGGTTCGGCACCGGGATCCCGCCGCCGATCGGCGCCGACGACGTGTCGGTCGCGTCCGCAGTGGCCGCCGATGTCGCGCTCGCGGGCGTCGTCGCCGTCACCCCCGCCGGCGTCGATCCGCCGGGGGCGCCAGACACGGCGGGCGTCTGGTTCTCGATGCCCGCCCCCGGCGGCGGCGTCACCGTCTCGTTCGGGCCCGGTAGGTCGATGTTCTCCTCTTCGTTCTGTCGTGCCTCGGTGAGGCGCGTGTTCTCCGCCGTCTCGCGCGGCCCCGACGGCGTGGGGTCGAACCGGACCCAGCCGACGTCGGGGAAGTACACCTCGACCCAGGCGTGGGAGTTGAGCCCGCGGACGACGTAGCTGTCGTTCCCGACGTTCTCTCCCGGCGTGTAGCCGGTGACGAACCGTGCGGGGACGCCCTGGGAACGCAGCATCACGACCATCGTCGTCGCGTAGTAGGTGCAGTAGCCGGCGTCCATCTCGAACAGGAACGTGTCCGCCGCATCGCCCGACGGCGCGGGGACGCTGAGGGAGTACTCCTTGCTGGATTCGAGGTGGGCTTCGATCGCGACGGCCTTCGCGTAGGGCGTCTCCGCGTCGCCGGCGACGGATTCGGCCCGCTCACGGACTCGCTGGGTCGTGCTCTCGGGCAACTGGAGGTACGCTTCGGTCACCCTGTCGGGATAGTCCGTCCCCGCTCGCCGGAGTCGCTCGCTCGTCGCGTTCGGGACTCTGCTCGTGACCGTGAACGTCTCGCCGGCCTGGAGCGTCCCGCCCGGCCGCACGTTCCCCTGTGGCGTCACGAGCGCGCTCGACCTCACCGGGCCGTCGAGATCGACCGGTCGCCACGCCGCCGGCAGGATCGAGATCGGATCCTCGGCCGTGACGGTCTGTTCGAGTCGACGGGACGGTCCCGGCGGTCCCCGGAGGCGACCGTCGTACGGCCGTTCGTTCCCGGTTCGGACCCACCCGCTGCCGGTGTAGCGGTCGTATGCGGCCGTCTGCCAGTACTCCGCGCGCGGGCTATCGACGGTGAACCGGACCGACGGCGAGAGCCGGATACTCCCGACGATTTCGACGCTGTCGTCGGCGTCGACGAGGCTCGCTTCGACCGTCGGCGCGCCGCGGTCCGGGAGGATCGGCGATCCCGCTGCGCCGGGGACGACCGACAGCGTCGAGGCGGCGACGATCATCGCCGCGAGAAGGACCGTCAGCACGTCCGCCTGCCCGACGGCGGTCCCGTGGCGGTCGAACGTGGACGCCGCGAGCAGTCCCGTCGCGCCCACGACGCCGACGAGCGTCGCAACGCCCTCCGCGTCGCCGGTGAGAACGACCAATCCGAGCGCGACGCCGCCGGCGACCGCCGCGGAGACGTAGCGCTTCCGGACCGTGAGGTACCACGAGAGAAAGACGGGGCCGGGCACGACGGCCATCGCCCACACGCCTGCGCCGACGAGTCGCAGGACCGAGAGCCCGGTCAAAAGCGCGACCGTGTCGCTGAGGGCGCGCTCGGGCGTCAACAACTGGATCTGGCTCTGTGGGAGCGTGAACAGATACACCGCTAGACCGAGGCCGAGCAAGAGCGAGGTGACGACGAACGCGACGCGCACACCGACGAAGCGACCGACGAGGACGGCGAACGCGATCGTCCCAGCCACGACGACGGCGAATTCGGTGCTCCCGCCGACGACGTCGGTGACGCGCCAGAGGACGCCCGCGTACGACCACGTCAGCGCCAGGAGGCTCACGACGGCGAGCGCACGGCTGCCGTCGATATCGCTTACGAATCCCGCGGTCTCGATCCCGTCGGACCTGTCGCTCCGGCCTGACTGCGACCCACCAAGCGACGGCGCGTCGCGGCCGACGCCCGAACTCATCCGGTGACCTCCTGTGCGGTGGGGGCCGCTGTGTCTCCGGCCCCGGTCGTCAACTCCTCGAAGCGATGTTCACGCCCGTCGAATCTGATCGACGCCGACTCCCCGTCGGCGACGACGACGACGTCGGACTCCCGCGTCGGTACCGGGCCCGCCCCGGCGACAGCGAGGTGATCGAGCAGCGGTCTGGTCGTTCCGGGTGTCGCCTCGACACATCCCGACGGCGTCGTGAGTGCCACCGACGCCCCGTCGCGGAGCAGCGACAGACAGACCGTCGCCGCCGCCTCGGCCATCGTGTCGGCCGCATCGTCCGCTGTGTCTGCCGCTTCCCCCACAGCAGTCGTCGATTTGCTCGCCGTCGTGTGTTCCCTGTCGGCTCCACGGCTGGACTCGATGCCGGCGACGACGCGCACCTGATCGGGGTCCGCCTCGGCAGTGAACTCCCGAACCATCAGATTGCCGCGCTTCGCCGAGGACTTCCAGTGGACGTCGCGGAGCGCGTCGCCGCGTACGTACTCGCGCAGGTCGTCGAACTCCTCGCGACGGTTCGCGCGCGGCGATTGCGTCAGCGTCCGCAGGTCGGCCTGCACCCCCTCAGAGAGGACGCCGACGGCGGGAAAGACGACGAGTCCGTCCCGCTCGTCGACCGTCGTCGTGCGTTTGAGCAGTCCCAGGACGTCGGTTACGACGACGCTCACCGGGCCGAGTTCGTGCTCGCCGCGCCGCTGTGGCGTGATCTCGTAGGTGACGTCCGCGTCGGTCGCTCCGGCGACGACAGCCTCGTGTGTCGCGGTCGACGCACCGCCGGCGTCGCCGCTCGATACCGCTTGCGCCCCTCCGCTCGCGCCGCTATCGATGCTAGGGGGGAGTCGATCCCGGACCGTCGCCGGGTACGACGAGGGAGCGTCGAGCGTCACCTCGACCGTTCCGGTCACGCCCGGAACGTCGGCGGGCGGGAGCGTCCGCTGGACCTCCGGCGTCGGCGCGCGCCAGACCTGGACGGCGGCGGCGACGAGCGCGAGTGCGCCGGGGATCACGACCGCGTCGAGCGCGCGCGCCCCGAAGAGCGCCCCGAGCGCGAGCGCGCCGAGCACCACGATGCCGACCGTGTAGCCGCGTCGTGTCGGTCGCATACTACTCGACGGCGACGTCTTCGAGCGCGCGTTCGACCACCGTCGCGCCGTCGACTTCCGTGTCCGTCCGGACGCGATGGCTCAACACGGTCGGCGCTTCCAGCTGGACGTCGTCGGGCGTGACGTAGCCGCGGCCCTCGAAGACCGCGCGGGCCTGTGACGCGCGGACGAGCGCGAGCGCCCCGCGTGGGCTCGCACCGAGGCGAGCGTGCTCCCGCGTGTAGCCCGCCAGCCGAGAGACGTACGCGCGCACGGGCTCGCGGACCGTCGCCTTCGAGACGGTCTCACGCGCGCGCCGGACGTCTTCGACGGTCGCGACCGGCGCCAGGGACTCGATCGGATGCTCGCCCGTCAGGCGGCCGAGTAACTCGGTCTCCTCGGCTTCGGTGGGGTACCCGAGTCGGATCTTCTTCGTGAAGCGGTCGATCTCGGCGACCGGGAGTTCGTAGGTCCGTCCGGGTTCGACGTCGTTCTGGGTCGCGATGACGGTGAACGGGTCCGGGACGGGGTAGGTCTCCCCGTCGACGGTCACCTGCTGTTCCGCCATCACTTCCAGGAGCGCCGCCTGCGTCTTCGGCGGCGCGCGGTTGATCTCGTCGCCGAGGACGACGTTCGCGAACACCGGTCCCGGCTGAAACTCGAACTCGCGCGTCTTCTCGTTGAACACGCTCACACCGGTCACGTCGGAGGGCAGGAGATCGGGCGTGAACTGCACGCGCTTGAACGAGCAGTCGAGCGAGGTCGCCACCGCGCGCGCCAGCATCGTCTTTCCGACGCCCGGCACGTCTTCTAAGAGGAGGTTGCCGCGGGCGAACAGCGCGACGAGGATGTGTTCGATCGCGTCGCGGTGGCCGACGATGACGCGCTCGACGTTGTCGACGATACGTGTGGTCAGTTCAGCCGCCTCGTCGACGGCGAGCGGGGTAACCGAATCTGCGTCCGGAGTCGACTCGGGAAGGGCGTCTACGTCGGTCATTGTGTGGGGGCAGAGAGCGCTGAACGAGGGCGTCCCGACCGTCACGCGCCCTGTTCACGCTATCACCGATCCATTGCTTCCCGGTCCACGTAACTTTGCTGGCATAGAGTGATACTAACTATCACACTATGGTTCGTCCTCTGCGGGGGCGTCCGCGTACACCTGTGTCCCGGCGTCGCCCGCCAGCGCGTCCGTCAACTGCTCTGGCGTGGTAACGATGGCTCGCTCGCCGCCGCCTTCTACGAACTGGAGACAGGCCTCGACTTTCGGCCGCATACTCCCCGCGCCGAACTCGCCCGCGTCGAGGTGCGAGCGAAGTTCGTCGGCGCCGACTCGCCGAAGCGGTCGCTCGCCGTCCTCGCCGTAGTTCACGTAGGCGTGCGCGACGTCGGTCAGGATGACGAGCGTCTCGGAGCCCAGTTTCTCCGCGAGCAACCGCGACGTGCTGTCTTTGTCGACGACGGCCTCGACGCCGCGCAGGCCGGACTCGCCGCGGACGACCGGGACGCCGCCGCCGCCCGCACACACCACGGAGTTCCCACGCTCGACGAGTTGTCCGATCTCGTCGGCTTCGACGATTTCGACGGGATCGGGCGACGGGACGACCCGCCGGAAGGGGCGCTCGCCGTCGGACACGCGCCGCGTCTCGAAGGGTTTCTCCGCCGCTTCAGACTCCGTGTAGAACGGGCCGACGGGCTTCGTCGGCTCTGCAAACGCGGGGTCGTCGCGATCGACGACCACCTGCGTCACGATCGTCATCGAGTCTGTCCGTGCCTCGCGCCCGTTGTCGAGCGCCTGCTGCAGGAGGTAGCCGATCTGCGCCTGCGTCTCGGCAACGAGTACGTCCAGCGGGAGCTGTGGCGTCTCGCTCGCGTGTTCCTGCTGGAGGAGCAGATTGCCGACCTGCGGGCCGTTGCCGTGCGTGAGCACGACGTCGTAGCCGGCGTCGACGGCCGCCGCGATTCGCGCGGCCGTCTGCTCTACGACCGCCAACTGCTGGTCGAGCGTCCACGGGCCGTGCTCGCCGAGCAGGGTGTTCCCGCCCAATGCGACGACGACGGGGGCGTCGCTCGCGGAAGATTCGGCTGCCATACGACATCCTCTACCGGCCGCGACCGAAAGCGTTCGCCCGGTCGATAACTGGCCGGGATTCTATGTACGATCCCGGCGAAGTGTACCGCATGGCCCCCACGCGAGTCCTCATTATGGGTGCGGCCGGACGCGACTTCCACGACTTCAACACCGTCTTCCGCGACGACCCGGCGCACGAAGTCGTCGCGTTCACCCAGACGAGCACCCAGAACGTCGGCGAACTCGACGAACTCCCCGAGCGACGCTATCCACCGGAACTGGCTGGCGACCGCTATCCCGACGGAATCCCGATCTATCCCGAATCGGACTTAGAGCGCCTCGTCGACGAAGCGGACGTCGACACGGTCGTCTTCTCGTACTCGGACGTCTCTCACGAGCACGTGATGCACCAGGCGTCGCGAGCGCTCGCGGCTGGTGCGGACTTCCGACTGATCGGCCCCGATCGGATGATGCTCGAAGCCGCTGTCCCGGTGGTCGCCGTCGACGCGGTGCGAACCGGCTGTGGCAAGTCACAGACAGCCCGGAAGTTCGCCGACCTGCTGACCGAGCGGGGGAGAGACGTCGTCGTCGTCCGAGAGCCGATGCCGTACGGCGACCTCGCGGCCCAGCGCGTCCAGCGCTTCGAGACGCTCGCGGACTTAGACGAGAGCGACGTCACGATCGAAGAGCGCGAGGAGTACGAGAGCCACATCGAACGCGGCCACGTCGTCTACGCCGGCGTCGACTACGCGGCGATCCTCGAACGGGCCGAAGCCGAGGCCGACGTGATCGTCTGGGACGGCGGCAACAACGAACTCCCGTTCTACGTCCCGGACGTCCACGTCGTCGTGGCCGACCCACACCGCCCCGGCGCAGAACTGCGATACCACCCGGGCGAGACCAACCTCCGCCTCGCGGACTACGTCCTCATCAACAAGGAGAACACCGCCGACGTCGCGGGCATCCAGGAAGTCGAAGCCAACGTTCGCGAGACGAATCCCGACGCCGAGATCGTCCACGCGAACTCGACGATCACCGCCGACGGGGACGCCATCGCGGGCAAGCGCGCACTCGTCGTCGAGGACGGGCCGACGCTTACCCACGGCGACGCCTCCCACGGGGCCGGACTGATCGCCGCCCGCAAGTACGGCGCGGCGGAGATCATCGACCCAAAACCGGCGGCGGTCGGATCGCTCGAACGTGTCTTCGCCGCCTACGACCACCTCGACGCCGTCCTCCCGGCGATGGGGTACAACGACGCACAGATCCGAGATCTGGAGGCGACGATCAGAAACGCCGACCCGGAGGTCGTCGTCTCGGGAACACCCCACGACCTCGGACGGGTTCTCGACGTCGACGTGCCGATCGTGCGCGTTCGCTACGAACTCGAAGAGAAGAACGTCACGCTGGCGTCGATACTCGACCGACACGCCGAGAGGCTCGGGCTCTAAGTATCGAGGCATCCTCACCACGAGTAACGCGTGAGTGACACATTCATCGACCGGATGCGAACACGGCTCGAAGGGGTGCAGATCTTCGCCTCGGAACGAACCCGACGGCGCTTTCTGCTCCACTTCGCCGTCGCCATCGTCGTGCTCGTCGCGCTCGCTCTCCTCGCCCGTCCCCATCTCGCGCTTCTGACCGACGCGCCCGCCCTCCGCGCGTTCATCTCCCAGTACGGCATCTGGGCCCCGCTCGTGCTCGTCGTGCTGCAAGCCGTGCAAGTCGTCGCCGCTCCGGTCCCGGGGCAGATCCTCGCAGTCGTCGCCGGCTACCTCTTCGGCGCGTGGTGGGGGACGCTCTACAATATGATTGGCATCACGATTGGGAGTACGATCGCGTTCTGGCTCTCCCGGCGGTTCGGCCGAGCCTACGTCGAACGTATGGTCCACGAAGACGCGCTCGCGTCCTTCGATTCGATCAGCGACGACTACGCCCGCCTCGGGTTGTTCGTCCTCTTTTTCATCCCCGGACTCCCCGACGACGTCATTTGCTTCGCCGGCGGCCTGACCAGACTACCCCTGTGGCAACTCGTCGCGCTCGCGATCGTCGGCCGGACGCCAGCGTTCTTCCTCGCGAACGTCGTCGGCGATTTCCTCGGGGGCGATCAGTTCGTGGCTGCCGCCGCGCTCACTGCCGTCATCCTCGCTCTGTCGGCGCTCGGCTACGCGAACCGCGATCGGATCGTCGGCCTCTTCGACGACCGCTCCTGACGGTGCCGTCCGCGAGGCCACCGGACGCGTCGCGGGAGCGCCGTCTTCCCGTCCGCTTTTGGTCTTCGACCGCCGTCCGGTAGGTATGGAAGGCGCGGAGTCCGACGCGAGCGACGGGGCCGGAGAGCACGCCGAGGAGACGGCTGCGGCCGGCGCGCCGTCGCAGTCCGGCGACGAGTCCGAGCGACGCCCGGAGGGGCCACCACAGAAGATGCTCGACCGTCGAGAGGAACTCACGCCGATGCTCTCGCAGTATCTCGAACTCTGCGAGGCGCACCCCGACGCGCTCGTGCTCTTTCAGGTCGGCGACTTCTACGAGGCGTTCTGCGAGGCGGCCGAGACGGTCGCCCGCGTCTGCGAGGTGACGCTGACCAAGCGCGAGGACTCGACGGGGACCTATCCGATGGCGGGCATCCCGATCGACAACGCTGCGTCGTATCTCGAATCACTCCTCGGCGCCGAGTACCGGGTCGCCATCGCCGATCAGGTCGAAGACGCCGAGGAGGCCTCGGGGCTGGTCGACCGCGCCGTGACGAACGTCGTCAGTCCGGGCACGGTCGTCGACGACGAACTGCTCGACCGCGCGAGCGCGACGTATCTCGGCGCGGTCGTCGGCCTCGGGCGAGACGGGGGGCGCGACGAGAGACGCGCGGGCGAGTCGACCGACGCGACCGACGCCGAGGCCGCACTCGCGACGCTCGACGTCTCGACGGGCGAGTGTCAGGTGACGAGCGCCCCCGCCGCGCGGATCGACGACGAACTCGAACGCCTCGCACCCGCTGAACTGCTCGTCGCCCCCGACGCGGGCGTCGAGCCGTCGACGCTCGGCTTCGAGACGATGCTCACCGAACACGACCCCGAGGCGTTCGCTCTCGATCGAGCCGACGAGACGCTCGCGGCGTACGTCGCGGAACCAACCGCCGTCCTCGACTCACCCACCGAACGGCGCGCTGTGGGGGCGCTCCTCGACTACGCCGAGTACACGCAGGGCGACGACGGCGCGCTCTCGTACGTTTCGCGCGTCCGCCGGTACGACCTCCGACGCTCGCTCAGACTCGACGCGACGGCGATGCGGAGTCTCGAACTGTTCGACTCGCGGCACCCCGGACGCGGGGAGACGTTGCTCGACGCGCTCGATCGGACCGCGTGCGCGCCCGGCCGCCGCAAACTGGAGTCGTGGCTGCGGCGCCCGCTGCTCGACCGGGAGCGAATCGAGCGCCGACACGACGCCGTCGCGGAACTGCTCGACCGGCCGATGGCCAGAGAGACGGTCCGAGACCACCTCGAACAGGTGTACGACCTCGAACGTCTGGCCGCTCGCCTCTCCCGAGAGCGTGCGAACGCCCGCGACCTGCGCTCGCTGCAGACGACCCTCGACGTCGTCCCGGACGTCAGAGCCGCCCTCGAAGACGCCGAATCGGACGCCCTCTGTGACCTTCGGGCGTCGCTCGACGAACTGGCCGACGTCCGCGACCTGATCGAGCAGGCGATCGAACCCGACCCGCCGCAGGAGATCACGGAGGGGGGCGTCGTTCGCGAGGGATTCGACGACGAACTCGACGAGATCCGCGCGACCGAGCGGGAAGGCCGCGAGTGGGTCGCCTCGCTCGAAGCGCGCGAGCGCGAGCGGACCGGCATCGACTCCCTGGAGGTCGGCTACAACCAGGTCCACGGCTACTACATCGAGGTGACGAACCCGAACCTCGACCGCGTCCCCGACGACTACACCCGGCGGCAGACGCTGAAGAACGCCGAGCGATTCTACACGCCGGAGTTGAAGCGTCGCGAGGACGAGATTCTCTCGGCCGCCGACCGCGCCGATTCCTTAGAGTACGAGGTGTTCTGCGAGGTGCGCTCGCGCGTCGCCGACGAGACCGAGCGGATCCAGGCGCTCGCGGACGCGCTCGCCCGCCTCGACGTGCTGACGTCGTTCGCCGCCGTCGCCGCCGGCGAGAACTACGTCCGCCCCGAGATGGGTGCGGAGACGCTCCGTATCGAGGCCGGGCGGCATCCCGTCGTCGAGCGGACCCAAGCGGAGTTCGTCCCGAACGGCGTCGACTTCACGGACGGCCACGTCGCTGTCATCACCGGCCCGAATATGAGTGGCAAGTCGACGTATATGCGGCAGACGGCACTCATCGCGCTGCTCGCGCAGGCGGGGAGTTTCGTCCCGGCGGACGCGGCGAGATTGCCCGTCATCGATCGAATCTTCACCCGGGTCGGTGCCTCCGACGATATCGCTGGCGGGCAGTCGACGTTTATGCGCGAGATGGCCGAACTCACCGACATCCTCCACGATGCCACCGACGACTCGCTCGTGCTCCTCGACGAGGTCGGGCGCGGTACCTCTACCGCCGACGGCCTCGCGATCGCCCGCGCGACGACGGAGTTCATCCACGACGAGATCGGCGCGACGACGCTCTTTGCGACTCACTATCACGATCTGACCGCGCTCGCCGACGACCTGCCGAACGCGTTCAACCTCCACTTCACGGTGAGCAAAAGCGAGGACGGCGACTCCCCGTCGGACGACGGGAGCGAGTCTCCCTCCGGGCCCGACGTGACGTTTCTCCACCGCGTCGCGCGCGGCGCGTCCTCGTCGTCGTACGGCGTCGAGGTGGCGAAACTGGCCGGCGTGCCGGACCGCGTCGTCGCCCGCGCCAGAGAGCACCTCCGGGCGTCGGCCGGCGACGACACGGATTCGGAGCCGGCGCACGCACGTCTCCCGCACGAGGGTGCGTCGCCCGCGGAGGATGCGTCACACCCGCCGGCACGGGCGACGAACGGCGAATTCGACGATCCTGCAGCCGACCGAAACGACACGCTCGCGGCGTACGTCGACGGCCTCGACGCGACGGACGACCCCGATCGACCGGATGCCCCCGGCCGACCGGACGACTCGCACGATGCCGTGCCGACGGACGCCGCGCCGACAGACGCCGAGCGCGCCGTCCTCGACGAACTCCGGGATCTCGACGTCGCCCGAACCACCCCGCTCGAAGCGCTCAACACGCTGGAAGCCCTACGACGGCAACTAGATGAGTGAGGAGCGCCCGGGGTCGCGCGGCGACCCCGACTCGGTCCGTCGGCTGGACGACGCGACGGTCGCGAGCGTCGCGGCCGGCGAGGTGATCACCCGCCCGGCGGACGTCGTCGTCGAACTGCTCGAAAACGCGCTCGACGCCGGAGCCTCGCGGATCGACGTCGCGGTCGACGGCGATGGGACAGCGCGGATCCGCGTCCGCGACGACGGCGGTGGAATGAGCCGCCGGGACGCCGAGCTCGCGGTCGAGCGGCACACGACGAGCAAACTCGCCTCCGGGGAGTCGCTCTCGGCGGTCGAGACGCTCGGCTTCCGCGGCGAAGCGCTCGCTAGTATCGCGACGGTCGCCGAACTCGAAGTCGTGACGAACGACGGCGGGCCGCGCGGAACGCGCGTCGTCGCGTCGGGCGGTCCCGGCCCGGACCGCGTCGAACCCGCCGGGCGCGGCCGGGGAACGACAGTCACCGTCCGCGAACTGTTCGCGGAGACGCCCGCGCGCCGCGAGTCGCTCGCGGCCTCTCAGACGGAGTTCGCCCGCATCAGCGACGCGGTCTCCCGGTACGCGCTCGTCCGTCCGGACGTCGCGATCACGCTCGGACACGACGGCTCGGAGGTGTTCTCGACGCCTGGGACCGGCGAGTTCGCCGACGCGCTACTGGGCGTGTACGACCGCCAGGTCGCCTCGCGAGCGACGGCGTTCGATGCCGTGCTGCGCGTCGGTTCCGGCCCAGAAGGCGAAGGCGCGGGGCTCACACTCGACGGGGCGCTCGTCCAGCCGTCGATCAGCCGCGCGCGGCGTGATCACGTGTACGTCGCTGTCGACGGGCGCCCCGTCCGCAACGCGCAGTTGCAGCGCGCCGTCGTCGATGGCTACGGGGATCTGCTCGCTGACGGCCGCGCGCCCATCGCGGTCGTGTCGCTGTCGCTGCCGACGTCGTGGGCGGACCACAACGTCCACCCGCGCAAGCGGCGGGTCCGTCTCCGGTCGTCCGACGAGGTCGCGGACGCAGTCGCGGGCGCCGTCCGTGACGCGCTCTCGACTGCCGATCAGCGGCGCGCGGCGGACCTCTCGATGGCTCTCGACGACACGCTGGAACCGCTGTCGGACACTGAATCGGCCTTCGAGGACGTGCGCGTGCTCGGACAGTTCCGCGATCTCTATCTCCTCTGTGCGTTCGAGGACGAACTGCTCGTCGTCGACCAGCACGCGGCCCACGAGCGGGTGAACTACGAGCGTCTCCGGGCCGCGGTCTCGGGTGAGACCCCGACTGCCCCGGTCGAACCGCCCGAGAGCGTCTCACTGACGCCGGGACAGTACGCGGCCGTCGACTCACACCGTGATGAGTTGTCCAAACTCGGATACGACCTCGACTGCTTCGGCGAGACGACGGTTCGCGTCCGTTCGGTACCGGCACCGATGGGCCGAGCGGCCGCCCCCGAGAGCGTCCGCGACGCAGTCGACGCGCTTCGGCACGGCGAGACACCTGAAGACGGCCGCGACGCGCTGTTGAAAGACCTCGCGTGCCACCCCTCGCTGAAGGCCGGCGACGAACTGAGCGACGCGGAGGCGACGGCGCTCGTCGACCGGCTCGGTTCCTGTGAGAACCCTTACGCCTGCCCGCACGGCCGCCCGACGGTGCTCACGATCGGGGAGGACGCGCTCGTTCGGGGATTCGGACGACGCGGCACCCGGATGGATTGAGATACCGCGACCGTCGCCGGGGCAGCCGCATCGCCGGATTAGTCGCGTCACTGGGGCGTCGGCGCTATAGTAGCGTTTGCAACTGATAGGGACTATCGTAAGTCCGCATAGATTTCTCGCCGGACGGTACGGCGAGACTTTCCGAACAGTGACGATAATCCCTATGATTACACAGCCAATCGCACGACTGCGTGCGATTAGGCGCGTGAAGACTTGCAAACGCTACTATAGTGCGGGATGTCGAAATTCTTTACAACCGCCCTCACGAGGCTTCGGCAGTGCACGTCCGTCCGACCGATCACCCTGAACAGCCTCGCCGGGAGCCGATACGTCGATGACGATTCTCGGCTCGATCGGTCGGGAAGCCAGTGCGCTCTGGGGCGACGGCGAGGGCCGTTCGCTGGCCGTCATCGCCGGCGGTTGGGGCCTCCTCTTGGGCACGCGGATGATCTACCCGGTTCTTCTCCCGTACTTCCGCGAGACCTTCGGCCTCAGTCTCTCGGTCGCGGGGTTGCTCGTGACGATCCTGTGGCTCGGGTCGGCGATCGGACAGCTTCCGGGTGGAATCTTGGCCGACCGATACAGCGAACGCCTCGTGATGACGGCCGGTGCCGCTGTCGTCGCCGTCGCCGTCGCGGCGGTCGTCGCCGCACCCACGGCGCTGGCGCTGTTCGCGGCGACCGCGTTCGTCGGCCTGGGCCAGTCGCTGTACCCGATCGCGCGGATCACGATCCTCGCGACCATCTACCCCGATCGAATCGGGAGCGCGCTCGGCGTGACGATGGCGACAGGAGACCTCGGACAGACCGTCCTCCCGCCGGTCGCGGGGGCGCTGGCCGTCGCCGTCGTCTGGCAGGCGGGGCTCGCGTTTATGATTCCACTGCTCGCCGCCGCGGCGATCGCGCTCTGGGTGTTGCTACCGCGACAGACTGACTCCGAGAGCGGTATCGACGAACTCTCCGCCGACACGGCGCGGCACGTACTCGCCGAAATCCGCGCGAGCAACGTGGTCTTTCTCGCGTTCATCCTCTTTCTCTACATCCTCGTCTGGCAGGCGTTCACGGGGCTGTATCCGACGTATCTCGTCGAGGAGAAGGGGTTATCCTCCTCGACGGCGGCGCTTCTTTTCAGCCTCTTTTTCGCCATCGGCGTCCTCGTCAAGCCCGTCGCCGGAGCGGCCTACGACCGGATCGGGCTCCGTCGGTCGCTCGTGATCGTGCTCTCGGGCCCCGTCGTCGGCTTTGCGCTGCTTCCGGTCGTCGACAGCCTCGTCGGACTCGTCGGGATCACGGCGCTCGTGAGCACGATGCTCGGCTCCGGCGCGATCACGCAGTCGTACTTCTCGGATGCGTTCTCAGAAGAGATCCGCGGGACCGGCCTGGGTGTGGTCCGTACCACGACCGCGACGCTTGGGGCTGCCGGTCCGGTCCTGTTCGGCGCGATCGCCGACCGCGGCTACTTCGACGAGGGGTACTGGATCGTCGCCGTCGTTCTCGCGGCCGTGATCCTCCTCACTCTCCGCGTCTCAGAATCGTAGGCAGTGATCGGCCGGGAGCGATGCAGGATCGGCCTGCGGCTGTCGGCTCACCAGTCTTTGCAGTCCACACAGACGTGTCGGCCGTCCTGCGACCAGAGCCGGTCGGCGACGTTGCCACAGGCAGGGCACTCGACGCCGTCGGGGTCCCAGCGGTACGTGGCCGTCGCCGCCTGGACGTCGTCAATGGGGGCTTTGCCGTCGTCGACGTCGCCGCTGCGAGTTCCGGTGGGGGCCTCGCCCTCGTCGTCGCCTGCTTCCGTCTCGGCGCCGCCGTTTTCTGACTCCGTCTCGGGCTCGTCCGCTCCCGATTCCTCTGCGGCGTCGCCGACGAATTCCTCGAGGGACCGGTCCCGCTCCATACGAGTCTCCAGTGGCGGCGTCGGCTTAGCGGTGGCGACTCGCCACGCGGAGTTCCGCACACACATATACGATGAGGACGAACCCCCGGCTATGGTCTCGGTCATCGATTTCATCGTGCAGTTGGTCACGAGCATCGTCACTCTCGTCAGGACGTTCCTCTTCGAGGTGTTCCTCGGCGTCGATCCGCTCACCGCAGTGCTGTTCCTGTTCGGCGGCGGGCTGACGACCGCAGCGGTGCTGTACTTCACCTACCTCACGCTCGGTGCGCTCGTGAACCAGCTCACCGGCCTGGGATCGAGCGCCCGCGAATCGTCGCCCAACCGGCCGGTCCAATAAGCCGCACCGCGCTTTTCTTCCGCTGTACGAAGACCGCCGCCGAGCTACTGCGCCTGCTCGAACGCGTCGGCTGCGAGTTCGATCGCCGTCTCGGGATCGGGCCCGAGCGGCGATCCCACGACGATACCGTCCGCGTGATCGAGGAGTGCGCTCATTCGCTGGACGGCGTCCGCGGGTGTGCCGGCGATCGAGAACGCGTCGATCATCGCCGGCGTGACGCGCTCGAAGGCCTCGCCGAACGCGCCCGCACTGATCTGCTCGCCGATCTCTTCGGCCAGCGACGCGTCGATGCCGTGTCTGTCGAGCACCGGTGGAGCCGCTCCGGCGACGATGAACGCGACCGGGGGGCGGGCCGCTTCGCGCGCCGCCTCGGCGTCGTCGTCGACGCTGACGCTGGCGTACGCCAGCAACTCGAAGTCGCCGCGGTGGTCGGGGCGGTCTTCGCTGCCCTCTTCGACCCGGTCGCGCGCCCACGCGAGATCGTCCGGGTGTGAGCCGTTGTACAGCAGTCCGTCGGCGTGTTTGCCCGCCATCCGGCACATATGCGGTCCCTCGCCGCCGACGTAGACGGGGATCTCGCCGGGCACCTCGAAGTTGAGTCCGGCGTCGTGCGCCTCGAACGTGCCGTCGTGGGTGACGCGCTCGCCCGCCCAGAGGTCCTGTGCGACTTTGAACGCCTCCAGCACCGACCGCAGGCCGCGCTCGTCCTCGAGGCCGAGGTTCCGGAGCGTCGAGGGGTCGCCCGGGCCGATCCCGAACGCCGCCCGGCCGTCCGACAGTTCCGCGACGGTGGCGGTCTTCGAGGCGAGCGTCACGGGATGCAGTTCGTAGGGGTTCGCGATGCCCGGACCGATCCGCATCGTCTCGGTCTCGCTCGCGAGTCGCGTCAGGGTCGCGAAGGGGTCGCGGTTGTTGTAGTGACACGTCACGAACGCGACGTCGTAGCCGACGGATTCGGCGATGGCGCCCTCGTCGACGACCGCCGAAATCCGGTCGTCGGGCACCAGTTCGATGCCGAGCGTGGGTCCGTCGTCTGGTCCCCTCTCGTCGTGAGGCTCGCTTCCGGCACCGGTCGCGTCGTCACTGTGCATACGACCACCCCCGGACCGCCTGGCGAACGAAGTCGGTCTCGATCTCTCGGAAGTGCGCGTCGCTGCCGCCGTGGTCGCCCCACTCGAAGTCGCGGACGACGACCGCGGGGGTGCCGTCGTCGCCCTCGCCGGCCACGAGGTTCGCGGCGGCGGCGAGTTCGTCGACGACGTTTTCGACGGTGACGCCGAGTTCGCGCCCGTCGCGGTCGGTCTCGCCGCGCCAGTCGCGGGACGCCGAGAGTCCGGCCCAGCCGATGGCGACGCCGCGCTGGCCGTGCCGGAACGGTCTCCCGCAGGTGTCGGTGACCACCACGCGATCGGCGGGAAGGCCCTCTCGGATCCGTTTTGCACTCTCTGTGGGGCGCTCCGGGAGCAACAGCAGGTCGCCGTCGGGGACGTTCGAGCGGTCGATGCCGGCGTTGACGCCGACGTGGCCGAACCGCGTCTCCGTCAGGAGAAACGGCGCGTCCATCAGAATCTCGACGCTCTCTTCGAGGACGGCCTGTGCGAAGCGCGGGTCCTTCTCCTCGCCGGTGTGCTCGGCGAGCGAGTCTGCGATCTCGCGGGCTCGCGGTCCGGCCGGAAAGTCAGACAGATCGGCGCTACGCCCCTCCGCCTTCGAGACGATAGTCGAGGCGACGCAGACGACGTCGTCGGGGCGGAGATCGACGCGCTCGCGGATCAGCGCCGCGACGTCGTCGCCTGCCCGTACCTCTGGCAGATCGGGGACAGCGAACAGTTCCATACAGAGTGAGCGTGCGCGGCGGTAAAAAGCGAACAGGTGATGGCTAGCGTCTCCGGTATACGGTCGAGTACCACAGTTTTGCGACGCGTGTGAGTTGGACGACCGACGGTATCTCGGTGACCCACCGAAAAGACGTTTCGCCCGGCGTGCGAACTACTGGCAATGGCACACGTAGTCACTAGCTTCCTCAGAAACCGCGGGCAGATCCTGCTCACTCGCCGCAGCGACGCTGTCGGGACCTACCGGGGCCGCTGGGCCGGCGTCTCGGGGTACGTCGAGGGCGACCCGGCCGACGCCGAGCGCGACGCGTATCGGGAACTCCGCGAGGAGGTCGGCCTGACGGACACCGACCTCGCATTCGTCCGCGCCGGCGACGCACTCGCGGTCGACGACGAGCAGGGCTCGTTCACCGTCCACCCGTTCCTGTTCGAGACCGGGACGCGCGAACTCACGACCAACGAGGAACTCGCCGCCGTCGAGTGGGTCGACCCGACCGCGATCAGAGACAGAGCGACGGTCCCGCGCCTCTGGGAGACCTGGCTGCGAGTCGCCCCCACGGTCGCGGACGTGCGAGACGATCGGACTCACGGCTCGGCGTGGATCGCCGCACGCGCGCTCGAAGTGCTCCGCGACGCGGCTATCGAGGCCGACGACTGGGCGGCGGTCGCGGAGGTCGCGCGCAGTCTCGGCGACGCGCGACCGGAGATGGCTGCCGTCCCGAACCGCGTGAATCGCGTCGTCGCCGAGGTGTGGCAGGCCACAGACGACGGCACGGCGCCCGACCCACACGCGGTCGCAGAGCGCGCAATCGACGCGATCCACGACGCGTTCGAGGCTGACTCCGGCGCGGCGACGACGGCCGCGACCCGCCTTCGGGACGCCGATGCGACGGCGGTGGCGACGCTCTCGCGCTCCGGGACCGTCCGCGAGGCACTCGCGGCCCTGAACCCCTCGACGGTCGTCGTGGCGGAATCGCGCCCCGAATGCGAGGGCGTCGGCGTCGCGGAGTGGACCGCCGCCGAGACGGACGCCTGGGTGACGCTGACGACGGAGGCCGCGCTCCCGACGGCGCTCGACGACCGCGACGTCGACGCCGTCCTCGTCGGCGCCGACGCGGTGTTCCCGAACGGGGACGTGGTGAACAAGACGGGGACCCGCGTGCTCGCGCTCGCCGCGCGCGACGTGGGCGTTCCCGTCTACGCCGTGGCCGCGCGGGATAAGATCCGGCCGGCCGCGATCGATGAGTCGGCCGCGACCGGTGGTGAGCACGGCGACGCTGAGCGCGCCCCCGCAGCGACCTCGCCCGCAAGCGCCGTCTACGACGGCGACGCCGACATCGACGTCCACGCGCCGACGTTCGAGATTGTCCCCGGAACGCTCGTCGACGGCGTCGCCACCGAGGCGGGGCTGCTCGGCGGGCGCGACGTACAGGCGGTGGCCGAAGCCCACGCGGCGAACGCGGCGTGGGACGCGGAGCGCACGGACTGAGGGGCGCAGCGAGCGCGGCGAGGAACGAGTGCGGCGGTCGGACGGAAGTACGAGAAGCGAGAGGTTCTTCACTCGCGCGCGCCGATCGTCTACCGGTGGCGATGACGAGGGTTACCCCCACTCAGCCCCTTGTGATGACGCCTCTTTACTGAGCCACCGTTTCCGAGCCACGCACCCGAGTAGCAACGCCGCTAGCTGACGAACTTCAGCAGATCGTCGCGCTTCTGTTCGTGGAACTGCGTCCGGAGCGCCTCGTTCAGCGCGTCGACGTCGCCACGCTTCGCGCTGATCGGGGCGATCGTCTCGCGCCACTGCTTCCACGGCGGGTGCAGGCCGAGTCGGTCACAGAGCGCGTCGAGCCGCTCGTCGCGGTCGCCGACCTTGTCCATCTTGTTGACGGCGACGACCGTCGGCACGTCGAGTTCCCACAGGAAGTGGAACAGTTCGACGTCGTGGGGGATCTCGTCGGGGCCGGAGTGCCGGTCGATGATGTCGATGACGCTCTTGCCGTCGACGACGAGTACGGCCGCGAGAATGTCATCGGCGTTGGACTCGACGTACTGGACGACGTCGGTCTTGATCTGCTCGCGCCGCTCCTCGTCGACGCCGGACATAAAGCCGAACCCGGGGAGGTCGGTGAACATGAAGTTCTCCGAGACCCAATCGAAGTGATTCGGCGACCGCGTCACGCCGGGCTTCTGTCCGGTCGTGATCTTCGAGTGCCCGGTCAACTCCCGCATCAGCGTCGACTTCCCGACGTTCGACCGGCCGACGAGCACGACCTCCTCGCGGTCCGGGCGATCTTCGAACATACGCGAGCGGAGGCCGTCGCCGCGGTTAACGCTGACGCTCACACCCCGAATCGTGGTCGTCATACTGTCGGACAGAACGATGTGAAAATTCTCGGCACCCCGTGGGTGCCAACATGGTTCACGAACGTCTGTCCGACAGTATCGACCTGGACGCGGCGCTACAGCAGTCCTTCCTCGCGAGCCAGCAGCACGCCTTCCAGCGTCGCGTCGTTCGTCGGTTCGGCACGGGCGACGTCGATGGCTTCCTCGACCGGCACCGAGTGAACCGAGAGGAACTCGTTGTCGTCCAGGTCGCGCTCGACCGGCGTGAGATCGGTCGCGAAGACGAAGCCGCGGCGGTGTCGCAGCACACCCGTCGAACACCAGAAGTCCTGCAGGAGCGCCGTGCTTCCGGCCTCGAAGCCCGTCTCCTCGCGGAGTTCGCGTGCCGCGGCGGTCGTGAACGACTCGCCCGCCTCGACGATCCCCGCGGGCAGTTCCAACTGCGTCTCTCGGATCGTCGGCCGGTACTGTTCGACGAACACCACCGAGTCGTCCTCGACGGCGACGACGACGACGGCCGTGGCGAGTTCGGCCCAGTAGTACTGCTTCGTCGTCCCGTTCGGCTGTTCGACGAGGTCGTAGCCGCCGGTGTACCAGCCCGTCTCGTACTCGGTTTCGGACTCGCGGACGGGCCACTCGGGATCCGGTAACGGCTCGTGTCTGCGTCCGTCCTCAGTCATCACACGACAGTCCGGCGGGACGCGGCTTAATCGTGTGGTTACTCGGGTCCGTTCGTCTCGGTACTGCTATCTGCTTCGTTGCCACTGTCACTCGTCTCGCTGTCCGTGTCGCTGGTCTGACTATCGTCGTCTGTCGATGAGCCGTCGCTGTCGACCTCGAACTCCGGCCGGTACAGCCGACTGAACGCCTGTTTGCGGAGCGTCCCGACCGCAGCCTCGCGCTCGTTCTGGAACGTCGCCGCGACGGCCGTCTCGGCGAACGGCGCGGCGTGCCAGGCGACGCGGTCGACGTCGTCGCTGCCGAGCGTGATCACTTCGTAGTCGGGATGCTCGTCGACCCACGCGTCGAACTCCGCACGTGACCCGACGGTGACAGCTAGCTGATCGGCGAATAGGACGTTTCGCGCCCGTTCGACGACCTCGCCCGTCACGCGCTCGCGATACTCCTCGCGATCGAACGCCATCGCCTTGGCCGCCTCCCGAACGACCTGCTTCGCGGTCGGGCCGGCCGACTCGAACGCCGCACGCGCCGTCGCCAGCGACTCCGGCGAGAGGGTTCCCTCGGTCTCCATACGCGTCCGTCGGCCACTCGCGAACAAACGTTTTCGGTCTCGTCATAGAGATTATCGTAACTGTTCGGAGATTCTCGCCGTACCGTCCGGCGAGAAATCTATGAGGACTTACGATAATCCCTATCAGTTCTCCGGCGCTACTGGTCTGTTTCTTCGCCCGCCGCACCCGTGTTCGGACCAGGTTCGGGTTCTGACTCCTCATCTGCCTCTCCGTCGGTCTCCGCGTCCGCCTCGGCCTCCGCGTCCGAGCCGATCATCTCGGCGGTCATCTCCCGCGCCTCCGCGAGAATCGAGCGGGCCTCCTCGTCGAGCGACCCTTGCCCGGCCGCGGCGGCCGCTTCGGGATCGACCGCGCCCGGACCGGACTGGTCGTGCTGGTGCCCGTGCTGATGGCCGTGCTGGTGGGTGTGACCGTCGTGTCCGTGCGCGTGGGCGGTGTCTTCGAATACCTGTTCGTAGTCCGCCTCCGATGCAAGTTCGGCCACTTTCGGAGCGAGTTCCGCCTCGCCGTGCTCGGACCACTCTGGGACGTGCTCGTCGAGCCACGTCTCGTGGTCGTCGTTGTTGACCATCGCGGTGAACGCGAGATGGTTCGCGAGGTGGGTCGCATCTTGCTGCGGAACCTCACAGACCGGACAGGAAAAGCCCATACCCGCGGGTACGGCGTCGGAGTACAAGGGCGTGTGGGTCCCGAGCGGCCGTATGTTGCAGCCGTGGGCTATCCGTCGCTGTCCCGGCTCTGGAGGTCGACGACGAGCAAAAGGGCATCCTCGCCATCGGAGTAGTACTGCGGAATCCGCCGGGTCGGTTCGAAGCCCTCGTTGCGGTACAGCGACCGGGCGACGTCGTTGCTCTCACGAACTTCGAGCTTCACGATCGCCGCGCCCGCGAGCGAGAGCCCGAACAGTGCTTCGCGGAGCAGCCGGCGACCGACGCCCTCCCCGCGCGCGTCGGGACGGACGGCGAGGTCTTTGATGTGGCCGATGTCGTGGCCGTGATTCGGCATCACGTCGCCGACGACGTAGCCGAGAATCTCCTCGTTGCTTCCGACGGTCTCTGTGGTCCGAACCGCCACCAGAAACGCCGGCGCGTCGAGTACCGACTCGAACGCCGCGTAGGGCCACGGCTCCGAGAAGGACGCGCGCTCGATGCCGAGAACGTCGAGCAGGTCGGCGCGGTCGACCGGACGGACCCGGACGTCGGGTGCGATGTTCGATCCGTCCACACCGGATTCCGTCTCGTCCGTCCGGTTTCCGCGGTCACTCTCGGAGTCGCTCACGCGAGTGGGTTCGACAGTGAGAGGCAAAAATCCGCTGGCTCGGGGCAGTTCGACTGGCGATGAGACAGGGGTGTCGCGATCATCGCTCCGCACCCCAGCGACGCGACGCTGCGGCTGCTGTGGCTCCGAGTCGATCGCAACGAAAGAAAAATCGCGCTGTCGTGAGTGCCGACGGAGCTGGCCCGATCAGTCGTCGGCGGGGGCTGCGCCGCTACCGCCCTCTTTGTACTGCTCCTTCGTGAGTCGGAGCTTGCCGCCGGCTTCGAGGATGCCGCGCTCGCGCTCGGAGGCGTCGAGTTCCGCGGTGGCCTCCCAGTCGTCGTTCACGCGGATGGTGAACTCGGTTTCGCCGGACGCGACGGCCTCGGCGACGTCGGTGACGATCTCGACGTCGTCGCCCTGCTCGATGTCCGCGTAGGTCTCCTCGTCGATCGAGAGCGGGACGATGCCGAAGTTGAACAGGTTCGCCTTGTGGATGCGGGCGAACGACTCGGCGAGAACGGCCTCGATGCCGAGGTACTGCGGACACATCGCCGCGTGCTCGCGCGAGGAGCCCTGGCCGTAGTTCTCGCCCGCGACGAGGACGCCGCCGTCCGCGTCGAGTGCGCGCTGTGCGAACGTGTCGTCGACGCGCGAGAGCGTGAACTCCGAGAGCTTCTCGATGTTCGAGCGGTACTTGAGGATGTCCGACGTGGCCGGGATGATGTGGTCCGTCGTGATGTTGTCCTCCATCTTCAGGAGCACTTCACCCTCGATGTCGGCCTCGAGCGGCTCGCCGATCGGCGCGGAGCCGATGTTGGGGCCCTTGACGAGTTCGTCGTCGACGGCCTCCTCGGGCTCGATGATGTCGGTCTTCGAGCCGTCGTACGCGTCGGGGAGCTCGACGCCGGGCGCTTCGAGGTCGCCGAGTTCGTCGGCGAGGTCACGCGGGTCGACGAGTTCGCCTTTGATCGCCGCGGCGGCGGCGACCTCCGGCGAGGCGAGGAAGACGGAGTCGTCTTCGATGCCCGAACGACCCTCGAAGTTGCGGTTGAACGTCCGCACGGAGACGGAGTCCGAGGCGGGGACGTGGCCGATGCCGATACAGGCACCACACGTCGCCTCCGAGAAGTTGACGCCGGCCGCCATCATCTCGGCGGTCCAGCCTTCGCGGGCGAGGATCTCCGACGCCTGCTTGGAACCGGGCGCGACGATCATCTCGGTCTTCATGTCGACCTCGCGGCCTTCGAGCATCTTCGCGGCCGGGAGGATGTCCTCGTAGCCACCGTTCGTACAGGAGCCGACGATGACCTGCTCGACGGACTCGCCTTCGACTTCGCGGACGGGAACGACCTTGTCCGGCATCGACGGCTTCGCGACGAGCGGCTCGATCTCCGAGAGGTCGATGACGACCTCGTCGGCGTACTCGGCGTCCTCGTCGGGCGAGAGCTCGACGTACTCGTCTTCACGACCCTGTCGCGCGAGGTAGTCTTCGGTCTTCTCGTCGGTCGGGAAGATCGAGGAGGTCGCGCCGAGTTCGGTACCCATGTTCGTGATCGTCGTCCGCTCCGGAACCGAGAGCGTCTCGACGCCGGGACCGGTGTACTCGAAGACCTTGCCGACGCCGCCCTTCACGGAGAGCCGACGGAGCATCTCGAGGATGACGTCCTTCGCGCTCGCCCACTCGGGGAGCTCGCCTTCGAGGCGGACGTTGACGACTTCCGGCATCTCGACGTAGTACGCGCCGCCGCCCATCGCGACGGAGATGTCGAGGCCACCCGCGCCGATCGCGAGCTGACCGAGGCCGCCGGGCGTCGGGGTGTGCGAGTCCGAGCCGAGCAGCGTCTTACCGGGTGCGGCGAAGTTCTCTTTGTGGACGTTGTGGCAGATGCCGTTGCCTGGGCGAGAGAAGTACGCGCCGTAGGTGCCGGCCGCAGAGCGGAGGAAGCGGTGGTCGTCGGTGTTCTTGAAGTCGAACTGGTAGGTCTGGTGGTCACAGTACTGGGCTGCGAGCTCGGTCTGGACTTCGTCGAGCTCGAGCGCCTCGAACTGCAGCCATACCATCGTACCTGTCGTGTCCTGTGCGAGGACCTGGTCGATCTCGATCCCGATCTCCTCTCCGGGTTCGAGTTCGCCCTCGACGAGGTGATCGTCGAGAATCTTTTCTGTGAGCGTCTGTCCCATAACATCCGTGGGTCGACCGTCTACGACTATAAATCCCGCATGTTTGAGGCCAGAAGTATGTCCATAATACACATAGTTTGTCCTAATTCAATAGGAACAGGCTCTCTCGCTGCCGATTAGTTTACCCCCAGTATAATAAATATCTCGCGCGCGGCTGGTCCGGTCACCCTTCCCTCGACCCGGAAGAACGACACGGTTTTGCGCCCGGCCCGCAGCCTCCCGATATGTTCCGTTCCGGATCGTTCGTCGCCTCGCACATCGACGCTATCGACGACGAGCAAGTGCAGCCGAACGGCATCGATCTGACCCTCGGCGACGTTCTCGAACAGACCGAACCCGGATTCGTCGGCACGGACGGGAAAACCGTCGGCGAGCGCGAGTCCGTCGGCGCCGACGCGGACGAGATCTTCCAGCTCGACACCGGCGGCTACATTCTCCAGTACGCGGAGACGATCGCGATCCCCGAGGGCCACGTCGGATTCCTCTACCCGCGGTCGACGCTGATGCGTAACTCCTGTATGCTCAACACGGCCGTTTGGGACGCCGGCTACGAAGGAAAGGGCGAAGGGCTGCTCCAGGTGCACCATCCCGTCCGGCTCGAACGCGGCGCGCGCGTCGCCCAGCTCGTCCTCGCCGAGGCGTCGCACGAGGACGTCTACGACGGCTCCTACCAGCGCGAGCGCCTTGACGAGTGACGGCGATGTGAGGCCCGCCGAGTCCCGCCGCCGGATACCCACAGGGGATCGGGACTACCCAAAAGCACATTTACGCCCACCTCCAAGTGCGGCTAACTGATGTCCCGGAGTCCCTCTCTACCAGACCGGCCGCGTCTGGACCTCGACCCAGAGATGTCGGATGCGGAGCGCTTAGCGGCGATCCGCCAACACTACGAACGACTCGTCTCCGTCAACGACGAACTCGACGAACGCCTCTCGGAGGCGACCGACCGCCAGGAGGAACTACACGAGGAGGTCGAACAGCTCAAGCGTCGCAACGAGACGCTGAAGACCTCCTCGCTGTACCTCGCGACGGTCGAGGAACTCACCGACGACGGCGTCGTGATCAAACAGCACGGGAACAACCAGGAGGTCCTCACCGAAGCGTCGCCACACCTCGATAGCGAACTCGAAGCTGGCGACCGCGTCGCGATCAACGACTCCTTCGCCATTCAGCAGTTGCTCGACGACGAAACCGACTCGCGGGCGCAGGCGATGGAGATCGACGCCTCCCCGACGGTCTCCTACGAGGACATCGGCGGTATCGACGACCAGATCCGCGAGGTCCGCGAGGCCGTCGAAGACCCGCTCACGAGCCCCGAGATGTTCGAGGAAGTCGGCGTCGACCCGCCCTCGGGCGTCCTGCTGTACGGCCCGCCGGGCACCGGCAAGACGATGCTCGCGAAGGCCGTCGCCAACGAGACCGACGCGACGTTCATCAAGATGGCCGGCTCCGAACTCGTTCGGAAGTTCATCGGCGAGGGCTCCCGGCTCGTCCGGGACCTCTTCGACCTCGCCGCCGAGCGCGAACCCGCCGTCATCTTCATCGACGAGATCGACGCCGTCGCCTCCAAGCGGACGGACTCGAAGACCTCCGGCGACGCCGAGGTCCAGCGCACGATGATGCAACTACTCTCGGAGATGGACGGCTTCGACGACCGCGGCGACGTCCGGATTATGGCGGCGACGAACCGCTTCGATATGCTCGACGAGGCGATCCTCCGCCCCGGCCGCTTCGACCGCCTCATCGAAGTCCCCAAGCCCGGCCAGGAAGGTCGCGAACACATCCTCGAGATTCACACGCGCGAGATGAACGTCGCCGACGACGTCGACTTCGGCGACCTCGCCAAGTTGCTCGACGACTACTCCGGCGCCGAGATCGCCGCTCTCTCGACCGAAGCCGGGATGTTCGCCATCCGCGACGGTCGCACCGAAGTCCGCCGCCGGGACTTCGACGACGCCTACGCGAAGATCGAAGACGCCGACGAGCAGACGACGATTCCGGGTCCGACGACCTATCAGTACTGAGGCGGCCACCTGGGCTCTTTTCTGCGGACTCCGCGTCCGACTGTCGTTTCGCGGTCGACTGTCGTTTCGCGGTCGATTCGTAACCGCTTATTCTCCGCGCCGTCGTTGTCCGGTATGAGCACCATCCGGATCGTTCACGGCGTGGGCGACGCCCCCACGAAGATGGCGTCGTACGACGCCGCCCTCGCCGACGCGAACGTCCACAACTACAATCTGGTCGCCGTCTCCTCGGTGATCCCCGCCGACGCGACTGTCGAGGAAGTCGGCACTGCACCCGACCTGGGGCCGGCGGGTAACCGACTCACGGTTGTCGAAGCGCGGGCCACGATCGGTGGCGTCGGGAGCGTCTCCGCAGGGCTCGGCTGGGCGACGGGCCCCGGCCCGGGACTGTTCTACGAAGCGTCCGGCGAGGATCCGACCGCGGTTCGCCGAAGTGTCGTGGTCGGACTCGACGCCGGCCGCGACCTCCGCGACGACTGGGAGTTCACCGACGAGCAGGTCACGGTCACGACCGCCGAGGCCGACGGCGAAGGCTACACAACGGCTGTCACGCTCGCGGTCTACGGCGACAGCGAGTCGATCTTCTAGCGTATCGACGCCGTCGGCGACCGGCGGCGCTGTGAGGCCGAACGTTTTGATGCTGCCGACGGCTTTATACGACGCGTAACCCTATTCACGGTGACTCACTGTATGAACGGAAACAACCCTTACGCAGGCGCTCCTGGTGTCGTCGACGCGGGCCGTCCCGAGGACGTCGAGCTTTCGGTGGCGCAGGTACGGCAGCTTCGGACCGCTGTCGCCGGCATCGTTTCCCGGACGCAGGCGTATCTTCCCGACGGCTACGCCGTCGGCTCGGAACTCTCCTACGGCGCGAACGGGCCGCAGGCGACGGTGGCGGTCCGTCCGCCCGCCGGCCGCCCGGTCAGCGCGGGCTTCACGCCCGACGAGGAGGACCTCGAATCGGGCCTCACCGACGAGGACCGCGACGAGGTCGCCCGCGGTCTCGCCGCCTCCGCCGCGCTCCAGGTGATGAACACCGTCGGCGACGGCCTCACGCCGACGGCGCGATAGTCGCGACTCGTTTCGTTCGGACTGCGTACTGGAAAAGAACTCGTCGCCGCCAGCGTCGCTATTTGCCCCAGAAGGGGTCGCGCTTGCGGTGCTTGTCGAGGTAGCTCGTCAGTGCCTCCAGTTCGTCGGCCGGGATGTCGTCGGAGAGTTCCTGTTCGAGGATCTTCGCGTGCTTTTCGGGCAGTTCGATCCACAGTTCGTCACCCTCGTCGATCTGCCGACCCACGGTCGGTCCGTCGATGGCGACGGAGACGCGCGTGCCCGAACGAGCCTCCGAGACGTCTTCGCCCTGCTCTTGGATCCCCGAGAGCTGGCCGACGCGGGTGGGTTCGTTACCCTCCCACTTCACGACGTTCTGGTTGTTCTTCAGCGTCCCCGAGAGGACCTCGACGCCGACGACGGCCGGATCCGACTGCCGGAAGACGTGGTCTTCGAGGATGCGGAAGCGACACGGCCGGACGATCTTGTCCAGGACGGTCTCCTGCTGGGCGCGTTCGAGGTCCTCGACGAAGCCCTCGTAGTCTTCGATGAGCTGATAGATGACGTCGTCGTCGAACAGTTTGACCTCGCTCTCGTCGAGTTCGGTCTCGGCGTTCGAGAGCACATCGACGTTGAATCCGAGGATGACGCGGTGTTTCTCCTCGTTCGCGGTCGACGCGACGGCGACGTCCCGCGGCGCGATGTCGCCGACCTCGGCACGGAGGATCGGCACTTCGGCCTCTCGCAGGGCGTTCGCCATCGCTTCGAGGCTGCCGAGCGTGTCCGCTTTGACGACGACGCCCTCCTCCTCGGTGGAGACCTGAATCTCGGCGAGTTCGGCCTCGACTTCGTCGATGACGTCGTCGAGGTCGCGGTCGCGGACGACGCGGATCGGCGCGCCAGCCATCGCATCGTCGAGTTCCGGGGCGGCGACTTTGATCCCCGCTGCGGCCCGTACCTCCTCGACCTTGTCGAAGCGCTTCTCGACTCGGATCTCGGCGTTCGGGCGCGGCTGGAGGAGCGCGCGGACGTCGGTCACGATCGGCCCGTCGATGCCGCCGACGACGATCTGATCGTCCGCGCGTATGCTCCCGTCGTAGAGGACGACGTCGACGGTCGCTCCGAAGCCCCGTTCGTCTTTGACTTCCAGGACCGTCCCCGCGCCGGGGCCGGTGACGTCGACGGCCATCTGCTCTTTCATATAGCGCTGGGAGAGGCCCATCAGGACGGCCAGGAGGTCCGGGATTCCCTCGCTGGTGATCGCAGAGATCGGGACGACACCGACGTTCTTCGTAAAGTTCTGGACGCGCCAGTAGAGGTCGGCCGAGAAGCCCTCATCGGAGAGGTCGCCGATGATCTCGTAGAGATTCTCGTCGAGGCGGCTTCGCGCGTTGCCCGACTGCTGTTCGTAGGTCGCCTGGATCGGCATCCCCTCGTTGGGGTTCCAGCCGGGCGTCGTGTCGATCTTGTTGGCGGCGACGACGAACGGCGTGCCCGTCCGCTGGAGGATTTCGAGCGCCTCGATCGTCTGTGGCTGGAAGCCGTCGTTGACGTCGACGACGACGACCGCGATGTCGGCCAGTGCCCCGCCGCGCGAGCGGAGCGTCGTGAACGAGTGGTGCCCCGGGGTGTCGATGAAGAGGAGACCGGGGAGATCGAAGTCCGTCGGGTCGACGAGGTCGCCCGCCATCTCCGAGACGGTGTCGAGCGGGACGGCGGTCGCGCCGATGTGCTGGGTGATCGCACCGGCTTCGCCTTCGCTCACCGCGGAGCCGCGGATCTTATCGAGCAGCGTCGTCTTGCCGTGGTCGACGTGGCCGAGAACGGCGACGATCGGTGTGCGTAGCGCGTTCGATTCGGCTGTCGAGGCGGCGTCGGCGTCGGTGTCAGACATAGAGAATCACCCCGGAGAAGTTCCTTGTGTGTAGATCACTGCTGGACTGTAGTTAAGTCCATCGTCATCCGCGGATGGCGTCGTTTCGGCGATATCGAACGTCTGTGTCGCGGCGCGGTCCACGCATAGTACGTCCTCTGTGTGCGCCTTCGTACGTCGTCTGTACGCGTCATCTGACCTCCGCTGTGCGGCCGCTGGCCGCGTGGCCCGTGGCGTTTATGTAACAGTACGCAGTATTGCGGGGTATGCCGGACGAACTCGCCGAGGACCTCTCCGGGAAAGGCGTGATGGGGTCAGACGGCGCGCAACTCGGAGTGCTGTACAACGTCGAGATGAACGTAAAGACCGGAACGGTCAACGATCTCCTCGTCTCGCCGTACGAAGACGTCAATCCGGATCAACTCCGGTTCGAGACGATCCAGGACGACCACGAGCAGGTCATCCGGGTCCCCGTCTCTCACGTACAGGACGTCAAAGACTACATCGTCGTGCAACCATAACTCAGGGCGACGTCCGATGCAGGTTCTCGATTCTTCGGCGTTCATCCACGAGTATCACACCACAGACGACATCGCGTCGATCCCGATGGTCCGCGAGGAACTGGAGGGCGAGGCGTCGTATCGCTACGACGCCGACGAGGGGTCTGGAATGCACATCCACATCCCCGCTGGCGGGACGGTCGAGAAGATCCAGCGCGCGGCCCGCGAGACCGGCGACTCCGAGACGCTCTCGGAAACTGACGTCAGGCTTCTCGCCGCGGCTTTCGAACTCGATGCCACGCTCGTCACTGACGACTACGCGATGCAGAACGTCGCAGACCACGTCGACATCGACGTGAAGATCATCGCCCGCGAGGGCATCTCGGAGAAGCGCGACTGGAAGTTCCAGTGTCAGGGCTGTGGCCGCGAGTTCGACGAACACCGCGACCGCTGTCCGATCTGCGGGATGGAGCTGGCGCGCAAGAACCCAGCGTAAGCGTCGGTCCGAACGCCGATCGCGCTCTCGCTTATCGGGTCCAGATTACCTACTGAGCGACGCGTCCCTGTCTCGAACGCGCCTATGCGTACTTATAGACTGACGAGCCCGGTCGTCGTCGCGTAGACGGCGACGAACTGCACGGTGTTGAACAGGCCGTGAATCACGGCGGGAACCACGAGGTTCTCGCTCTTCTCGTAGACGACGCCGAGGACACCCCCGAGGACGAGCACGGTCGCGAGCGTCGCGAGCAGGCCATCGCCGCTGTAGGACGTGACGTGCACGGCGGCGAAGACCGCGCTGGCGGCGGCGATAGCGAACCCGGATCCGTACGCACGGCGGAACAGTCCCTGCACGACTCCCCGGAAGATCAGTTCCTCAGTCGGTCCGACGAGCAGGATCGTCACCGGAATCAGATACAGGAAGTAGATCGGCTGATCGCTCCCCTGGGCGACGATCGCGCTGTCGGCCCCCTGGATTCCGAGCACGCTCAGCAGGCCCGAGACCGCGACGAACAGTCCCAGTAGGCCGAAGAAACCGCCGACGAGCCACGTCAGATCCTGCCGCGTCGGCCTGCGAACCGGGACGAGATCGCTCTGGTCCGTCACGAGAAGGAAGCCGGCGCCCGCGATGCCGAAGCCGACGAACTGGAACGCGCTCCGGAGTGCGAGACCGAGCGCGCTCTCTCGATCGACGCCGGCGGCGTCCAGCAGCGCGATCCCGAGCGAGACGGTCACTGACGCGAGTAGCACTACGAGCGCGACGACGACGAAGGTGCCACCGAACGCGCGGAGGTGCGTCCGCGGGTCGTCGAGCGAGGAGTGGGCGTCCGAGGCCATTGATTGCCTCGCGGTAGGGCGTCGGCGTGAATAGGGATACCGGTCCCGTGTCGCTCGTCGGCCGGGGAGCCACAGCGACAGCGTCTTTCAGGGCTGCCCGCGTAGGCCCTCGTATGTCAGCAACGTGCTCGCACTGCGAGCGCCCCCTCGTTCGCGTCGCGGTCCCGTCAGAAATACGCGAGTTCGCCCCCGAACCGGCCGCCGTCGTCGGGTACTGTCCGCGCTGTCTTCGCACGTATCCGCTCGAAGACGACGACGAATTCGAGACAGAAGCGACTACGGACGCTGGATCGGCGGAAGCCCCGTCGGCCATCCCAACCGGGGAGGGCGGAGTCGCACTGGTTCTCGCGGTCGGCCTGCTCGATTCGCTGGCGACGAACCGCCCGGCGATCCAGTCACTCGTCGAGTACGCCGAGCGAGCGGGTGCGGACGTCTTTCTGACGTTAGATCGACTCGCGGCCGACGAGACGGTCGAGCCATACGTGGATTTAGCGCGTCGACGGCGACAGCTCGAATCGATTCTCGAATAACAGCGTCCGCTTAGACGCCGGTGGAGTACCGCAGAATGCCGGCGATGCCGCCGAAGGCGTCGTAGAGCTGTTCGCCCTTCTCGAAGTCCGTCGAGATGAACTTCGTCTCGGTGCCGCGCTGTTCGGCGATCTCCATCAGATGCTCGATCACGTCCTCGCGGTCGACTTTCTCGGCTTCCTCGCCGCACTCGGTGCAGACGTGGCCGGGGTCGCTGTGGCGGCGGTCGACGACCTCGTACTCCTCGTGGCCGTTCGGACACTCGTAGATCACGACGTCCGAGCGGAGATCCTCCGAGAGCAAGAGTCGGTCTACGGATCCCATCATCAGGTTCTTACGGGTCGGTCCGAAGCCGTAGGTCGCCTCCTCGCCCGTATGAAGGTTCTCGAAGAACTCCTCCATCTGGGCTTTGTCCTTCATTACCTCCTGGTCGGCGAGGACGTCCTGTGCGGCGTCGACGAGGTCGTAGAGTCCCGACTCGTCGGTGTAGGAGACGTCGAACTTCCCTTTCACGTGGTCCTGAAGTTCGTGGTGTAGGTAGTCGCCGTCGAGGAACTCGTCTTTCGTCGGCGAGGGGCCGCCGACGAGGATCCCGTCCATCTCGTGGCGCTTGGGGACCATCAGATCGTTCGCCATCTCTGCGACCTCCTGATAGAAGTTGTCGATGGCTTCGAGACGGAGGCGGGCGAACCGCTGCGCTGACTGGCCACCTTTCCGCTGCTTGCCGGGGACGAGCGAGGAGGCGGACTTGACCGGCTCGACGCGCTTGCCCTTCAGCCAGCCGACGTTCGCCTCGCGCCGGTCGAGGACGATCAGGCCGAAGAGGCCCTTGTCGGTCAGCATCTCCTCTAACGGCTCGGTGAGGAAGTTCGAGTCGCAGTGATAGCGGAACGACTGGATCGGTTCGGGCGGGCTTTCGAGCGCCCGCGTCACCATATCCGTCTGGCCGCCGCCGGAGTTGACCGCACCCGAGAACAGGACGATACCGTTGTCCGGCGGGTACGTGTCGTAGTAGCGGAGCCGGTCTTTGATCGACGTGAGCGCGTCCTGCACGTTCGTCCGCGTCTGCTTGGACTTGATGTTGGACGCCTCCGAGTGCTCCTGGGTAACGTGGGCGACGACGTCGGAGATCTGCTTGTCCGGGGGGATGTAGATCGTGACGAGCTGCGTGCCGGAACCCTCGTAGTCTTTGAGTTCCTCGATGACCTTCCGGAACTCGTATTTCCGGCGGTCCTCGTTCACCTCGTCGGCGTCGGTACTCATTACCCGTACTAGCCCCTCCAGTGGGTAAGTAACCTGCGACTATGTCGTCACAGCGTGCTCGCGCGTCACCTCGACGCCCCGGACAGATTTATATTCTCCACGCGGGACTCACGGAACGAAACAATGGGCCGTGTGTACGCAGTCGTCAGCGCGAAAGGGGGGGTCGGCAAGACGACGACGGCGGCGAATCTCGCTGCCACGCTCGCCGCCGCGGGATCGAGCGTCGCCATCGTCGACGGCGATCTCGGGATGGCGAACCTCGCCGGTGCGGTCGGCGTCACCGTCGGTGACGTAACGCTTCACGACGTTCTCGCCGGCGACGCCGACGTCGACGACGCCATCCACGAAGGACCGCACGGGATGGCGGTCGTCCCCGGATCGGCGGATCTCGACGCGTTCTCGCGCGCCGATCCCGAGGAGATGCAATCCGTCCTCGAAGCGCTCGCCGACCGCTACGAGTACGTCGTCCTCGACACGGGCGCGGGACTCAGCAACGACACCGTGGTACCGCTTACCCACGTCGACGAGGCACTTCTCGTCTCGACCCCGACGCGGGACGCGCTCGGCGACACCGACAAGACCCGGCAGGTCGCAGACCGCCTCGGCATCCCCGTCGCGGGCACCGCACTCACGCGCGCCGATCCCGTCGAGGTCGACGCCGAACTTGTCGCCGAACTGCTCGATGCGGACGTCATCGAGACGATTCCGGACGCCGCCGCGGTCCGGCAGGCGTCCGACGCCGGTGAGCCGCTGACCACGTTCGCCCCCGGGAGCACGGCGGCCGCGGCGTATCGATCGCTCGCGAGCAGTCTCACCGGCGAAGACGTCGCAGCAGACGAACCTCCCGAAACAGCATCCAACGACGTCTCAGGAGCGTCTGCAGACGATACGCCCGACGCGTCTGCCGTCGACGACACGTCCGAAGCCTCCGTCGACGACGCGTCCGAAGCCTCTGCCGCCGCCGACACCGACGTTCCGGGTACGAATGCCGCCGCCGAACTCGGCGCCGACGACGCGCTCGGTCCCGACGACCCCCTCGGCAACGCACTCTCAGAGGACGATCCACTTCCGGACGAGGAGTCGCTGTCGGGAGGCGACCTCCCGTCGAGCGATGAGTCCGCTACGGCCTCAGAAGACGAATCGGAGCCGGGCGTCGACGACGATGCGGAGATCCTCGAGACGACCCCGGATACGGACGAGACGGCTTCCGACGACGAGGCGGATGCGACTCCGGAAACGCCGTCCGACGACAGCGAATCGACGGGAGCAGACGGCGAAGACGTACGCCTCTCCGAGGAAGACATCGTCGTCGCCGGGAGACACGAAGGTGACCTCGACCCAGAGACAGTCGAGGTGATCGAAGCACACGAGGAAGCGTCGTCGGTCGATCCCGACGCCGAGGTCGGGCCGACGCCGGCCGACGTTCGAGACGCCGAATTGGACAGGGACGTCGAGCCGAACGTGGATGCGGAGTCGGACTCGGATGCCGAATCGGACGCCGACGCTGCTACCGAGGACGAGCGGCCGCTCGTCGAGTCTGCGAGCGCCGCCGAAGTAACGCCGTCCGGGTCGGACGCGACTGCCGAGGAGGACTCGGAAGGCGGCGTCTATACGACGTCGCTGGCGGAGGAGGCCGATCTCGGAGAGGGTAGCGACGCCGACCGTTCCGGGCGAGACGACGCCGACGACCGTTCCAGCGCCGACGCCGACGACGAAGACGCCGCCGACGATGCCTCCGAAGACGGCGACGACACGAAAAAGGGGTTCTTCGGGCGCATCTTCCGCTAGCTGTCAGCGCGCCGAAGCGGGAGCTTCTTTTATGCGGGTGCGGTGAATCGAGGATATGGCAGAGAAAGATTCCAGCGTTCCCTTCTGGTGGCTCGTCCTGTTCCTACTGTTAGCGCTCGGAGCCGGGGTCGCAACGGTGCTTGCCGTCGGCGGATCGCTCGTCGCCGGGGCCATCGTTCCGGTCACACCGTTCGGACTGTAATCTAGGGAAATCGAGACTCTCGACGGGGTGTGCCCCTACGGGAGCTACATCGAACCCGGCGCCTCGATCCCGAGGACGTCGAGCGCGTTCGCGACCGTGTGCCGCGACGCCTCCACGAGACCGAGCCGTGCCGCTGCGACCGCCTCGTCGTCGGCGTTGAGGACCGAACACTCGCGGTAGAACGTGTTGAACGTCTCTGCGAACTCGCGAGCGAACGTCGCGACGACGTGGGGTTCGAGGTCGTCGGCCGCCTGTTCGATCACGGCCGGGAAGCGCGCGACGTCTCGCAGGAGCGCGCGCTCGGCGTCGGTGTCGAGCACCGAAACGTCGGCCGACGCCTCGATGCCCGCATCGGCGGCTTCGCTCTCGATGCCGCAACAGCGCGCGTGGACGTACTGGACGTACGGAGCCGACTGCGCCTCGAAGTCGAGCGCGCGTTCCCACTCGAAGGTGATGCCCTTCGTCGGCTGTTTCGAGACGATGTCGTAGCGGACGGCGCCGATGCCGACCTGGCGGGCGATGCGGTCGATGTCGTCGTCGGTGAGTTCGTCGTTCCGGATCCGCGAGTCCAGACGCTCCTCGACTTCTTCGCGAGCACGCCGGACGGACTCGTCGAGTAAGTCGTCGAGGTCGACGCCGGTCCCCTCGCGGGTCGACATCCCGCCCTCCGGGAGGTTTACCCACGAGTAGAACGTCTGCCGGAGCTGGTCGGTGTCGTTACCCAGAATGTCGAGCGCGGCTTCCAGCTGCTCGGCCTGGAGCTTGTGGTCTTCTCCGAGGATCGTCACCGCCTCGTCGTAGTTGTCGAACTTCCACTCGTGGTGTGCGAGGTCGCGGGTTGTGTACAGCGTGGTGTCGTCAGAGCGGAGGAAGACGAGGTTCTTCTCTAACCCGAACGCCGAGAGGTCCAACTGCCAGGCGTCCTCCTCGTAGACGGCGTGTTCGGAGTCTTTCAGCCGTCTGACGACGTCGTCGGCGTCGCCGTTGCGAATGAACTTCGTCTCCTTGACGAACCGGTCGAACTCCGCCGGAAGGCGTTCGAGGGACTCCCGCATCCCGCCGAGCACCTGATCGACGACGACCGCGACGCGTTCGTAAGTCTCCTCGTCGCCCGCTTCGAGACCCTGCATAATCTCGGCGATCTCCTCTTCGGCGGCCGCGAGTTCCTCGTCGTCGGCGGATTCGAGATACTCGTTGCCCTTCCGGTAGTAGCGGACGAGGTCGTAGTCCGCGCGGTCGCGTTCCGGCTCGGGGAGCTCTGACCCCTCGAACGTCTCGTAGGCCCAGGTGAAGACGGCGACCTGGCGGCCGGCATCGTTGACGTAGTAGTGCGTTTCGACGTCGTTGCCGGCGTACTCGAGCAGGCGGGCGACGGCGTCACCGAAGATCGGATTTCGAGCGCGACCGACGTGGACCGGACCGGTCGGGTTCGCGCTCGTGTGCTCGACGACGACCGATTGGCCCGTATCGGGGAGCGCCCCGTACTCGGCGTCGCGGCCGGCCGAGAGCGTGTCCGCGTAGTAGGCGTCGGCGACGTAGAAGTTCACGTACGGTCCCTGCGTGTCGACGCTCGCGATGTATTCCGCGTCGTCGAGGTCGATCGCCTCGGCGACGTCTTCGGCGACTGCCGGCGGCGGTGCACCGACCTCGCCGGCGAGGCGGAAGGCGACGCTGGATGCGAGCGTCGCCGGGACGTCCTCCGGCGGCTCTTCGACCCCGAGGTCGTCGGTCGGGAGGTCGAGCGCGGCCAGCGCCGCCTCGACCGCGTCCTCGACCTCCGAACGGAAGGTTCTGAACATACTCGCCGTTCTCGAACCGCGGCTAAATGCCTTTCCGAACGCTCTCGCGCTCGGGGAGCACTCCCTCGGGGGCAGACGAACACAGTGCGATTGCTGGCCGGAACGGAGGTGATGCAACCGACCCGCCGCACTGCGATCGACGCCTTTAGGAGCGGGAATGAACAATACTGAGATAAGTCTCGTCTCCGTGATTCCGGAGACGGCTTACCGTAACACTTCTGTTATACATCTCATAGCCGTTATACTTAACAGGGCAGCCTCCCAACTCCGGATAATGTCTGAATCGGCAGTCTCCGCCGTGGGAAACGACGAGTTGGCGGCGCTGAAATTCGTCGCCCTCGAAGGCGCGCTCTCCGGCCCGGTCAAGATCTCCTGTTCGAGCCTCGCCGAACGCCTCGACGCGTCGAGCCAGACCGCCTCGCGTCGGCTCCAGCGGCTCGAAACCGCCGGCCACGTCGAGCGCGACGTCGTCGCCGACGGTCAGTGGGTGTCGCTGACCGACTCCGGTGAGGCGGCGCTGCACCGAGAATACGCCCACTACCGGCGAATCTTCGAGGGCACTGACCCCTCGGCCGTCGAACTTGAAGGCACCGTCACGAGTGGAATGGGCGAAGGACGACACTACATCTCTCTGTCGGGCTATATGGAACAGTTCGAGGAGCGACTCGGCTACGAGCCGTTCCCCGGCACGCTCAACGTCGACCTCGACGAGGAGAGCATCCGTGCTCGCTCGGCGATGACGTCGCTTTCGGGCGTCCCCATCGACGGCTGGGAGGACGACGAACGGACGTTCGGGCCGGCGACGTGCTACGACGCGACCGTCGAGTACGACGACGAAGTCGCCGAGACGACGCACATCATCGTCCCCGAGCGCACGCACCACGACGAGACGCAACTGGAGATCATCGCGCCCGTCCGGCTTCGGGATGCGCTCGATCTCGACGACGGCGACGCGGTTTCCGTTCGCGTGGAGGCGGTTCGATGACGCGCACGCGTTCGGACGTCGCTGTCGACACGACCGGTGAGAGCGCCGTCGACCGCGCCATCGAGGCGTTCCGCGAGGGCCAGCCAGTGCTCGTCCACGACGCCGCCGACCGCGAGGGCGAGACGGACATCATCTACCCCGCAGGCGCGGTCGACGCCGACGACGTCGTCCGTCTTCGGAGCGACGCCGGGGGATTGATCTGCACTGCCGTCTCACATCCCGTCGCAGAGACCCTCGAACTGCCCTTCCTCGAAGACGAGTTCGACCACCCCGCGGCCGCGGACCACGACCTCGGCTACGACGACCGCTCGTCGTTCTCGCTGCCGGTGAACCACCGCGAGACGTTCACGGGCATCACTGACGACGACCGCGCGCTCACGATCCGCGAACTCTCCTCGGCCGCCGAACATGCAGCGGAGCCCGACAGCGACTACGACGCCTCGGAGTTCGCCGCCGAGTTCCGCACGCCGGGCCACGTGCACGTCCTCCGCGGCGCCCCGGGACTCCTCGACGACCGCCGCGGGCACACGGAACTCGGCCTCGCGCTCGCTGAGGCGGCTGACCGCCCGCCTGCGGTCGTCGTCTGCGAGATGCTCGACGCCGACTCCGGCGGCGCTCGAACGCCGACTGCCGCGCTCGAATACGCCCGTCAGAACGATCTCGTCTACGTCGAAGGTGCGGACATCATCGAGCGACTGGCCGACGAGATGGACCACGTCTGAGCCGACGGTTCCGCGTTCCCGCTTGAGGGCTGCCGACTCCGTTTTCCTGCCCCCGCAGATCCACCGCACCGACGGCGTAATTCGCCGCAAACACTCCTGTAGGGTTTTATATCCCGGGGAGTAAATCACGGCATATGGGATTCGACGAGATGGACGTCGAGACGATTTGGCAGGACGGTTCGTTCGTCGACTGGGACGACGCGACGGTCCACGTTCTGACGCACGGTCTGCACTACGGATCCGGCGTGTTCGAGGGCGTCCGCTGTTACGACACCGAAAACGGGCCGGCGATCTTCCGCTGGGAAGAGCACCTCGATCGGTTCTACGAGTCGACGAAACCCTACGAGATGGACATTCCGTTCTCGCGGGAAGAACTCACGGAGGCGACGCTGGAACTGATTCGCCGTGAGGAACTGCGCTCCTGTTACATCCGCCCGGTCGCGTTCTACGGCTACGGATCGCTCGGCGTCAGCCCGAAAGACAACCCGGTGAACGTCGCGATCGCGGCGTGGCCGTGGGGCGCCTACCTCGGCGAGGAAGCGCTCGAACAGGGCGTCGACGTGATGATCTCCTCGTGGCGCAAGCACGCCTCCAGTCAGATCCCGACGAACGCGAAGACGACCGGTCTGTACGTGAACTCGCTTCTCGCGGGCGAGGAAGCCCGCCGCAACGGCTACACCGAAGCGATCGTCCTGAACAAGGAAGGCAACGTCGCGGAGGGTCCCGGCGAGAACATCTTCCTCGTCCGCGACGGCGAGATCTACACTCCCGGTCTCTCCGAGAGCATTCTCGACGGCATCACCCGAAACACGGTGATCGAACTCGCCCGCGAGCGCGGCTACACCGTCCACGACCAGGCGACCATCTCCCGCGGCGAACTCAACACCGCCGACGAGCTGTTCTTCAGCGGCACCGCCGCCGAGGTGACGCCGATTCGGAAGGTCGACAACGTCGTCATCGGCGACGGCTCGCGCGGCCCCGTGACCGAGGAACTCCAGCAGGCGTTCTTCGACCTCGTCGAGCGTCGCGACGACGCCCACGACGAGTGGTTCACGTACGTCTAAACCCACCTTTTTCGACCGGGGCCTCGCGCCGCCTTCGGCGGCGCTCGACCCCGGTCCAAAAACCTGGAGGGAAAAATGCCGCGAGGCTCGCGTTCGCTCGCCTCGCGGTACGACTTCTCGACTACCGCACAGCACCGTACCGCCCGACACCGCCCGGGACCGCACAGCACTGCACTGCACCGCCCGGCACCGCACTAGACCGACGCTCAGTCTTCTGACCGGGCGTCGATCTCGATCGGCGCGTCCCGCTCTTCTTCGCCGAATCCCGCGGACAACACCCGAGTCAGCGCCTCTTCGACGCGCTCGTCGGTTTCGGTGATATCCTCGGGATCGACCTCCATCACGAAGCCAGTCGTGATGTTCGGAGCGGTCGGCATAAACAGCACCACGCGGCCGTCGTCGGTCACCTTTCCAGTCTTGAATGCCGTCATCCGCATCCCCTGCCAGGGCTCGACTTTCACCGGCTTTTGGAGGTCCTCGGTCCCAGTCACGGCCGTTTCGACGGCTAACTTGGAGGCGTTGTAGAGCACGCGTATGAGCGGCACGCGATTCATCGCCGCATCCAGATACGTCTCGAACAGGCGGCCGACCGTCGTCCGCATCAGGTACCCCACCGACAGGACGAGCATAATGAAGACCACGACTGCGACGAGGAACCCGATGGGGTCGTCCAATCGTCGGATGACCGGGAGGTCGACGATCTTCGAGTAGAGGTAGTTGAGAACGAACAGAATGACGAGGATCGGCGTGAGAACGATCAAGCCGCTTGCGAAGTCGCGCCTCCAGGAGGACATCTATCTGCCAGTACGTCGCGCCGGAGAGTTAAAGGAACTGCTGTCGCTTCGGTCACAGAACCGCTGTTCTGCGGCGGCGCGTCGCAGTGGCCGAATTGGGGAGACTTTTGTCGTCGCCGTCGGACGCGACACGTATGCTCGTTGATCTCGTCGTCGTCGCTTTCTGGGCGATGCTTCCCGCCTACGTCCCGAACAACGCTGCCGTCCTCGCCGGCGGCGGCGCACCGATCGACGGCGGCCGAACGATGGGTGGCCGCCGCCTCCTCGGCGACGGCAAGACGTGGCGTGGAACGGCTATCGGCACGCTCGCGGGCGTCCTCCTCGCGCTCGGACTGAACGTCCTCGCGTCCGTCGTCGTCCGCGTGACCGGATTCGAGGTCCCGGTCTTCCCGCTCGCCGCCGCGTTCGGTCTCGCGTTCGGCGCGATGCTCGGCGACATCGCCGCCTCGTTTCTCAAGCGCCGGACGGGCCGCGAGCGCGGCGCGCCGTTCCCCGGTGTCGACCAACTGGACTTCGTCGCCGGCGCGCTCGCCTGTGCCGCCGTTCTCGACTTCGGCTGGTTCCAGACCACATTTACGCTCCCCGTGCTCGGAGTCGTGATCGTTCTCACGCCGGTCCTGCACGTCCTCACGAATGCCATCGCGTACGTGCTGGGGTTGAAAGACGAGCCCTACTAACCCACCTTTTTCCACGGTGGGTTTCCTCGCGGCGCGGAGCGCCGCTGCGGGAACCCACCGCGCAAAAACCTGGAGGGAAAAAGCCGCGAGGCTCGCATTCGCTCGCCTCGCGGTACGAGAGCTTCGACTCCGCGCCGCCTCCGAATCGCCCCGTTTAAGCGCCTCGCCCGCCCTCTCATATCCAATGGCGAACGACGAACTCATCGCGGCGCTCCGCGACGCCGACGCCGTCCAGTTCGGAGAGTTCGAACTCTCCCACGGCGGCACCTCCGAGTACTACGTCGACAAGTATCTCTTCGAGACAGACCCCCGCTGCCTCCAGCTGATCGCCGAGGCGTTCGCGGACGAACTGTCCGGCGAAAAGCTCGCGGGTGTTGCGCTCGGCGCCGTCCCGCTCGTCTCCGTCACGAGCGTCGAGACCGACACGCCGTACGTCATCGTCCGCAAGAAGACCAAAGAGTACGGCACGGCCAACCGTATCGAGGGGCGCTTCTCCGAGGGCGAGGAAGTCGTCGTCCTCGAAGACATCGCGACCACCGGCAAGAGCGCACTCGACGCCGTAGAAGCACTCCGCGACGCCGGCGCGGTCGTCAACCGCGTCCTCGTCGTCGTCGACCGTCAGGAAGGTGCACGCGAACGACTCGCCGAGGCCGACGTCGAACTCGACGCCCTCGTGACTGCGGCGGACCTCCTCGACGACGAGGACCGTTTGTAGCGCTTCTCGCGAACCTCGCGATTTCGGGCCGTTTTCAGCCCCGAGACCGGACGTTCTCTCTCGCCGTCTAATCCACGTTCGTGGTTTTTTCACGCTGTATCTGTATCGACATATTCATACTTACGCAACATCGCAGATCGAAGTATGAACAGAGCGGAGAAAGCGGCCCTCCAGTTGCAGGCGGTCGCCGTCCTTCGGATGCTGAAGGAGACCCGGACGTACGACGAACTCGCCGAACTCAGCGGACTCCCCGCCGGCGATCTCAATCGGTACGTCAACGGCCACGTCCTGCCGGGCGTAGAGCGCGCCCGCGAAGTCGTCGACGGGGTCGGCCGCGACGCCCTCGCGACGGAACTCCGCGCGCGCGTCGAGTTCGACGACGAGGGCTACGTCGACAACTCCGGTATCGTCTTCGACCAGTCGTTTCTCGATCTCGTTGCTCCGGTCGCCGCCAACGCGCTCGGCTTCGAGCGCCCGGACGTCGTCCTGACGGCGGCGACCGACGGCATCACGCTCGGCGCGGCGATGGCAGGGTACTTCGACGCCCGCGTCGCCTACGCGAAGAAGTCCAAAGAGACGGCCGTCGAGGACTTCATCGAGTCCCGTCAGCGCCTCGCTTCGGGCATCGAACTGACCTACTACCTCCCCGGCCGCGCGATCTCCCGCGGCGAGAACGTCCTCATCGTCGACGACCTCATCCGCTCGGGCGAAACCCAGGAACTTCTCCTCGACATCGCGAAACAGGCGAATGCGGACGTTACGGGCGTTTTCGCGCTCATTTCCGTCGGTGAGGAAGGCATCGACCGCGCCCGGGAACTCACCGACGCACCCGTCGGTGCGCTCTCGACGTTCGACGCCGAGTGATCGGCCGCTACGGGCCTCACTGTGCCCGGCGTCGATGAAAACCCTTATCGACCGTTTCGGGGTTATGCTCACACGTGCATTATGGGGCTCGCTGAAACACTCGGAAACTACTTCGATGTGCAAGAACACGGATCATCGGTCCGGACCGAACTCCTCGCCGGGCTGACGACGTTCCTGACGATGTCCTACATCGTCGTTGTCAACCCCTCGATCCTGACCGACCAGCCGAACATTCCCGGTGCCGACGGGATCTCGATCGCCGGCATCCCGCCGGGCGAGATCCAGTCGATGCTCGCCGTCGTCACGATCCTCGCGGCGGCGACGGCGACGTTCGTGATGGCCTTCTACGCCAACCGACCGTTCGCGCAGGCGCCGGGGCTCGGCCTGAACGCGTTCTTCGCGTTCACCGTCGTCAGCGCGCTCGGAATTCCGTGGCAGACCGCACTCGCGGCCGTCGTCGTCGAAGGGATCATCTTCATCATCCTGACGGCGATCGGCGCGCGCGAGTACGTGATCAAACTCTTCCCCGAACCCGTGAAGTTCGCCGTCGGGACGGGTATCGGGCTCTTCCTCGCTATCATCGGCCTGCAGGCGATGGGGATCGTCGTCGACGACACGGCGACGCTCATTTCGATGGGATCGATCGCGTCGAACCCCGTCGCGATCGTCTCCGTGTTCGGCCTCTTTCTGACGTTCGCGCTCTACGCCCGCAACGTTCCCGGATCGATCATCATCGGAATCGCCCTCACGTCCGTCCTCGGGTGGCTTCTCACCGCGTTCGGCCCCATCGCGGCTGACGCTGGCCTCGTCGCCGGCTCTACGTCCGTCTCCTACGACATCACTCCGCTGGCCGGCGCGTTCATCTCCGGCCTCAGCGACGTCGAGGCGTTCACCTTCGCGCTGGTCGTCTTCACCTTCTTCTTCGTCGACTTCTTCGACACCGCCGGCACGCTCGTCGGCGTCGGACAGGCCGGTAACTTCCTCGACGAGGACGGTGATCTCCCCGACATCGACAAGCCGCTGATGGCCGACGCGATCGGCACCACGGTCGGCGGAATGCTCGGGACCTCGACCGTGACGACCTACATCGAGTCCGCCTCGGGCGTCGAGGAGGGTGGCCGCACCGGCCTGACGGCGCTCACTGTCGCTGTACTGTTCCTCATCTCGCTCGCGCTCGTCCCGCTGGCGGCCGCGATTCCCCTGTATGCCTCCCACATCGCGCTCGTCGTGATCGGCGTCGTGATGCTCCGCAACGTCGTCGACATCGACTGGGACGACCTCACGCAGGCGATCCCCGCCGGAATGACGATCCTCGTGATGCCGTTCGCGTACTCGATCGCCTACGGTATCGCCGCCGGGATCGTCTCGTACCCGGTGATCAAGTTCGCGGCCGGCGAAGGCGACGACGTCCGTCTGGGCCACTGGGCACTCGCGGGCGCGTTCGTCGTCTACTTCGTCGTCCGCACCGGCGGCATTCTCGCCGCGCAGGTGTAACCGACCGCTCGCTCGCGCTTTTGGCCTTCTGACTCACCCTCGCTTTTCGCCTTCCGACTCACTCCCGCGCTCCTCGCCGTCTGACTCTCACCCCCGCGACTGCCGTCGGACCGCAAGAGATTCATTATTCACTGTCGCAATCGAGTACGTGACGCTCTCCCCGCGCTCCCGAGCGAACGCAGTGCGGCTCCTCGCGCTGCTGCTCGTCGTCTCTCTCCTCGCACCGGCCGGTGTGTCGGCGCTGACGTACGACCCCTCGACAGACACGAGCCTCGAACCGGGCACGATCACGAGTCCCGCGAACGGATCGACCGTCATCAGCGTCCAGGGCTACACCTTCCAGGGCAATACGAATCCCAAAAAGCCCGCGCGACTCCTCTCGGTCGGCCCGCGCGGTGACCTCCAGTGGACCCACAACGACTCTGTCGGCGGGAGCGCGTGGTTCTTCGACGTCGACCCGCTGCCGAACGGGAACCTCCTGGTCTCCTCGCCGCGGGCCGGCGATACGGTCGTCTTCGAGTTGAACCCCGAGACGCAAGAACGCGTCTGGCAGGAGCGGTTCAATATGACCGACACCCACGACGTCGCGTATCTCGGCGACGACCGCATCGCGATCGCGAATATGCGCGAGTGGAACGCGTCCGCCGAGGTCAGCGACGACCGCATCGTCATCTACAACCGCTCGACCGGCGAGTTCACCTGGGAGTGGTACTTCAAGAACCACTTCCCCGAGAGCACCGACGGCGGTTACAACGACGACTGGTCGCACGTCAACGACGTCGACCCCGTCGGTGAGGACCGCCTGCTGCTCTCGCCGCGGAACTTCGATCAGGCCATCGTCGTCGACATCGAATCTAAAGAGATCGTCGAGCGACTCGGCTCAGACGACGACTACGACGTGATGCGCGAGCAGCACAACCCTGACTGGCTCCTGAGCGAGAACGGCACGCCGACGATCCTCGTCGCCGACAGCGGTAACAACCGGGTCGTCGAGTACGCGAAGGAAGACGGCGAGTGGGTCCGGACCTGGGAGGTCGGCACGGGATCGCTCACCTGGCCGCGCGATGCGGACCGACTCCCCAACGGAAACACGCTCGTCACGGACACGCTCAACCACCGCGTGATGGAACTCACGCCCACGGGCGAAGTCGTCTGGGAGTACTACGCCACGTGGGGCCCCTACGACGCCGAGCGCATTGGCACCGGCCCCGAGTCGTCGGGGCCGACGATCCGTGATCTGAACGCCAGCGGTTCCTACGACATCACCGGCAGTGCGAACCTCACCGCCGGCGGAAACGAGAGCGTCGGCTTCGCCGGGCGGATTCGCGCGACGTTCGCCGGCACGGCCCTCGAAGGGCCGATGAACGAGTTCGCGACGCGCTGGGCACACGTGACGCCGTGGCTCCGCCCGGTCTGGATGTCCGGCTGGGACTTCGTCTGGGCGATCAGCGCGCTTCTCGTCGGCCTCGTGTGGGCCGGCGGAGAGTTGATCGCCGGCCGCCAACAGATCGTCGCCGGCATCCGGCGCCTCGCGGACCGATAGCGACGCGATAACACGGTACGGGAGTGCGCCCGCCGCGCAGTCCACCACGTGACTCTTTAGGTCGGATCGCGTACCGATCGTCGATGTCTGATCTCGTCCTGTACGAAGTCGGGGGCTGTCCCTTCTGTATCAGAGTCAGGAACAAACTGGAGGAACTCGATCTGGAGTACGAATCGGTGATGGTGCCGCGATCGCACGCCAACCGGACGGAAGTGAAAGAGATCAGCGGGCAGACGGGCGTTCCCGTGCTCGTCGACGAGGAACACGACGTCCACGGGATGCCGGAAAGCACCGATATTATCGCCTACCTGGAAGAAACGTACGGCGACGGCGCGAACTGATAGGGATTCTCGTAACTGTTCGGAGATTCTCGCCGTATCGTCCGGCGAGAAGTCTATGAGGACTTACGATAACCCCTATGAGCGTCGGGACCCGTCGGCGGCGGCTCGTCGTATTCGTCCTCGGTTACGGTCGCGCACTGATACGACTCAGAACACAGTCGGAAACAGCGCCCGCTCCCGTCGCTACGCTTCGGTCGGCTCTTGTGACCGCTCTCGGATGAGATCCCGGATGCGGTCGGGGTCGTCGATATCTGCTAACTCCTCACAGCTGACGAGCGCCGTGCCTTCGACGGCGTCGCGCTTCGATCGATCTTCGGTGAAGTAGACCGAACGGGTCTGTGTGACCTCGCCGAGCGAGGACATAATCCGGGCTCGCTTCTCTGCGCTCCGTGTGAAGGCTGAGTGCCCGGTAAGCATCGGCATAAAGTCCCGTCGGCGTTCGTCGTCCTCGCTGACTGCCTTGAACGGTGCGCGGGCGGTCGGGTGAACGGTGAAGCCGGCGCGCGTCAGAACGTGTACCACGTGCTCGTCGTCGGATTCTGGGTCGGGATCGTCGGGTGTCGGCTCGGCGTCGCGAACGTCTTCCGCACCCTCCATCACCTCGACGGGGCTGGAAAACGGCTGATCGAACATCTCCTCTAACCGGATCGCAACCTCGATGCTCGCGTTCATCCCGTCTTCGTACTTCGAGACGGTGCGGCGCGAGACGCCGAGTTCCGTCGCCAACTGCCCGAGACTCCACCCGCGATCGCGGCGCTCGTCTGCCAGGAGGTCGCCGTCGATGTTGACGTAGAGGCCGCCCGGCGCGGCGTAGATGAGCGGCGGGACGCCCTCGATGAACAGTTCCATCGCCGTGTCGGGATTCAGGACTGGAACGCCGTGCCGGAAGTACACGACACCGGGCTTCAGATCCTCGTCGCGCGTTCGCAGTCCCACGACCATCGGAGTCGCGTTGAGATAGGTACCCAGCCGTCGCATCTCCTCACCGGTCGTTCCGTCGAACGCGTCGATGTTGCCTAGAATCTTCAGCAGCACCAGGTCCTCGCCTCGCCTCGCGGCGACGTCGAAGCTCTTCGGCCGGATCGCACAGCGCTCGCTGACGAGGAATCCGGCGTCCTCGAGCATCGCTGTGACGTTTCCGACTAGCGCGGACCGAGACATACCCGGTTGTACGCGATTCAGCGCATATATGCGTTGTGCCGTCGAGGCCGCCTGCGTCCACTGGTTCTCGGGCTGTCGCTGCGACTGGACCTCCCGAAGCCGTGAGCGAAAGCCGTTAGACGCCGCGCCGACTACGCCCCTCCGATGACTATCGTCGGCCTCGACGACACCGACTCCCGCGAGCGCGGGATGTGCACGACGTACCTCGCCGCGCGACTCGCCGAGGCCGTCGTCGACGCCGGGGGGCGCGTCGACCGCAAACTGTTGATCCGGCTCAATCCGGCGGTCGAGCACAAGACCCGTGGGAACGCTGCGCTCGCGCTTCACGTCGATCTCGAACCCGAACACGCGCTCGATCTCGCTACCGCCGAACTCGAACCGCTTGCGGAGACTGCGGATCCGCGGACGAGCCCCGGCGTGGTCGTCGCCGACGACGATCCGAGCGACGTTCCCGAGGCGGTGTCGACGTTCACGCGACGTGCAATCCGTGATTTTCTGGAGCCCGCCGACGCGCTTCGGGTCGCGGATGACGCCGGATACGTCCACCGCGGCTGGGCGGGGGGCCGCGGCCGCATCGGTGCGCTCGCGGCCGTCGGCGCGTGGGCCGCACTCGAGGAGTGGACCTACGAGCACATCTCCTACCGCGCGTTCGACCGGTGTGGCACTCCCCGAGAAGTCAACACGGAGTCCGTCTTCGATGCTGCAGCGAAATTCCACCCGCAGGCGTGGGACACGGTCGACCGCGAGGAGGACGAACCGGTCTGCGTCCCGAACGCGCCCGGACCGATCCTCTATGGGATTCGCGGCGACGATCCCGACGCCGTCAGCGACCTCGCAGCCCGTATCGACAGTGAGTCAATCGAACGGTCGGCGACGTTTCTGACGAACCAGGGAACCGATGTCCATCTCCGCGAGGGGACGCTCGGTGAACTGCGCGACGGGCGCGCCTATCGCATCGACGGGACCGTCGCCTCCGACCCGGAGACGCGTCGTGGGGGCCACGTGTTCTTCGACCTCGAAGCACGCGGCGACGCCGACGATTCGGTCGACTGCGTCGCGTTCGAACCCACGAAGCGGTTTCGGGACCGCGTGCGGGCGCTTCGCTCCGGTGACGAGGTCACCGTCTGTGGCGAGGTGAGCGACGGGACGATCAAACTGGAGAAGTTCGCCGTCCGATCACTCCGGCGCACCGTGGAGACGACGCCGACGTGCGGCGAGTGCGGACGGTCGATGGAGAGCGCCGGCCGGAACCAGGGGTACCGGTGTCGCGACTGCGGTACCTCGCGGTCTGGTCCGGAAACCGTCTCGGTCGACCGCGACCTCGATGTCGGGTGGTACGAGGTCCCACCCTGTGCCCGTCGACACATCGCTAAGCCGCTCGTTCGTGGCGGCTTCGACGCGCCGACGCACCCCGAGCGGTGATACTGTCGGACAGCAGTTCGTGAACTGTGTTGACACCCACGGGGTGCCGATAATTTTCACAGAGTTCTGTCCGACAGTATGAACGGCTGGCGCTGGCCGACGCCAACGTCACCCGCGCTACTCCTCGACGACGAGAATCTCCGTGTTCGCGCGGCGGTCCACGAACTGGCTCCCCGACGGAGGTTTCACGTCGACGACGAGGGTCCCCGTCTCCTGATTCGCCCGGGTGTCGGCTTCGATGGTGACGGTCGCGACGCCGTCGGCATCTGAGCTGGCAGTCACCACGCTGTCGATCTCGGCGCTGCCGTCTTTCACGATCACCGTCGCACCTTCGACCCCGTCGCCGTCGTCGTCGACGACGGTCAGCGAGAGTTCTTGCTCGCCCGGCTGGACGACGTCGGGTGAGGGTTTGACGTCGAGTTCGGAGACGGCGAGTCCCTGCACGCCGGACAACATATTCAGCATCACGCTCATCGTCGCGACCCCCACGACGAGCGCGATGACGAGTCTGATCGGCAGTCCTTCGATCGCACGGTCGTCGGCGGCGAAGCGGCGGAGTTCGTCGAACATACCGGCCGTGGTCCCGTCTCAGTATATAAACAGTCGGCCGTGCGTTTATATCACATCCCGAGGGTACTCCCGCTGATGCACACCGAAGTTCTCGGTCGTCGAGACGAGTGCGGCCGAACGGCTCCCGACGGTCCCGCCGGCCGCCTCGGGTCCCACCGCGCCCGCGACGGTAGCCGCGGCGCACCCGTCGGGATCGATCTCGACCGGCCGCACGCCGCGCTCGTCGTCGGCAAGCGGGGTTACGGTAAGTCCTACACGCTCGGCGTCCTGGCGGAAGAAGCAGCCAGAGCGCGCGGCGTCGCCCCCGTCGTCGTCGATCCGATGGGCGTCTTTCGCGGCTTGGCCGACGACGCGACCGGGACGCCCGTCCCCGCTCGGATCGTCGACGAGCCGACGATCCGCGCAGACGCGATTCCGCCGGCGCGGTGGCCGCAACTCGTCGGGAGCGACCCCGACCAGCCGGTCGGCGCGCTCGTCTGGCACGCCGCATCGACGGCCGCGACGCTCTCTGAGATGCGTGCTGTCGTCGACGCGGCCGACGCAACGGCAGACGTTCGCCGCGCGGCCGGCAACCGTCTCCGGCGTGCCGATTCGTGGGGTGTCTTCGATCCCGCGGGACTCGACGCACACGCACTCGCCGGCGGCGAGGCGACGATTCTGGACTGTTCTGGGCTCGACGACGCGCCTTCGAACGCGGTCGTCGCCGGCGTCGCAGCGGCGCTCTACGACGCCCGTCTCGGGCGTGGTGCTGCGGGTGTGGCGGGTGCCGAGCCGCCGACGGTCGAACGTCTCCCCTGGCTCTTCGTCGACGAAGCACACGTCTTCTTCGAGGGCGTCGCCGGTGCATCGCTCCGGGCGATCCTCACTCGCGGCCGCGCACCGGGCGTCTCGCTCGTCGCCGCGACACAGCGCCCGAGCGCGCTCCCGGCCGTCGCCGTCTCCCAGTCGGACCTCCGTATCGTCCATCGGTTGACGGCTGGGCCGGACGTCCGCGCGCTCGCGGCCGCAGATCCTGCCTACGTCGATACGGACGTCACAGACGCGATGCCGACGGCTCCCGGGGAAGCGCTCGTCGTCGACGACACCGCGGAAGCGACTCGCACGGTCGCGGTCCGCGAACGCGACACGCCGCACGGCGGGGCGAGTCCGCGCGCGTCGGCGGTTGCAGCGGCGTCGCCCCCATCGGCTGCCGCATCTCACGCCGACAGTGCGGAGGCGACCGACACGGGAACGGCTGACCCAGACGCGACCGAAACCGACGAGTACACTCGCGTGTGATCCACGCTCGATGGCCGACAGGCTCGTCCCCGTGCTCGTCGCGCTTGGCGGATTCCTCGGAGCGACGTCACGCTATCTCGTCGGCACGGCCGTGCCGGGGCTACGCGGGACATTCGTCGTGAACGTCCTCGGAAGTTTCGTCCTCGCGCTCTCGATCGGTGTCGTCCGGTCGAGTCGCCTCCGCTTCTTCCTCGCGACGGGATTGCTCTCCTCGTTCACGACGTACAGCACCTTCGCCGTCGAGACGATGTCGCTCGGCCCGACCTGGGGCCTCGCGAACGTCGGGGCCAACTACGCGTTCGGCTTTCTCGCCGCATTCCTCGGACTCGCCGCAGGGAGGCGGTTCGCGTGACTATCTCCCTCGGTGTCGTTCTCGCGATACTCGCCGGTCTCGACGGCGTTCCCCTGTCGATTCTCGTCGGAGTCGGGGGAGCGGTCGGCGCACTCGGCCGGTACGCAGTCGACGTCGCACTCGGCGGCGGCCGTCGGAGTACCTTCGCCGTCAACGTCCTCGGGAGCGCCGCGCTCGGGGCGCTCGTCACCTCGTCACCGCACGCGACGACTCTCGCTGTCGCTGGGACGGGATTCTGCGGCGCGTTCACGACGTTCTCCTCGTTCGCCGTCAACGTGGTCGAGGCCGCCTCGAAGGAAAATTGGCGGCTCGCGGCTGTCGACGCTGTTGGGACACTCGCGTCGGCGCTCCTCGGCGTGGCTCTCGGGACTGCTCTTGTGGGGATATAGATCGTCTCGCCGCCATCGGCTCACGAGAAAAAGCACCTGCTACGACGTTGAAATCGAAAAAGCGCCCGAGGCGGGATTTGAACCCGCGTCACGACCGTGACAGGGTCGTATGATGGGCCACTACACCACCCGGGCACACATCGGAGCAAAGCACAAGCGCCCGAGGCGGGATTTGAACCCGCGTCACGACCGTGACAGGGTCGTATGATGGGCCACTACACCACCCGGGCTTGCTCCACTTCTTCGTTGCCCGGTAGTCTAATTAAGACTTATCATCTGATGGCGGCGTGGGAGAGGTCACCGCGCGGCCGACGATGCGGGGAAACCCCTGGACAGAGCCCAGGCTCCGGCGAGAGTAGCGGCCGGACGAAAGACAGCAAAGCGAGCGAAGAGCGATAACCGAAGACGCGCGGTTCCGTCGTTCGATTGGCGGGGGTGCCTCAGTCGTCGGCCGGGGTCGCTGCGGCCGCTTCCTCGGCCTCTTTCTCGGCTTTCTCTTCTTTTTCTTTCTTGTTCTTGATCTTCTTCAGACGGAAGATCTCCTCGCGCTCTTGCTCTTCGAGCTTCTGCTCGATGTACTCTTTGTTCTCGTTGAGTTCGGGGAGCAGCTTGAACTCCAAGGCGTTGACGCGGCGTTTCGTCGTCTCGATCTCTTTGAGCATCTTCTTCATCGCCGTCTCGACCTCCGCGGCGAGGATGATCGTCTCGAGCAGTTCCTCGTAGGCGTCTGCGGCCTCGTCGATCCGCGCCGAGGAGCCGAGGAGCCCGTAGCCGCGCTGGTCGAGGCTCTTTTTCACGCGCGAGGACTCGATCTGCGGGACGACGACGCCCATAATGTTCTTCGACTGCGTGGTGATCTCCGGATGCTCTTTGAGCGCCGCGGCGGCACCGCGCACGGCGACGTCGCCTTCCATCGCTCGCGCCATATTGATCTTCTCTTGGGCCGTCTCGTAGTTCTGGTTCAGCTCGGAGCGGACGTCCTGTGCTTGGTCCAGAATGTCCATAAACTCCATAATGAGGCCGTCTCGCTTCTGTTCGAGCGTGTCGTGGCCCCGCTCGGACAGTTGGATCCGATCCTCGATCGCCATCAAGTTCTTGCGTGTCGGTTTGACGTCTTCGGCCATTGCCTGCCAGTTGTGAACCGAGCCTGTTAACCTTTTACTGTTCGCGGACGAGGCCGGCCAGGCCGGCGTTCTCGGTGCGGTCCATCCACGTCACGATCACTACGTGGGGAAGCGTCAACACGGCGATGAAGACGAGGTACAGCGCGGCCAACGTCTGCAGGTCGGTCTGGACGCGTCCAACGAGTGCGACGCCGACGAGCAGTCCGACGGAGACCACCGTCAGCGGCAGCGCGTCGCGGCCCGTCCGCAAGAGCGCAGGGACGGCTCCGCGATCGGCGAACGCCCGCCTGGCGCTCGGGTCGACGCCGACGAGACGGGCGATGTGTCGCAGCGAGTGCCACACACAGAAGTACACGCCGATCGCGAGGATCGGCGGAACGACGAGGAAGTACACCCACAGCAGCCCCGTCTCGGCGGCGTCGAGCCGCCATCCGTCACCGGGACTGCGCCGATACCCAGCGAGGAGCGTCCCGACCGTCAGCGCCGCGAACGCCGCACCGACGCTGAGGCGCACGTCGGGCGCGACCAGCCACGACGCGTCGAGGCTGCCGCCGAACAGCGCCACCCAGGCGTCGACGACGTCTCGGTATCGCTCCGGGAATCGGAGTAGCGGCACGAGCATCGGCAGTCCCCCGCGCACGAGAAGCGTGCCGGTGCGTACCGCTCGACTGTCGAGATGTGACCCGCCGAGCGCCTCGAGCGCGTAGAGATCGCCTTGGCCCCAGTGGACCCAGGTCATCCCGATGAAAAACGCGGCTGATGCTATCGGTGAGAGGAGCCACAGCACCGCGTACGCCCCGCCGAGGAGTAGATACACGAGTCCGACGATCAGGAGCCAGCGAACCGACGGTTGCTCCCCGGCCGCCCGGGCGGGTGCCAGGTGGTCGACTGCGCCGTGCGGCAACCCGAACACGAGGAGGCTCACCGCCAGTGGGGCGTACCGCGCCCACGGCGGCAGCGTCGTCGCCGCCCCTACGAGCGCCGCACCGCCCCCGAGAATCGCGACCCCGGCAGTGAGCAACCACGCCGGACGGCCGCCGATCGTGCGCATCAGCGATTGTGTCACGTCGTCCTCGCTCTCGACGGCGCTCTTGTCGATCCGCCGCGTCTCGCCGTCGTGAGCCGTCGAGCCAGCCATCGTTATCGGGCCGTTTCCGCGCCGGCGCGGAGGCGATCGTACCAGTGCCGCGCCGTCGCGGCCGTGCCGTCCGCCCACCGCTGCATCACGAGCCGATACAGGACGAGTCCCTGCACGACGAAGAGGTTCGTCACGAGGAAGAACATCGCTTCCTCGACGGGCAGCCCCGCGATGGAGAGCCCAGTCGTGTACTGCTTCGAGAGGATCCAGATGCCGTACTCGATGGCGATCCTGTCGGCGACGCAGAGATACAGTGTCGGGAGCACCGTTCCGAGAGCGACGGTCCGCCGGCGCGTCCACAACTGCGGTGCGCCGACGACCCATTGCAACGCCAACACCGGGGCCGCCCACGCGAGCGTCGCACCGAGGTAGAACGTCGCGTCGGTGCCGAGCAACTGCCAGCCCCCGAGACCGATGGCGACCGCGAGTCCGAACGCGACGAGGCGGCTCCTGATCGGATGCGACGCCGACGGCCACGCCGTCGAAAACGACAGGTGTGACAGCCACAGCGCAGTCAGCCAGGGTTGGACGACGATGAAGAGATACTCCTCCAGCGGCGCGTAACCGATCGTCAGGACGGTCGTCTCGGCGCCGTACCACCAGACCCCACGCGCGATGAGGTAGTTGTCCCACGGCGTCGTGTACACGAGCGCAACGACGGTGATGATGGCTACCCCCGCCCAGTAGTTGCGCCAACTACTGCTGTCCCACGAGGCGACACCGCTGATCCGTGATCGGCTCACGAAGCCGGTCGCAGACAGCAGCATTACTGCTGGCAGTAAAAACGCGAAGTGGAATTGGAGGTACGTGAACTGAAACGTCATCTGTAATCTCGTCTCGTTGGCGGCCGTCTGCGTCGTCTCGGCGCCGGCGACTCACGCGCCGGCGTACGGTCCAGACTGTGAACGCGGGGTGGGCGGGGTACGCGTTCGGTGCTGCGTTCGAATCGCCGGTCTTCGTCGATTAGTCTGCCGGTTCGGCGCTCGACGCTCGCGCCCCGGCAGCGTCGAGCACCTCACGGCTCGACAGCAGGATGATCCCGAATCCGACCTTTGCGACCAGGTCCAGGATCATAAATCCGGCCGTCTCGATGTTGAGCGACACGAGCTGTAGGCCTTCCGTGCCGACGATCCACCAGACGGGGTAGACCAGCCAGACGACGACGATCAGCGTACGGAGCGTGCTGAACGTCGACGCGGCGTCGCCGGTGAGTTTGCTCGCTTTCTCGTCGAGGGAGCCGTACAGCATGTACAGCAGCACCAGCAGGAAGCCGGTGGAGATCCCCCACCAGATCAGTCGGCGTGCGCCCTCGCTGAGGAAGCCGGGACCGGCGGACAGCGTCGCGACGACGCCCGTTCCGATCATCAGCATATCCAGTCCGACCAGCGAGGAGAGCTCGTTCCGGTTCGCCCCGACGAGCAGCCCGAGGTCGATGAGCAAAAGCGGTGTCGTGAAGAACCAGTCAGTGTACCGGGCCCAGTAGATCGGCAGTTCCTCGCCGCCGACCTCCACTATCGTCAACCCGAATCCCAACGCCATCGCAAGATAGTTTACAAATGCGATGGCGGTGATGAATATCGTGACGATGTAGAACTCCTGTCTCCGTCTGTCTGTTTCTCCCCAGCCCCTGGCGATGAAGTACAGCATCCCCAGGAACATCCCGAGCGTTCCGAGCCAGAGCCATATCGATTCACTACCTGGTTGTGGCATATTGCGTCCCAAAGTTTGCAGGTAAATGATATAAGCAACGTTCCCAACTAGTTGGGATTCGATTAGACGGCACGGGCCTCCGTACACAACTGTTGACAGTTATCGGGGAGATCACACGGCTGCAACGCTGTTGTGTCTCTCGGGGACTGGACGTGTAGAAGTTGCTGACTCCGTCGTGCCCCAATGCGTTTCGGTGCGTCTCGCGGCGGTGCGTCAGTCGAACAGCGCGGCCGCGACCTTTCGCTGCGCCGCTCGCAGATGCTGGTGGAACGTCGATCGGCAGACGCCCATCGACTCGGCGATCTCCTCGCCGCTGGTGTCGTGGGGCCACTCGAAGTAGCCGGCCGTGTAGGCCCGAAGGAACGCGGCGTGCTGTCGATCTGTCAATTCCGATTCCAGCTCGGCGACGAACCCCTGGCTCGTGTCGTCACGCGTCTCGCGACGACAGTAACTGATCACCTCTGCGCTTTCGAAGCGCTCCATCGCGGCTGCAGCCAACGACTGGGCGAGCGCTTCCCGGCCCACTTCGACCGTCACACGAGCGATCCCGGGCTCGATCACGGCTGCACGGAGTTCGCCGCTGTGCGCTGTGAGCAGTTCCTGCAGCGTCGGATCGGTCACCGTGAGTTCGATCACGGGTCCACAGGTGGTCTCGGCGAGCACCGTATCGACCTCGATGTCGTCGCGTTCTGCGGCCGCGCCGTGCACTGCCTCCCCGTCGAGTTGTGCCGTCGGCTCGGCCACCTCGAACAGCATCGTCGGCCGGTCTTTGTCGCCGACGCTGCCGGCGTACTGCAGTTGACTCTGCAGATCGGTGGCGAACCCGGCCAACGGGTGGTCACCGAGTGCGAGCCGCAGTTCGACGGTCTCCTGCGTCTGGAGCGTCCGCTGGGTCTCGTGTGCGTTGATCCCGGTTGCGAGGGTTCGCCCCAGTGCCGCCAGAATGGCCCGCTCGTGGTCGTCGAATCCGTCGTTTCGAACGTACACGCAAACGACGCCGTACGTCGCCTCCCCGTAGTGCAACGGCACGGCGGCGACCGACGTCAACGCCGCTTCGGTGTCCCCGTCGAGAGATTCGATGCGGACGTGGCGTTCGGCGAGCGCGCCGGCCACGGCCCGTTCGACCGGGTTGCGCGATTCGCCCCCGTCGCTGACGTCGCCGTCACCCCCGCCCATCGCGGCCACGTCGCCGACGACGAATCGACTGCCTTGGGGGACGTCCGTTTCTCCGACTACCTCGTCGGGCTCGACCGCTTCGATCGCGGGATCGTACGCTCCGAACCACGCGCCGGCGTAGACTTCTCCGATCGCCTGGACGGCTTCACGCTGCAGGTCACTCCGTGACTGTGACTGGGTTACTGCGTCTGTGACCTCTGCGACGATGCCATCGAGCCGTTCGAGGAGATGCTTTTGTGCGGTGCGTTCCCGTTCGATCCGTTCGGCCCGATCCGCAGCAGCCTGCTCGGCGCGTTTTCGGCGCGTGACGTCCTGTTGGAATCCGACGTAGTAGGCGACCTCGCCCGTCTCGTCGTACAGTGGCGCGATCGTCACCTCGTTCCAGAACAGCTCGCCGTTTTTCCGATAGTTCCGAAGCACGACGGTGGTGGCCTGCCCGTCTTCGATGGCTGCTCGCATCTGTGCGACGGGTTTCGCACGCGTCGCCTCTCCCTGCAGAAACCGGCAGTTTCGCCCGACCGCGTACTCCGGTGCGTAGCCGGTGATCCGCTCGAACGCGGCGTTCGCGTACACGAGCGGCATATCCGGCTTCGTCGCGTCGGCGATGGTGATTCCCACCGGGGCTTCGTCCATCGTGCGCGTCTTCAGCGACTCGTCGACGGCGTCGGTACTCGCAGACATCGTCCGCGAGTCGGTTTCGGGCCGCTCCCGTGCCACACCCGACCGCACCCGCACGTCCGCCTCCGACCGCTGTGTCATAGGCTAGCTAGCGAGGGATGCAGTAAAACGTGTGTGGCCGATTCGGGGACGCGAGCGAGCCCACCCGAGCACCCCTCGTGGAGGTTCTCGCGGGGGCCGAGAGCAGTCACTCGCGGGAGTGTGAGTGCTCGGAACGAACGCAGCGCCGCAAAGAAAGTCGAAAAATCGCCGCCCGCGATCAGTCGGCGGTCGCTTCCGCTTCGGTCTCGCCGCCGGCGTCTTCGTGGTAGTACTCCTCGATGAAGTCCTCGTCGACCCGGTTGAGTTCCTCTTTCGGCAGCATCGAGAGGAGGTCCCACCCGATCTCGAGGGTCTCTTCGAGTTCGCGGTTGGTCTCGAAGCCTTGGTCGATGAACTCCTCCTCGAAGCGGTCGGCGAAGTCGAGGTACTTGTTGTCTCGCTCTGAGAGCGCCTCGCGACCGACGATGTTCACGAGGTCGCGCAGGTCCTCACCCTCGGCGTACGCGGCGTACATCTGGTCGGAGACGTCGCCGTGGTCCGCGCGGGTGAGGCCCTCGCCGATACCGTCGTCCATCAGCCGCGAGAGGCTGGGCAGGACGTTCACCGGAGGCTGGAGCCCCTGACTGTTGAGGTCGGGGTCGACGTAGATCTGCCCCTCGGTGATGTACCCGGTCAGGTCCGGAATCGGGTGCGTGTCGTCGTCGCCGGGCATCGTGAGGATCGGAATCTGGGTGACCGACCCTTCACGACCCTCGATCCGGCCGGCGCGCTCGTAGAGCTGCGCCAGGTCGGTGTACATGTATCCGGGGTAGCCACGGCGGCCCGGGACCTCTTCACGAGCCGCGCCGATCTCACGGAGCGCCTCGCAGTAGTTGGTCATGTCGGTGAGGATGACGAGGACGTGGTAGTCCTTCTCGAAGGCGAGGTACTCGGCGGTGGTGAGGACCATCCGCGGGGTGACCGTCCGCTCGACGGCGGGGTCGTCCGCGAGGTTCATGAAGACGACAGAGCGTTCGAGTGCGCCCGTACGCTCGAAGTCCTCCATGAACTCGTTGGCCTCTTCCTGGGTGATACCCATCGCGCCGAAGATGACGGCGAACTCGGAGCCTTCTCCTTCGCCTTCCTCTTCTTCGGGCACGCTCGCCTGACGAGCGATCTGCATCGCCAGTTCGCTGTGGGGCTGCCCCGAACTGGAGAAGATCGGGAGCTTCTGCCCGCGGACGAGCGTGTTCATCCCGTCGATGGCGGAGACGCCCGTCTCGATGAACTCCTCGGGGTACTCCCGGGAGTAGGGGTTGATCGCCGCGCCGACGATGTCCTGTCGCTCGTCGGGGACGATGTCGGGGCCGCCGTCGATCGGGCGGCCGGATCCGTCGAGAACCCGTCCGAGCAGATCCTCGGTGACGGGCATCTTCATCGTCTCGCCGAGGAAGCGAACCGATGCGTGCTGGTCGATACCACTGGTGCCCTCGAAGACCTGGATGGCGACGACGCCGTCCGAGGATTCGAGCACCTGACCGCGCAGCGTCTCGCCCTGGGCCGTTTCGATCTCGACGATCTCGTCGTAACCGATGGCTTCGTCGACCTCGGCGTACACCAGCGGACCGCTGATCTCGGTGATGGTTTGGTACTCTTTCATGTTAGTAGAGGCTCCGGAGCTGTTCGGTGATCTCCGATTTGAGCTCGTCGACGTACTCTTCGTAGTCTTCCTGGACGCCGATCCGGTTGATGTTCGGGGCGGCGTCGATATCGATGATCTCCTCGACCGGGACGCCGGCTTCCAGCGCGTCGAACGCCTCGTCGTTGAACGTCTGGATCGTCGTCAGCATCAGGTACGTCTTCTCCGGCGGACAGTAGGTGTCGACCGGGTGGAAGGCGTTCTGCTGGAGGTACGCCTCACGCAGGTAGCGAGCGACCTCGAGGGTCAGCTGCTGGTCCTCCGGCAGCGCGTCCTTCCCGACGAGCTGTACGATCTCTTGCAGTTCGGTCTCCTCGTCGAGGACGTCGACCGCCCACTGGCGCTTCTCTGGCCAGTCGTCGGCGACTTCGTCCTGGAACCAGGGGTCGAGCTGATCTTTGTACAGCGAGTACGACTCGTTCCAGTTGATCGATGGGAAGTGTCGACGCTCGGCGAGGTCTGCGTCCAGCGCCCAGAACGTCTTCACGATACGCAGGGTGTTCTGCGTGACCGGCTCGGAGAAGTCGCCGCCGGGCGGCGAGACCGCACCGATCGCAGAGACCGATCCCTCGGTCCCGTTGACGTTCTCGAAGTAGCCGGCGCGCTCGTAGAACTGCGAGAGGCGCGCGGCCAGGTACGCGGGGTACCCTTCCTCGCCGGGCATCTCCTCGAGACGCGAGGAGATCTCACGCATCGCCTCGGCCCACCGCGAGGTGGAGTCGGCCATCAGCGCGACGTCGTAGCCCATATCGCGGTAGAACTCCGCGATGGTGATCCCCGTGTACACGCACGATTCACGCGCGGCGACGGGCATGTTCGAGGTGTTCGCGATGAGCGACGTCCGGGCCATAAGCGGGTTCCCGGTCGAGGGGTCTTCCAGCTCGGGGAAGTCGTCGATGACTTCGGTCATCTCGTTCCCGCGCTCGCCACAGCCGACGTAGATGATGATGTCGGCGTCGGCGTACTTCGCGAGCTGGTGCTGGGTGACCGTCTTCCCGGAGCCGAACGGCCCCGGAATCGCGGCCGTTCCGCCCTTCGCGATCGGGAACAGGCCGTCGAGGATGCGCTGTCCAGAGACGAGCGGCGTTCGCGGGGTCTTCTTCTCGACGGTGGGGCGGGCCTCACGGACCGGCCACTCCTGTCGCATCTGGACCTCTTCGCCGTTGTCGAGTTCGACGACCGTCTCGTCGACAGTGAACGAACCGGACTCGACGGCGACGACTTCGCCACCCTCGTAGTCCGGCGGGACCATCACCTTGTGGTCGATGGTGATCGTCTCCTCGACGATGCCGACCACGTCACCGGTCTCGACGACGTCGCCTTCCTCGACTTCGGGCTCGAACTCCCACTCTTTGTCGAGTTCGATCCCCGGCGCGTCGACGCCGCGGTCGAGGTAGGGACTTCCCATCTTGTCTTCGAGGACGTCCAGCGGACGCTGGACGCCGTCGTAGATGGTGTCGAGAAGTCCCGGACCGAGGTCGACACTCAGGGGTTCGCCCGTGCTCTCGACTGGCTCGCCCGGGCTGATGCCCGAGGTCTCTTCGTACACTTGAATCGTCGTCGTGTCGCCCTCGATCTCGATAACCTCGCCCATCAGACCCTCGTCGCCCACATAGACGACGTCGTTCATCCGGGCGTCGAGATCGCGGGCGGTCACGACGGGACCACTCACGCTCGAGATAATACCGTCTTCGCGGACGGTTTGTGCTGTCTGGCTCATAGTTAGTCTTCCTCCATCAGATCGATACCGATGGCTCGTTTGATCTGGTCGCGGAGGCCGCCTGCGCCCGCGCCGCCGCCGAGGGTGACCAGCGTCGGTTCGATGCTGGTCTCGACGGCGTTGCGGACCGATCGAGAGAGGTACTCGAGGTCGTCGTCGTGCATCACCACGATGCCGACGTCTTCGTCTTCGAGTACGTCCGTCACGGCCTCGTCGAGCTGTTCGTCTTTCTCTTCGTCGGAAACCGTCTCGAACTTCCGGACGCCCGCGAGGCGGAACCCGGTCGTGAAGTCCGGACTTCCGACGACGGCGATCTCCTGGCTCATAGGATCACCAATTCCTGTTCGATCTGCTCCTCGGAGAGCCCCGCCTCGCGTCCGCGTGCAATCGCCCGAATGTTGTCGACCTCGCGTTCCTTCGCGAGGATGTAGGAGGCGATCGGCGTGATCGAGAGCGGGAACACGTGCCCGAGTGCGTCCGTGTACTTCAACAGGACGGCGTCGAGCGCGCGCTCGAAGCCGATGAGACTGTCGATGGCTTCGAGTTCGTCGAGCGCCTCCGAGAGTTCGTCTCCGTACTTCGACTCACGGATCGCCGACACGAGTTCGTCGCGGTTCTGCGCCAGCGTCGCGAGTTCGCTCGCCGAGAACAGCGAGCCGCCGTCGATGTAGTAGTCGGCGGGGTCGATGTCCGCGCCGCTCTGTGCGAGGCGCAGCGCGTTCCGGGCGTTCCGGAAGTCGATCTCGGCTTCGAGGAACTCGCGGTACTGCTGGGTCGCTTCGTCGACGACGAGCCCTTCGAGGAGGTGGTCGTAGTACGTTCGATCGACCGCGTTCTCGAGGGGCACGAGGACGCCGGTGTCCTCGTAGTCCTCGTAGGCCTCCGCGAGCCCGGGACCGAAGATCGTTCCCGAGAGGCGGTCGACGACGTCCTCGATGCTCGGCGCATCGAGCAACTGATCGAGCAGTTGATCGTCGAACTCGCCAGCACGGATGAGGTCGTCGGCAATCGCGTCCCGGTCGGCCTCCGAGTAGAGGCCGCGGATGACGGTCTTGACGTTCCACGCGTCGAACTTGCGCAGGTACCGCGCGATGAGGTCGTAGAGACGCCCGTCGGCCCACCGAAGCAGATCTTCGAACTGCTTTGCGAGGTTCCGGTTGAGCGCGTACTCGATGAGATCGACGCCCGAGTGTCGCGATCCGAGCGCGTTGATCTCGGACTCGTAGTCGGATTCCTCCATAAACCGGGCGATCTCGGCCGGCCCCATCCGAATCAGCTTGCGGTACTCTTCGTCCCCGTACAGTGCGCTTCGACGCGCCCTGACGCGGGCCGTCACGTACTCCGGGTTGGAACCGCCGGCGGTACTCATTGTTCGAACAGGATCTCGCTCACGTTCTTGAGGTTATCCTCCCAGACGCCTGCAAGAACCGAGTCGAAGGTGTTGTTCACGCGAACGCGGGAGTCGGCTCCCTCGACGACGACGCCGCCGAGACAGTCGTACTCGCCGGCGTACTCGAAGCCGTCGTACTCGTCGGCGAGCTCTTCGAGCAGTTCCGCGTCGTCGGCGCGGCCGTAGACCGACACCGACTCGCCCTCAGCGAACTCCGTGGTCGCGTCCTCGAGGAGCGTCCGGGTAAGCGTTTCGCGCTTCTCACCGGAGAGTTCGACGAGTTCGTCCTCGACGCGCTGGCGCACGTCTTCGAGGACGTCGCGGCGGGCTTCGAGCCGCTCCTGTTTCGCTTCGAGCTTCGCGCTCGAGAGCGCCTGTTCGCGTTCCTGTTCGATCTGGCGCTCGACGTCGGCCTTTCGCGCCTCGAGGAGTTCGTCGGCGTCCGTCTCGGCCGTCTCGACGATGTCCTCGGCGCGGCGCTCACCCTGCTCGCGTATTTCCTCCGCACGCGCGCGGGCTTCGTCTCGGATGTCTTCGACGACGTTGTCCAAACTCATTGATGGAAAGAGGCGGGGGCGGTTAGACCAGGAATACGACGACGAGCGCGAGGATGACGAGTGTCTCCGGCAGGACGGTCAGGATGAGACCGTTGACGAAGAGATCGTTGTCTTCAGCGATGGCGCCCATCGCTGCGGCGCCGATACCACGCTCGGCGTAACCCGCACCGAAGGCGGCGAGGCCGACCGCGATCGCGGCGGCGGCGGTTGGTTCGAGAGCCGGTGCAGCTGCCTGAGCTTCCTGTAGGAGTGCGTACATTGTCTTAAATTTTCGACCGGATAGTCGTCTCCGAACGTGCGTAATTGAACAGAGGCATCTCATAAAGCTTCCCAAACTAACTCGCCGTATCGGGGACAGAAGCGGCCGCACTCGGCCGTATTCGTCGATTCGAGGAATTGGCTGCGCCGCTAGTCGCGCCGCGGCGACCGGGTCGCATAGAGCGAGTCCCGCCTGCGGTGCGGTCGGATGCGTCTGCCGTCAGATGAGTGGTCGCCGACGCAGCGTGCGTCGGCGAGGAGGTTCGTTCGTCTGCTCAGTCTTCGGTCGTGAAGCGCCGTTCGTAGCCGAAAGGCTCGTACTCGCGGCCGCCGCCGTCGAAGAACTTGTTGAAGAACTCGACGTACTCGAGACGCACCGCCTGCAGGCCCGCGCTCGTGACACCGAGCGCGAGGACGAGCAGGTGGCCGAGGACGAGCACCAGGAGGCCGATCAGGATCGTCGCGGCGTCGCCGTGGACGAGCCCGCCGAACATAATTTCGGTCACCTCGTAGCCGTGGTAGCTCAGGGTTTCACCCGGCCCGAGCGCCGCGACGGCGGCGGCGTCCGGCATCCCGCCGAGGCCGAAGTGCCAGCCGCCGTGGCTGTCGACGTACACGCCGAAGAACAGCAGGTTGACCGTGAAGGCCATTCCTGCCTTCGCCAGCAGCACCGCGGCGATACGCGTGTACGAGAGGACGTTCACGAGCACGTTCAGGAACTCGACGGCCTCGATCGGCTCGCCGACTGCGAGGAGGACGAGGCCGATGAGGAACACCACGAGCGGGACAGTGATCGGTCCAACGCCCGGGATCGTGAAGATCTCCATCGCCGGGAAGCCGCTGAACCCGAGCGGCAGCACGCCGTCGCTCGCGAACGTGGTGTAGAGGAACCCCGGAGCGACGCTACGGAGCGCGTCGCTGAAGACCCACACCCACAGGCCGTTCATCATCAGGAGCCACGAGCCGTTCTCGTAGATGGCGTGTTCGAGGTCGTGCAGTTCGAGGTCTTCGAGGAACCCGAAGATCCACGCGACGTTGAGGTGGAAGATCCCGATCAGCACGCTCACGACGAGCCAACCGCGGGCCCAGTCGATGCCCTCGGGCGAGAGTCCCTTCTCGATCGGCGGGTGTGCCATTCCGAGCGCACCCTCCCAGAAGTACGTCGAGATCAGGTGCAGGCCGAAGATCTCGCCGTAGAGGATCCCGAAAATCGCCGTGAACACACCGGCGGCGATCGTGACGCCGCCCATACTCCGGAAGGCCGGTCGGTCCGCGAAGGCGGTGTAGAGATAGTAGCCGATCCCAGTGTAAATGAGGCCGTAACCGAGGTCCCCGATCATGAAGCCGAAGAACGCCGGGAACGTGAGAAAGAGCACGATCGTCGGATCGAACTCGTAGTAGCTCGGCCGGTTGACCGCCTGAACCAGGATCTCGAACGGCTTGACGGCGCCGGGGTTGTCCTGCACCGTCGGCGGTTCGTCGTCGGCCATCACGACCGGGCTGCCGCCGTCGGCGCGTGCGTCGGCGTTCGAGCCGCCGTCGGCGGCCGCGGGCGACCCCGCACCGCCGCTGCCGCCGGCAGACACGTCTTCGCGCACGTGGTCGGTGCCGTCCTTCGAGAACGTCGCGCGTTCGATCTCCTCGATCTCGGCGCGCTCGCCGACGACGTCTTTGATCGCGCCCTTGAACTCGGTGTAGCGCTCGCTCGGGATCCAGCCTTCGGCGATGAAGGCGTTCTCGGTCGTCGCGAAGGAGAGCGGCGCTTCGGTCTTTTGGACGTCGATCGAGAGTTTCTCCTCGGCAGCGAGCAGGAAGCCCGCCGCATCCATCTTCTCGGCTTCCAGTTCGTTCTCGACCGTCGAGAGCTTCGATTCGAGCTGCTGTTTCTCGTGTTCGAGCTCCTTTTTGTACTCGCTCGGCGTCCCCTCCCAGTCCGGGATCTCATAGGAGGAGAAGTCCGCGCTGACGAGCGCGTCGACGAGCGCGGAGTCGTCGGCGTCGGGCGTCGGCCGCGCGAAGACCCCGAGGACGCCGTCACCGGTGAATATTTCGTGCGAGCGGAGGTCGTCGGCGTCGATGATCGCCCGCTCGATCGTGTCGCGGTCGCCGTCGCCGACGGCGACCTGTAGCGTGTCGTACCCCGACAACAGGTCGAGGTCGATGCCGAGATCCACGAACGGATCGATCGCGTCGAGTTGATCCTCCACGTCGCGGATCTCCTGTCGGAGTTCCTGCCGTCGGTCGTCGAGTTCGTTGACCCGCGTCCGGATCTCCTCGAGTTCCTCGTCGAGCGCCTCCTCGGTGACGATGCGCGTCGGTCCCGCGTCCTCTTCGTCGACGTCGAGGATGCTCTCCAGCGAGCGGACGGTGACGAGGCGATCGGAGGACTCCTCGGCGCCTTCGACCGGATCGCCCGGCTCGAAGCCGTCCCAGGAGCCGTCGTACTCGGTGACGTGCAGGAGGTTCAGTCCGTGAGCGGTCTCGATGACCTCGTCCATCACGGCCTTTGATCCCGTCACCGAGACCTTGCTCATCTGCTCAGGTCTGAGCATTTACCGCCTCCTCGAACTGACTGATCGCGTATTCGACCGCCTCGTCGGCGTTCTCCTCGGCCGACGCGACCAGTTTCTTGCGCGCTTCCTGGCCCTCCTCGAGGAGCTCTTGACGCTCCGTTTCGATCTCCTCGCGGGCCTCTGTGAGCCGTTTCTCTTCGTACTCGTCGGCCTCTTGTTCTGCCTCGTTGCGGATCTCTTCGGCTTCGCGCCGAGCCGCCTCGATTCGCTCGTCGCGATCGTCCTCGGCCTCTGCAACGATGTCGTCAGCCTCGGATTCAGCCGTTTTGATCCGTTCGAGAACCTCTGGTCTCGGCATACTCGTATCACCGAAACGTTGCGCAAGCGCTGTATAAGGTGTTTGCGGAACACACCCGGGAAGCCTCGGCGTTGCGTCGTCCGTGACGCCCCGCGACTCGGATCCGCACCGTTATGATTCTCCCGTTCTAACCGCCGTCCAATGGGAGTCCTCGAAGACAAGGCCAACGCGCGCCTGTTCTACAAGTACCTCTCGAAGGTGTACGACCGGATCAACCCCTTCATCTGGAACGAGGAGATGCGCGACGAGGCGCTGGAGTGGCTCGCCATCCAGCCCGACGACCGCGTCCTCGACGTCGGGTGCGGCACCGGATTCGCCACCGAGGGGCTGCTTCGCTATACCGACGACGTCCACGGGCTCGATCAGAGCCGCCACCAGATGGAGAAGGCGTTCGAGAAGTTCGGCACGCGCGACCGCGTGCGATTCTACCGCGGCGACGCCGAGCGGCTCCCGTTCGCAGACGACTCCTTCGACGTGATCTGGTCGTCGGGGTCGATCGAGTACTGGCCGAATCCCGTGGCCGCGCTCGAGGAGTTCCGGCGGGTCGTCAAACCCGGCCACCGGGTCTTGGTCGTCGGACCGGACTACCCGAGCAACTCGCTCTTCCAGCACCTCGCGGACGCGATTATGCTGTTCTACGACGAGGAGGAAGCCCAGCGGATGTTCGAGGAAGCCGGCTTCGTCGACATCGAACACCACATCCAGCAGGCGTATCCGGGGAGCCCACGGGCGATCACGACCATCGCACGCGCGCCAGAGGAATAAATCAGACTACAATCGAGATACGCGGATCGAGCGACCGGAACGGGCCTCCGGCGTCAACCGACGGTCCCGCGGACGCGACTCACCCGATTCTCACCGACGTAGACCGTGACCGACACGGTTCGCCCGGGCTCCAACTGCGGATCGTTCGTTCCGGCGATTCGAAATGACCCTGTCTCGCCGACCGCCCAGACCCCGTCGCTCGCGACGTTAAACGGGCCAGTCGGCCCGCCTCCGAACCCAGACGCGGCGAAGAAGGGGACAGGCGGCTGGTGCGCCAGCGGCTCACCGTTTATTTCGACGACGAGACGAACCCTCGCGAGTCGAAGCGGTGCGCCGGCCTCGTGGGTCAGTGCGACCGTGTCGCCGTCTACATAGAGCGACACTGCAACTGGGCTCGGACGCGCAGTATCGCGCGCATCGCTGCCGGCCGCCACGCCCCCCGTCGCCGTCGCGACGGCTTCGGCACCGGCCGCGACGACGCCGCCTAAGACGATACCGACGAGAAGCAGGACGACCACGCCGATCACCGGAGCCGAAGCACGGGTCCTCACGGGGGGTGTGGCCGCCCGATCGGTGATGAACGTTCGGAGCCGGCCTCACCGCCGCCGGACGAGGTGACGTTGGGGTTCAGTCGGCTCGGCTTCCCGCTCGCTGGTCGCTCAGAAACCGGCTGTCGTCGCGGTTCCGTCACTCCCGGTGCTGTTGTTGACCGGTCCGTAGACGCTGGGCGTCGCCGTCGGCTCGACCGAGAGCAGGACGACCGAACTCCCGTCGATGGCTGTCACCTGGTACGTCCCGCTCGGCGCGAGCGTCCACAGCGATCCGTCTTCGCCCGTCCGTCCGACAACCGAACTCCGACCACCGGCCGGCCCGACCGTGATCTGGGCGTCGACGGGATCGCCGGTCGTCGTGCTGTTGAGTTGTAGCCGCACGGGGCCGCCGGGGTAGGTCCGGTGCGCCGTCAAGTTCAGCGCGTCCTTGACGGCCGACGTCGAGGAGCCCGTCCGGACCTGGTCGAGCGGCCGGTACTGGTACTCCTCGAACACGCGCTGACTTCCGCTGTCGACGAAGGCGACGAGGCGGCCGCGCTGGTGCTCGATCGTGACACGCGTGCTGTCGCTGTCGGGGTTCCCGAGCGTATCGTCGCGGAGACGGAGCGCCGCGATCGTCGGGTACGCTTGCTCGGTCGCGTTGACCGCCTCCGCGAGCGAGAACGGGCCGCTGCTGTCGCCCTGCCGGAGCGCCCCGCGGTACGTCTCGCGGACGTACGTGCCGTCGCGGATGACGCTGAGCGTGACGCTGTCGGCTCCGGTCTGCACGTAGAACCGCGCGGAAGCGGCCTCCCCGCGCAGAACGGATCCCGCGTAGCCACGGACGGGACCGCTCAGCGTGTTCAACTCGAGCCCGATGTTCCCGAACCGCGCCGAGGAGATGCTGAACCCGGGCGTCGACCGGGCGAGGGATTCGAGTCGGTCCCGCCGCTGTTCGAGCTCACGCGCCTCGGCGTCGATCAGTGCGAGTTCGTAGAGGAACCGCCGCGGCGGGAGTTCGTCGCGGCCGTATGCAGCGACGGCTTGTTGCTGACGTGCGCGCAGAGCGACGATCTGCTGTTCGATCCCGCTGACCTCCTGCAACAGGTAGCGCTGGCGTGCCTCGGTCGTCTCCGCGGACTCGATCCGTTCGACCGCCGTCGCCGTTGCCAGGTGAGCGTCGGTCGTGGCCGACGAGAACGCGAGGCCGCTCCCGAGTTCGACGTACTCGGTTTCGAGCGTGCTCCGGGTCGACTCCGCGGACGGGATTCCGAGGACGTTGATCTGCGCCTCGCTGGCGTTCGCATCGACCACTTGTGCCGGTGTGCCGCCTCCGGGGCCCAACCGCTCAGTCGGTTGTGCGGCCGACGGCACTGGAGCCGACACCGACGACGCAGACGGCGTCGACCCGTCGATCGACGGGGCAGACGCTCCGTCCGCGTCCGACAGCGCCGGCACTGCGCCGACGACCGCCGAGAGGACCAAGAGGAGGGCGAGCGAGAGGGAAACGGCACGCATATCGCGAGATATGCCGTGACGTTACTAAAAACGACGCCTTTCGTCGCAGTTCACGCGGCTGCGGTTACGGGGCCACGACGGGGAAGGCCGCGAACGGGCCTGATAGGGATTATCGTAAGTCTCCATAGATTTCTCGCCGGACGGTACGGCGAGAATCTCCGAACAGTTACGATAATCCCTATGAGGCGGAGCGAGAGGTACGCTCCGGCGCCGAGACAGTTCGATCGGGGCGTGAGAGGCGGTTGATGGAAAGCGTTTTGAGCGTTCCACGTGCAGTTTCGTCAAATGCGGACGCCCGCGCTGTGGTTGGCCCTCCTCGTCGTCGTCGCCGCGGTCGCCCCAGCATCAGCGCTCGCTCTGGACGCGTCACAGACGGCCGCGCTGGATGACTCGGCCCCGGTTCCGCAAGTGGACGACGGATCGGACGCCACGCAACCGCGGACCACGGTCGACATCTCGCTCCGTTCGGACCGGAGCGCGTCCTGGCGCGTCGAGACGCACTACGCGCTCGATTCCGAAAACGAGACGCGCGCCTTCGAGACGCTCGCGAGGCAGTACGAAGCGGGCGAAGCGAACGCCGGACCGGACATCGTGCTCTTTCGGTCGCTCGCGGACCGAGCGAGCGAGTCGACCGGTCGGCCGATGGCGATCGAGAACGTCACGTATCACAGTTCGATCGACGAGGCGGACAGTCGCGGCACGCTCGCGCTCACTTTCCGGTGGACGAACTTCCTCCGCCGCGGCGACAACGAGACGCTCGTCCTCGACGACGTGTTCACGCTCCCGACCGCCGAAAGCGACGATCAAAAGACGTGGCTCTCGGTCTTTGGGTCCGATCAGGAGATCCTCATCCGGCCGCCAGACGGGTACACGGTGACGGGGACGAGCATCCCCGTCCAGCAGCGTGAGAGCGCCATCGTCCTCGCAGAACCGTCCGACTTCGAGGGCGAGACGAGCGAACTCCGCGTCACCTACACCGCCATCGGGCCGGCCGGGGCACTTCCGATCGGTCTTCTCGCGGGCGGTGGCTTCGCCGCACTCGTAATCCTTCTCGCGGGCGCGTGGGTGCTCCGGGGCCGTGAGGAGAGCGGCCGCACGCTTCCCTGGGAGGAGCCTACCGTTTCTGACGACCGGTCCTCGGTCGCCTCTGGGGCCGTCGCCGGACCGAACGGCGGTGACAGCGGTCCCTCGCCGAACGGGCGGCCCGGAAATGGCGAGTCCGCGTCGGAACCCGAAGCCGCGGCAGCGGTCGGCGGAGCGGCGTCGGGCGGCACCGTGAGCGCAGACGACGCCGAGAGCAGTGTCGAATCCGAGGTCGATCTGTCGCTGCTCTCCGACGAAGAGCGGGTCGAACACCTGCTGGAACAGAACGGTGGGCGGATGAAGCAGGCGACGATCGTCGACGAGACGGGCTGGTCCGACGCCAAGGTCTCGCAGTTGCTGTCGGCGATGGCTGATGAGGGTCGGGTCGACAAACTCCGACTCGGCCGCGAGAACCTCATCTCGCTTCCCGACGGTGCGGGAGACGACGAGGACGGCGACGGTGGATCGCCCGGTGGTACTGGCGTCCCCGGCGACGGAACGTGACGACACACGTCCCAAAAACGCGAGCGGACCCCCACTCGCCCCCACTGAAGCGGACGCGCTTCCGGAACCTCTTTTGCTGCGCCATCCTCAGCGACGGGTAATGGAGTACCTGGAGCGTCGGGTTTCGATGGTCGAAGAGCGCCTCGAGGCGGTCATCGAGGCGGTCGACCCTCAGGAGCTGTCCGACGAGGTGGCACACGTCGCGCTGGCCGGCGGCAAGCGCGTCCGGCCGGCTGTCACGGTTCTCGCGTGTGAAGCGTGCGGCGGTGACCCCGCAGACGCGGTCGACTTCGCCGTCGCCATCGAACTGGTCCACAACGCCTCGCTCGTCATCGACGACATCATCGACCGCTCCGACGTGCGGCGCGGCACGGCGAGCGCGTGGGCCGAGTACGGCTACGGTCCCGCGATCATCGCCTCCGACGGCCTCCTGGGCGAGGCGTTCGCCCTCCTCTCGCGGAACGACCACGCGACGCAGATCGTCGCGGAGTCGATGGTCGAACTCGGCGAGGGTGAAGCGACGGAACTGGTCGCCCGTCCGAGCAACGAGCGCGAGTATATGGACCTCGCTCGCCGGAAGACCGGGGCGCTGTTCCGCGCGGCGGCCGAACTCGGTGCCGTCGCGGCCGGCGCCGACCCGTTTACCGTCGAGGCGTTCGGCGAGTACGCAGAGCGCGTCGGCGTGGCGTTTCAGATCCGCGACGACGTTCTCGATGCGACGGCCGACGCCGCCGACCTCGGCAAGCCGACCGGCCAAGACGAGGAGATGGACCGTCCCTCGCTGGTGCAGGTCACCGACCTGTCCGCCGAGGAAGCCAACCAGCGTGCACACGACCAATCCGAGCAGGCGCTCGAGGCCCTCGCGGCGTCGAATGTCGACGACAGCGAACCGCTCGGCTACCTCCAGGACCTCGCAGAGTTCGTCGTCGTCCGCGAGCGCTGAGCCCGATATCTTTCGCGACCTCCGATATTCTCAGTCACCCTTTGGCTGCCTCTGCGGCGGTCGGGAACCGTGATTCCGCGATCGCGAACACGAGCGTGCTGAACACGCCGAGGAGCGTCCCGGCCGTGAGCCCGATCGCCAACTGCGTCATCGAGAACGACTGGACGCCGGCGATGTCCCGGGGCAGGAAGAAGCCGGAGACGACGTAGAGGACGACCGCGATCGCGACGACGTAAAACGGCGCGTTGAGGTAGCGCCACTTGAACTGGTCGGCGAGATACTCGTCGGTCACCTGTCCGAGACTGGAGGTGACGCCTGCGGCGGCGAACCACTGGACTGCGCCGTGGACGAGCGCCGCGAGGACGATCGGCGGCGTCGGGTCGGGGACGCTCGCGCGGACGGTCTCGAAGAGCGCGTAGCCTCTGAATCCCCCCACGACGAGCAGGGCGGCGGCGGCGACGTAGGTGATGAGCGTAACCCGGCCCTCGTAGAGCACGTCGCGGACGCGGTCCGCGGTGTCGTCGACGGCATTTTCGAGTCCCAGGCCCCGAAAGAGCGTGTACAGACCCAACAGCGCCGAGATGATGCCCAGCACGACCGCGCCGGGCACGTCGAAGAGGCTCGCGATCGTCACGAAGGGATAGATGAGAAGCAGGATGCCGAGCGGGACGAGGATCGTCCCGCGGGTCTCCGGATCCGCGAGGACTTGCTTCATCGTGTAGTAGATCGACTCTAAGTCCTGCGCCTGTCTGACGACGACGCGCCGGACGCTGTCGATGGGAACCCGCGAGCGGACGATCGGCAGCACCGACTCGTCCTGTGCGCCGTCGGTTATGACGATGGCACTGACGTTCTCACCGGTCGAGAGGCCGGCGAGGACGCGGTCGATCTCTTCGCCGATCGCGCGGTTCGCCTTCACGTCACCACCCTGTGTCCCGGTGACGGCGGCGACGGTCACTTCCTCGTCGACGTCGGGATCGGCGTACAGCGCGTCGTACTCGTGGATCCCCTGGAACAGAACGTTGACGTCTGAGTCCTCCGGGTCGGCGGTTGCGAGTTCGACCGCCGCCGACTCGACGCGGTCCCGGCCGACGATGGGCGTATCCAGTCCCGTCTTGCGACCGAGGTCGTCGTCGAGGTCGACACAGAGGACCAACAGCATCTGGCGGACGTACGCCATCGGAGTATATCTGTTTTCGGGAGCAGTCACGAGCGATGGACCAGCGCCGCGGGCACCGGCGTGTCCCTGCGCGGCCGAAGTAGCACGACTTTTGAGTCTCGGACCGCTATCGAGAAACGAATGATCTCGAAGGGCTGTGAGCAGTGCGCGAAGGGCGGTAAGATGGTTCTCTTCGTCTACGGTTACTGCGACCAGCGCGACTGCTTTTACTGCCCGCTCGGCGAGAACCGCAAGAACGTCACCGACGTCTACGCGAACGAGCGACTCGTCGAATCCGACGACGACGTCATCGAGGAAGCCAAGCGGATGCAGGCGCTCGGCACCTCGATCACCGGCGGCGAACCGCAGGAAGCGCTCGATCGCACCTGTCACTACCTCTCGCTTCTGAAAGACGAGTTCGGCGAGGACCACCACACGCACCTCTACACCGGCATCACCGGCGGCCGCGAGAATATGCGCCGGCTCTCGGAGGCCGGCCTCGACGAGATCCGGTTCCACCCGCCGTACGAACAGTGGGGCGATCTCCACGGGACCGAGTGGGAGGAGATCCTCTACATCGCCCGCGAGGAGGGGCTCACGCCCGCCTTCGAGATCCCCGGCATCCGCGCCGAAGAGGAGTTCCTGGACTTCCTCGACGAAGGCGCCGCGGAGTTCTGCAACGTCAACGAGTTCGAGATGAGCGACGGGAACTACCGCCGGATGCAAGAACAGGGCTTCGAGCTGCAGGAAGGCCATATGTCCGCGGTCGACGGCTCCAAAGAGGAGATTCTCGACACGATGGGCGACCACGAGCGCGTGTACTTCTGTACCTCCGTGTTCAAAGACGCCGCACAACATCGCAACCGCCTCAAGCGGATGGCACGCACCATTCGCCGCCCCTTCGACGAGGTGACCGACGACGGGACGCTCGTCTACGGGAAGACGTGGATCACGGCCGACGAACTCGACGCCCTCGGCGTTCCCGAGGAGTTCTACACGGTCAAATCGAACCACGTCGAGGTCGCGTGGTGGCTCTTAGAGGAGATGATCGAAGAGGGCGACGTCCCCGAGGGCGAGATCGTCGAGCAGTATCCGACCGCCGACGGGACGGTCGTCGAGCGGACGCCGCTGGCGTAGCGCTTCGCGCTGCCGTCAGCGACCGAACTGGACAGACAATACGTCTCGCCCCGTCAGTGAAACCCGCGGACTGCTGCCGAATCCGGAACCCTATTATAACATCACTGAAACGTGTGCGATATGGTTTGTCGGCGCACGTTTCTATCCACCCTCGGTGCTGGTCTCGCGGGCACGTACGTAGCGAGCCAGCGGGCGAGCGCGGCCTCGACAACCGTCAGTGGGACCCTCGAGTCGGCGGTCGCAGGGCCGATCGACGGGAGCACGGTCGAGTTCTTCTCGCCGGACGTCAACGACTTCACGAAAGCGACCGTCGAAGACGGCCGTTTCGAGGCGACGGTCGAAGCAGACGTCACGTATTATCTGACCTTTTACCAGCAGGACCGGTCGGGGAGCTATCGCACCGGCTTCGACGACGTCCCGCTCCTGTACGGGCTCGACGATACGATCCACACCGACGAGACAGCGACCGACCTCGGTGCATACGAACTTCCGGAGGGTTATCTCACTCAGATCCGGTTCGAGGATTTAAACGGTAACCCGATCCGACACCTCGATGTCGTATTCCGCGCCTCGACCGGGAGCGGGACTGGCCCTGGGCGTTTCACGACGAACTCCGATGGGTACGTCTATATGACCGACGAAACGGATCCCGGAATCGAACTGTCGGGCGAGGTGGGCGTCGAACTCCAAGAGCCCGGAAGCGGGGGAGGCGGGTCACGAGTCGACCACCTCCGAGTGACCGAAGACGGCGAGTTCACGATTCCGATACGGGACCCGGAGACGTACGGCGGCGTCGTGATGGACGCGTCCGCCGACGGGACGGCGACGTCTACCGGCCACGTCGATAGCGCGGACGCGGCATCGCGCGGGGCATCCGCCGAGAGCGAAGAGTCGGCCACAGTAGAGAGTAGACGGGAGTCATCGACCCCTGCAGAGAGTGCGGCCGACTCGGAGGCGTATCGCGGCTTCCTGACGAACGATTCGGACTCCTCGATCGCCTTCCTCAACGACCCGGTAACGCTGACGTGGGCGGGGATCGGCGTGTCGATCGTCGGAATCATCGCACAACTGTTCGGACGGCAATCATAATCACAGATGGCACGAGGATTACCCGGTGTCTGGAGTACGCTGTTGAGTGTCCCCTTCTTCGGGAGCGGTGCCTACGTCTACTTCGGAGAGACGCCGTTTCCCGAGGTGTTGGGTGTTCCGTTGCTGGTTTTCGGGGGGTTCGTTCTCCTCGTCGGCTGGTATATCCATCTGATTGCGGCCCCTCCGGCCCCGACGCTCCGCGAGGGTGAAGAGATCATCGCGAGCCGACACCCCACACAGAAGGCTGCGGTTATGAAGATCCTTCTCGGATTGCCGTTCCTCTTGCTTGCTGGCTACCTACTCTTTCTCACGTCGGTTCCGTACGTCTATCCGACGGCCGGGTTCGCCGTAGGGCTGTATTTCTTCTCGACGGGCATCTTGACCTACTGGACGAACTCGCTGACGACGTACTCGATCACGAACCAGCGGGTGATAAGCGAGTTCCGCCTGCTCAGCCTCGTTCGGAAGGAAGTTCCGATGGACAAGATTCGGGCGGTCCGAGAGAGCAAATCGCCGATCGAGGCGATCGTCGGTGTCGGAAACATCCGGGTGTCCAGTGGGACCGGTGCCGGCCTCGAGATTCTCATTAGAAACGTCGACGCGGCCACTGACTTCGCGGAGAAGCTCCGACAGTACACCTGAGCGAGACCCTACTCTGTCGCGTTAACTTCGACGCCCCGCCGCTCCGACTCGTTCCACGGTCAGCGCGGCGTAAAGACTCGGCACGAGCGCGGTCGCCGTCCCGACCAGGAGCCACTCGCCCAGCGGTCCGCCGCGGACGACGCCGACAGCAACGATCCCGACGCCGAGCACGCCGCCCCCGGCCGCAGCAAGTCGCTTCGTCCGCCGGTCGAAGGTGACGCCGCGTGCAGTCCCGTACAGCGCCGCTCCGAGCCCGATTGCGACTCCGGCACCGACGCCGACGTACGGAGTGCCGACGAGTACGCCGGCGACGACGAGGGCCACTCCAGCCGCCGCCCCGACGAAGACGGTCGTGCGGGGCGAGAGCGGATTGACGTCTGCCCCGTATCTGGTCGCGTAGCCAGCGGCCGGGGCACCGAGCGCGGCGGCGACGAGGATCGCGAAGAGGACGCCGCGCGGCGACGGGTCGTCGAGGAGGACGCCGAACGCGCCGGCCGCGGCGACGACGCTCCCGGCGGCGAGGAGCCACCGCGGTCGGATCGTCGCTGCGGGGTCGTCGTCGCGAACGATGCCGAATCCGACGAACGGGTACGAGACGAGCGCCCCGACGACGACCGTCGCATAGAGGCTCCAGCCGAGGAGCAATCCGGAGACGAGTACGGAGATACCGAGGAAGACGCCCGTGATGACGGCGAACTCGGGGACGCGGCGACTCATACCGGCAGTCGGGGCGAGACGGCTGAAAGCGTTGCGGTGGGAGTCGCTATCGTGTCTCAGCCACACTGTCGTTTCGAGACCCGCAAGCGTTTAGACACGCCGTGGAGTAATATTCGCTATGTCAGACTGTCCGCTGGCCGACGACTGTCCCCGGTATTCGGAGCGAATCGACGGGATGGGGTGTCAATACTACGGCGACCGCGGTGGCGCCGAGTGGTGTAACAACTACGACCAGCCGATCCGCGATCTGAAGGCCCAGCCCGTCAAGCCCGGCGAGGAAGTCGTCGTCGACGTCGACGACATCCACGAGAGCGGAGCGGGCGTCGGCCGGACCGACGACGGTTTCATCGTGCTCGTCGACGGCCTCCTGCCGGAGGCGCGCGCCGTCGTCCGCATCGACCGCGTGAAATCCAACCACGCGACCGCGAAGAAGGTAGTCGAACGGCTACCACTCGACGAAGACGTCGAAGAAGCCGCGGACGAGACGGCCGCGTCCGACGCCACAGACGACGGCTCTGAGGACCGGACGGGCGGCCCGGACAGGCCGACCGCGCTCGGCAGCCGCGACAACTTCTGGGGCGGATAATCGACCGCCGCCGGCGGGGCGAGACGGCACGGACAGTCACTCTTCTGCATCTTTTTTGCGCGGGGCCGCCAACGCGACAGTATGGACGACGCCGAGAGAGACGGCGACAGCGCGAAATCGGACGGGGTCGACGGGTTACACACCGAGGAGGGAGAGGACCTCTCGGCGTTCGACGTCGACGCCGCGCTCGCGGAGGCGGGCTTCGACGCCGACGAGAGCGTGTTGACGCGCCGTCAGGCCGAAGTGCTGGTGCTCCGAGAGCAGGGGATCCGCCAGTCGAAGATCGCGTCGATGCTCGGGACGTCCCGTGCGAACGTGTCGAGCGTCGAATCGAGCGCGCGCCGAAACGTCGAGAAAGCGCGCGAGACCGTCGCCTTCGCCGAGGCGCTGACGGCCCCGGTGCAGGTTTCCGTCGAGGAGGGGACTGACCTCTACGACGTCCCGAAACAGGTGTACGACGCCTGCGACGAGGCCGGCGTGAAGGCGAACCGGACGGCACCCGAGCTGATGAAAGCGGTCTCGGACGCCGCCGGCGACGCTATTCAGGGTCGCGAGGTTCGTGAAGCGCTGCTCGTCGGAGTGACGACGGGTGGCCGCGTACAGGTGCGGCGCTCGGCCGAGTAGCTCTCTTTTTGAGTCGGCTCATACTGTCGGACAGAACTGTGTGAAGAGTATCGACACCTGTGGGTGCCAACATAGTTCACGAACTGCTGTCCGACAGTATCAGAACTCCCCGCGCGCTTCGAGCGAGCGAACGAGCCGTTTGACGTCCTGCGCGCGCTCTTTCGGCACGACGAGGACGCGGTCGTCCCACGCGACCACGGCGAGGTCCGAGACGCCCACGAGCGACACGTGTGCGCCGTCTGCGGCGACGACGTTGTCCGCGGCATCCAGCGTCCGCAGCGTGACGTCCTCGCCGGCGACGTTTCCGGTCCCGTCGGCGTCGAGGACGCGTTCGAGCGCGTCCCAGGAGCCGACGTCGTCCCAGGGGAACGCGACCGGGACGACCGCCACGTCGTCGGCGCCCTCGAAGATGGCGTGATCGACGCTGACCGACTCAGTCGCCTCGAACGCGGCCGTTACGTCCGGGTGGTCGCTGGTGGTCACGTCGGAATGGCCGTCGGATTCCACACCGGAGTGATCGCCGGAAACCACATCGGAGTGGTCGCCGGAGAGGTCGCTCGCGGATCGAAGTGCGTCGAGAAGATCGGCTAGTGGTGAGGTCGCGGCCGCGTCCAGAAATACCTCCGGCCGCCAGGCGAACAGTCCGGCGTTCCAGTAGTGGCCGGCCGCGACGTACGACTCGGCGGTTTCTACGTCTGGCTTCTCGTGGAACGACTGGACGGGTTTCCAGGCGGGGTCGGAGCCGGTGTCCGTTTCCGTCGTTTCTGTCGTCGTAGGGGCCGCTGGGGTGGGCGCCGCCGGTTCGATGTAACCGTAGCCCGTCTCGGGCCGGGTCGGCTCGACGCCGAACGTGATCAGCCGGTCCTCGGCTGCCGCGACGCCGACGCCGCGACGGACTGCGGGCGCGAACCCCTCGCCGACGAGGTGGTCGCTCGGGAGCGCGAGGACGACGCAGTCGCCGTAGCGTTCTGAGGCGTAGTGCGTCGCGTACAGGAGCGCCGGCCCGGTGTCGCGTCCGGCGGGTTCGACGAGCACGTCGGCGTCGGGGACGCGGTCTCGCACGCCCGCTGTGTACTCCTCGCGGGTAACGACGACGACCTCGTCTGCGACGTCGCGCGCCCGTGAGACGGTCCCTTCGAGGAGCGATTTTTCGCCCACGAGCGGGAGGAACTGCTTCGGGCGATCCGACCGACTGGCGGGGTAGAGCCGCGACCCCGTCCCGCCGGCGAGCACGACGGCGACGACGGGGACCGAAACCTCGGTTCCCCCGGTGGCTGAAACGTTGTCGGTCATCACCACGTCTCCACGATCCCGTCGTGGAGGTCTTCGACGCAGCCCTCACAGTCCGGATGCCCGGCCTCGAAGCACGCCGGGCGCCCCTCGGCGTCGACCGCGACGGCGCGGCGGTCGGCTTCACGGCGGCAGACGATGCGGAGGCGGCCGTCGTCGTCCCGAGGGATGGCGGTCGGGATGGCCGTTCGATCCTCGCCGCCCGTCTCCGCGTCGCGACCTTCGCGGTAGGCATCGCGGGCGCGGGCGTACTGGCGGCCGGCCTCGCGGAACTTCGCTCGCAGGAGGCGTTCGAGACGGTCGCTCATCGGGAGAGAGTGCGAGGGCGAGTCGTATAGGTTCGTTGGTGGTCGCGACGACCTGATCGCGGACACAAGTCCGTCGCGTCGGTCTCACTTTCGTCCGTCACGTCGGCTTCACTTTCACCCCGGTTACGATACTTTATTAGCGATCGGGAACCAATCGCACCGTGCCTCCCAACGGAAAACAAGGCGGAGGCGAGTGAAACTATGTCAGACCTGCGAACACACGCAGCGGAGATAGCGGAACAGTTCTCAGACCACCTCGACGTGGACGAAGACGAAGTCGAAGAGCGACTGCGTAATCTCGTCGACGAGTACCGCGTGCCCGTCGACGAGGCGCGCCGCTCGGTGGTCAACAGCTACCTCGAAGAGGCCGGCCTCGAACGCGACGAGATCGGTCGCGGCGGTAACGACGAGGTCCGCCTCGCCGACATCGACGAGGACGAACAGTGGATCGACGTGACCGCGAAGGTCGTCGAACTGTGGGAGCCCCGCAGCGAGTCGATCGCCCAGGTCGGCCTGCTCGGCGACGAGTCCGGGCGCACGAAGTTCGTCGCCTTCGAGACATCGGATCTCCCCGAACTGGAGGAGGGCGCGGTCTACCGCCTCGGGAACGTCGTTACCGACGAGTACCAGGGTAACTTCTCGGTGAAACTCAACAAGACGACGTCGATCGAGGAACTCGACGAGGACATCGAAGTCGGCGACGACGCGGTCTCCGTCGAAGGCGCGCTCGTCGACATCCAGTCCGGTAGCGGCCTCATCAAGCGCTGCCCCGAGGAGGGCTGCACGCGCGTCCTCCAGAACGGGCGCTGTTCGGAACACGGCGACGTCGAAGGCGAGTTCGACCTCCGGATCAAGGGCGTCCTCGACGACGGCGAGGAGGTCTACGAGGTGATCTTCGGCCGCGACGTCACCGAGGAACTCACCGGCGTCACCCTCGACGAAGCCCAGCAGATGGCGATGGACGCTCTCGACACGACGGTCGTCGTCGAGGAGATGCGCGAGGACCTGCTCGGGACGTACTACCGCGTCTCGGGCCCCGAACTCGGTCGCTACGTGCTGGCCGACGACGTCGAACGGCTCACCGAACCGGCGGATCCGGAAGCGGTGCTGATCAAAGCGAGGTCGATCTAAATGAGTTCCAACGAAATCCCATCCCGAGAAGTCGCCCGGCGTGTGTTCGCAGACGAGTTCAACGACGCCGCCTTCACGTTCAAAGAATCCGACGACGATCGCGCGCCGGTCTATCTGCTGCTCCCGACGGGCGCGAAGGCCAACCGCGTGTTCTTCGTCGGCACGCTGACCGAGAAGGACGACGTCGGCGAGGACAACGAGTACTGGCGTGGCCGGATCGTCGACCCCACGGGAACGTTCTTCGTGTACGCGGGTCAGTATCAGCCCGAAGCCGCGAGTATGCTCCGCGAACTCGAACCGCCCGCGTACGTCGCGGTCGTCGGCAAGCCGCGGACGTACGAGACCGACGACGGGTCGGTGAACGTCTCGGTCCGACCCGAGTCGATCCAGGTCGTCGACGCCGCGACCCGAGATCGCTGGGTGGTCGAGACCGCAGAGCGGACGCTCGAACGCATCGAGGCGTTCGACCAGGAGGGTAACGAGTACGCGCGGATGGCCCGCGAGGAGTACGACCTCCCCACCGACCGCTACAAGGAGTCCACTATCTCCGCCTTGGAGAGCCTCGAAGAGTCCGACGGCGACGAACTCGGACTCGACGGCGGCCGCGTCGACGACACGACCGGAGAAAGCGAACGCGACGCGCACGCCGACCTGCAGACCGAACCGTAGGCGGCGAACCGCCGACGAATCCGCATTCCCCCGATTTCACTTTCAGACCCGCACCGAGAGCGGCGCTCTCGTCCCGTCGCCGGACCGGCTTCGAATCAAATCCTGTTGTTTCAGTCACACTGTCTGACGAAGCATTAAGTGGATCCGCCGACGAACGACGAGACGAGACAATGGGCAACAAAAACAAGACCATCTCGTTCCGCGTCAACGAGGACGCGTTCGAGACGCTCCGTGAGATCGCCGAGGAGCGCGACATCTCGCTCTCGGCGGTCTTCCGCGACTACGTCGACACGCTCGTTGCCCACGACGGCCAGGTCCAGGTCGTCCCCGAGCACGAACTCGAACAGTTGCGCAACGGCGATGACGAAGACGAGAGCTTCCCGCCGAAGGTGAAGGTCCCAAAGAGCTTCGTCCGCGAACACGAGCGCCTCGAACTGGAGGCCGAACACCTCCGGGAGCAACTCGAAGAACACAAGCGATACGTCAACTACCTCCGGGAGCAACTCGAAGACGGCGAAGATGACGTCATCCAGCTCGAAGACCTCGACGAGAGCGAGGCCGACGAGCCGTCGTTCCGACTGGGCTGATAGTGATTACTCTCACTGTGTACCGCCGAGCGCCACTCCCGGTGGCGATGGTCGGCGGTAAGAGACGAGAGTAATCATTATGAGGCGTCGACGGCGTTGGGGAGAGGTTGCGACGCCGAGCCAGCGATGGCGTTACCCCGAGAGCGCCTTCCGGGCGCGCCGCATCTTCTGTTCCATCTCCTCGTTGCCTTCGACTTCCGCGAGCGTCTCGGCCGCCTCCAGCGTTCGGACGGCACTGTCGAGGAACGAGAGGATGTCTCCTGGGTACGCATACAGCATATACTCGTCGCTCATCACGTCGACGATGGCGTCGGGACCGAGGCCCTGCGCCCGGAGCTCCAGCAGGTACGATACGAACTGCCGCTCGGGGTAGCCCGTATAGAGGTCGTCGGGGTTCTTGGGATCGAGGAAGTCCTCGGCGAAATCCAGGAGTCGATCGCGCGTGGCGTCGTCGAGTTTCGAGAGTCCCTCCCCGGTGTAGAGGACGTCCATCGTCGCGCCCTTGAACGCTCCCTTCGGGATGTTGACGTCGATCTGCGAGACGATCTGGCGGTGGTTCTTGAGATAGATCTTGTCCGTGATAGCCACGGTTGTCGATCGTACGCCGCTGTGCGGCAAAAACGTCTCGGTGCCGGTCCTCGATAGACAGTCGCGACTGCCGGTGGCCAAGAGTCGTCGGAGCGACGGCCCGTGTGAGGCCGGCGCACTCCGATGGTGAGTCGTAACGTATTTGACTTCGACGGGGGTACCTGAAGATGCGTGTCCGGGTTAGGGTAGTGGACTATCCTTCAGCCTTGTGGAGGCTGAGACGCGGGTTCGATTCTCGCACCCGGACCTTTCTGCCTGCGAACAACGTGAGTAGGTGAACGTCCGTACAGAGGATTGAAACGGCGAGCAACCGTGCGAAGCGAGGTTGCGAGTGGGATTCGATTCTCGCACCCGGGCCTTGATACTTCTTCCCTCGCCCACGTTGTGCGTTTTTGCTCATTCTGAAAGAGAGGTGAAACGGCGACTCGCTTCTTGTCGACAACTTACACTGCGTTTTCCTTTAGAAGCTCCGAGAGTTGTGTCTCGTCAGATTCGGGAAACAACCTTGTCGCCGTGAATATCTACGCCGATCCGAGGTGGGCTTTGATTCAGCATCTTTAACAAGACTGAAATGATATTCAGGATCGATGTTAGGTAAAAATTTCAAGACAGTTAGCATCATTGTCGTTTTATTAGTTCTATTTTCGGGTGTCTCTGCGGGAAATCCTACACAAGAATCTCAGATCGTTAATGAAGTCTCAAATGATGTCTCTGCGGCATCTGATTCCTTAACGATATCTGTCACTAGTAGATATGGATCGGACGCATCTGGAGCGGAAGTCGCTTTGTATCAGAGTGATGGAAACAAAGTGGGATCAAAAACAACTGACACTGATGGAGACGTTTCTTGGGATGTCTCCTCTGGCGATTATTATATCAATGTCTACTCTTCGGAAGGTGGCTATATGGGCGATCAAAGTTTCTCAGTGGATGGATCTACGTCTATAGAATTTAGTCGAGAGACTCCTTGGGCGGGGCCACAAAAAGGGGAAACTATGGACGGAACGGAATTCGGTCCCGGAGATACAGTATATTTAGATGACAAAACGGTCACCTACTACCAGACTTTTGAAAATCCTGGAGCTTCCTCATACAGTGTCCGTGTCACGCTCAAAGTCGATCAAGATAGTGATGGATCTGTTGATGGTAGCAAAGTCTTTGATTCCGCTACGATAGCTGCTAACAGTGAAAAAACATTTAACAACGACTTTGAAACGGCATTAGGTGGAGATTACGATAAGCTGGGTTCAAAAATAGAAATCAAAAAGAATGGAGATTGGGTAGTCACGGACCCGTTTCGTTGGAGTTTGGGATTCTATGCTGAAGAAGATACTTCAACGCCCACGCCAACACCTACCCCCACTATGACGCCTACGCCAACACCTACCGCGACGGCTACCCCAACACCGACTCCCACTGGCACGTCAACACCGACCCCTACTGTCACCCCAACACCGACTCCCACTGCCACGCAAACCCCTACTCGCACCGCCACGCCAACACCGACCGAAGTGTCTCAGTCTACGACCGTAACCCAGACACCGACTACGGTGCCAACATCTACTGAAACGTCCACCCCTACACAAACAACACTTCCTGCAAAATCCGCGGCTACAGCTACACAATCAACGGGTTCTGATGGGGAGGGTGCAGATAGTAGCGAATCGAATACTGACCAGCATACTGAATCTGAGGGGGGGAGTTCGGTTATGAAAACACTATCTGATATAATAAACCGAATCGCCGATCTGTTTTCATAACAAGAGAATATTGCACGGAATGCCCCATACAATTCCAATATTTTTGTAATGGGTGTTAGTAGTCCACTTCCTCCCTTGTGATGATAGACGCGCCCCATCCGTGCTAGCGCAAACAACTTCCACGTAACGCAGAGTTTGTGGTGACTGAGACGCGGGTTCGATTCTCGCAGCCGGGCCGTCTCCGAAATGCCACGCCTAGAGCGGTCGCTCTCTCTGCTGTGAGACGCCGCTCAGACGATCTGATTCGCGAGAGCGTCGTCAGTGCGGATCCGCTTTATGTTCTCTTCGACTAACGCGGCGACCCGCTCGCCGTACGCTCGGGTCGCGCCGGCGGCGTGGGGCGTGACGATGACGTTCTCCATCTCCCAGAGCGGCGACCCCTCCGGCAGCGGCTCTTCTTCGAAGACGTCCAGTGCGGCCCCAGCTATCCCGCCGGCTTCCAGTGCACCGATTAGACTCGCCTGGTCGACGACCGGCCCACGCGCGACGTTGATGAGATAGGCGTCCTCTCGCATCGCGTCGAGTTCTTCGGAGCCAACGAGACCGCGCGTGCGGTCGGTGAGCGGCGGGGTCAGCACGACGAACCGCGCGTCGGCGATCGCATCGGAGAGCGCGTCCGGCGTGTAGATCTGTCCGACTGACGGGACCGGCGTCGGCGTTCGTCGGACGCCCACGACGTCCATCCCGACGCCGTCGGCGCGCGCGGCGACGCCCTGCCCCAGCGTGCCGAGGCCGACGACACAGACAGTTTCGCCCGCGAGCGTGAACGTCTCGTCCCAGTCGGGATACCGCCACTTGCGCTTCGGTTCGTTGTCGCGGTAGACGTGCAGCCGCCGCGCGAACTGGAGCATATACCCGAGCACCGTATCGCCGACTGCGTCGCCGTGAATCCCGGAACTGTTCGTGAGCCTGATCCCGTGTCGCTCCAGCGCGTCGAGCGGGAACGCATCGACACCGGCGAGGACGCAGTGGATCCACTCCAGGTCGGCGGACAGGAACGCATCGTCGTACGCGAACGTCACGAGTCCGTCGAGGCCGTCGAGATCCGAGCCGCCGGTCAACAACTCCACGCGAGCGGACACGTCGTCTAACTCGTCTCGCAACGTCGCCGGCGGAAAGATCGTCGCCACCGACGGATGAATCCCGATCACCAGCCCATCGTCTGCCATACAGCGCACATCTGTTCACGCACACAAAAAGACTCCCTGCGGCCCGCATCACCGGGCCGGGTCGTCGGTAACGGTTCTCGGCGCTGTGTGTCACTCTCTGGAACGATTTCTGACCATTTGAGAACCAGATACCTATTATATTGATACTATGCGCGACTGTTCACGTGTAAGGTGGACGATTATGAGTACGACTCCGACAACCCAAACTACGACACCTGAGACAGCCTTCAGCACCATCCTCGACTTCGACCTCCAGGGTACAGTCGCCGGCTACTGGCTCGCGGTCCTCCGCGTCGTCACCGGCTACTGGTTCCTCCACGCCGGCTTCACGAAGTTCAGCTTCGTCGCCGGCGAACCGTTCGACGCGGCGGGGTACCTCCTGCACGGCACGACCGCCAGCCCGATCCACGGCTTCTTCGCGTGGGTCGCCGGCACGCCGTGGCTGATCGAGTTCACGAACCTCGCCATCCCCGCCGGCGAGTTCCTCATCGGACTCGGCCTCGTCGTCGGCGCGCTCGTCAGACTGGCCTCGTTCTTCGGGGCCTTCCTGATGGTGTTCTTCTATCTGGGGAACGCCGACTGGGCGCACGGTTTGGTCAACGGTGACCTGATGGGACTGCTGCTGTTCGTCACCATCGCAACGCTCGGCGCAGGCCGGATCCTGGGCCTCGACGTCTTCGTCGAGCGCCTCGATCTCGCACAGACCCGGATCGCGAAGTTCCTGCTCGGATAGGACTGCGCGGCCGGGGTGTGCGGCGGTTCGGTCGTTTTTCGCCTGCTACTCCTCTCGCTTTCCGTATCGATCCGCGGATATTTCTCGCTCGCCGTCGACGCTCAGGTATGGCGATCGATCTCCGAAGCGACACGGTAACCCGCCCTTCCGACGCGATGCGTGACGCGGCAGCAGAGGCCGCCGTCGGCGACGACGTCTACGGCGAAGATCCCACAGTGAACGAACTCGAAGCCGCCGCGGCCGACCGTGTCGGCTTTCCGGACGCGATGTACGTCCCGACGGGGACGATGGGCAATCAGATCGCTGCCCACGTGCACGCCGACCGCGGGGAAGAGATCGTCCTCGATCGGATGGCGCACATCTACGACTGGGAGCTCGGCGGGCTGGCACAGCTCTCGGGCCTTCAGACCCGCGCGGTCGACGCCGTCGACGCCGTCCCGACGCCCGAACAGATCGACGCGGCGTACGTCGAGGAGAGCCTTCACCGCCCGGGAACGGGCTTGATCGCGCTCGAAAACACACACAACGCCCGCGGCGGCGTCGCCGTTCCGCCAGCGTCTATCTCGGCGGCTGCCGACGCGGCCCACGACCGCGGCGTGCCGGTACATCTCGACGGCGCGCGCCTGTTCAACGCCTGCGTGGCGCTCGACGTCGACCCGGCGCGGATGACTCGCGACGTCGATTCGGTGCTGTTCTGCCTCTCGAAGGGCCTCGGCGCGCCGGTCGGATCGATTCTCGCCGGCGACGAGGACTTCATCGCGGACGCGCGACGCGTCCGAAAACTGTTCGGCGGCGGGATGCGCCAGGCCGGGCTGATCGCCGCGCCCGGACTGCTCGCGCTGGAGAACGTCGACCGACTCGCGGAGGACCACGAGAACGCGGCCCGGTTCGCGGCCGGACTCGACGAGATCGACGGGCTTCGGGTATCGGATCCCGACACGAACATCGTCCAGGTCTACACCGACGAACTCGGTGTCGACGCCGAGACGTTCGAGGCAGTATGCGCGGAACACGGCGTCCTCGGCGGCGCACACGGCGACTACCTCACACGCTTCTGCACGCACCTCGATGTGACCCGCGCCGACGTCGAAGCGGCGGTCGACCGGATCGGAGACGCGGTCGACGACCTGCGGGACTGACCGTCACCGCTCAGCGACTCGGTCGCTGTGTGACTACACTTCGGGTTCGACGTAGACGTGTTTGATTCGGTCGTCGGCCTCGCGGAGTTGGGTCTCGATGTCGGCGATCAGTTCGTCTAACTCCGTTGCCTCGGTGTCGGGGTCGAAGCTCACGTCCGCGGTGACGAGAGCGCTCTGGGGACCGACGAACACCGTCCGGAAGGCGTCGATGTGGGTGACGTGGGGAGAGTTCTCGATGACGGCCCGTAAGTCGGTCTCGACGTCGGCCGAGAGACTTTCGCCGAGGATGAGCCGCTTGTTCTCCCAGGCGAGCGCGAGCGCGAAGCCCATCAGCAGGAGTCCGATGAGCAGTGCGGCGACGGCGTCGTACACCTCGTTGCCGGTCGCCTTCGAGAGGAGGATCCCGGCGAGTGCCAGCCCCGCGCCGAGGAGCGCAATCGTGTCCTCGGTGAGCGCCGTCAGCGTCGTCACGTCGCTCGTCTTCTGGAAGGCCTCGCGCATCCCGGTCCAGTTGTACTGGTCGATCTGCCGCTGCATCTCCGTGTTCGCCTTCACGAAGGCGTAACTCTCGAATCCGATCGCGCCGAGGAGGACGACCACGTTGACGTACCAGGAGGGGAAGGTCGCGCCCGCGATCGACACTGTTCCCGCGGCGCCGTGTCCGCCGTGAACGATGGCGTTGTAGCCGTGCTTGACCGACTCCCAGCCGGCGATGCCGAACAGCAACACGGCCACGAGGAACGAGTAGAAGAACTGCGCTTTGCCGTAGCCGAAGGGGTGATCGCGGCTCGTCTCCTTCTTGCTGTATCGAATCCCGATGAGGAGAAACACCTGATTGCCCGTATCGGAGATCGAGTGGTACGTCTCCGACAGCATCGAGGGACTGCCGGTGAGGAGAAATCCGATGAATTTCAGGACGGCGATGGCTCCGTTCGCGACGAGGGCTGCGAGGACGACGCCTCTACTTCCGGCCATACCATCCCTCTCTGGTGACGGGACTAAAGTGGTTTTCACCCGACGGCGATGCTCACTCGCGCTCGCACTTCCGCAGAACCCCGACGAAACGGGCGCCGCACGGTTCTTGTCCCCCGATCGCTTACAGCGGCCTATGCTCACCGTCGTCTCCGACACCCACAGCACTGACTCCCACCGGCTCTCCGGGCGGACGCTCCAGGCTGTCCGCGACGCCGACGTCGTCGCTCACGCGGGCGACTTTATGCGCGAATCCGTCCTGGACGACTTCGAGCGCGAGTCGGCCCGACTCCTCGGCGTTACCGGCAACAACGACGACGCCGGGATCCGCGACCGCCTTCCGGAGGCCCGAAACTTCACCTTCGGCGGCTTCACGTTCGCGATGACGCATCGCCAGCGCGGTGGGTCGACGGCGCTCTCGCTGTTCGGTCGGCAGCGCGGCGCGGACGTCGTTCTCTTCGGCCACAGCCACCGTCCGACCTACGAACGGACGCCCGATCTCGTCCTCGTCAACCCTGGCAGCCACGCACAACCGCGCGGCTACCGGGCAGCGCACGCCGAGTTCGAGCGGCGCGACGACGGCGGCCTCGACGGCCGACTCGTCACTGTCGACGGCGAGGTGTTCGAGTCGTTTCTCGTCGACGGCGATCGGTCACGCGAGGCGTGATACTGTCGGATAGACCGATGTGAAGAGTCTCGGCTTCCGGTGCTGCACTGCTTTACGGCTTTCTGCCCGGCACTACGAGTCGTCGAAAAACGGGAAGGATTTCGGGTCGTCGCCGCTCGGCAGCGTCGGGCGACCGGTGCAGTCTCGGGTGAGGGGCAAGGGGAGGGATGACTGCGGCGACCGACGCGACGGTCCGTTCGGGGCTCGTCGGGGGGAGACGAATACCGATGGGGTGCCGAAACGGCGACGACCCTGCAGGCGGAATTCGGGCGCGTAGAATAATATAGACGACGTAGACTCAAATTGCTGTTTCAGCATTTACACGACGGCGCTCGCCGTCCGGCCACGGTCACCGCGCGTGATTTCACCACGGACGAGGTGGTCGCAGGCGATCGAAGCCCCCACGTGCTCACTGCCGCCAGACTAGCGCGACGAACGACAGCGCGACGACGCCGCCGAGAAAGAAGAGCGCGCCAGGTGGCAGTCCCCCGACCGCCGACGCGACGACGTCGAGCGGGTCGCCCCCGCCGCCCGCGGCCGTCTGTGTCGTCTCGACGGCCGTCCGGGCCGCGTCCGAGACCGTCTGTGTCGCCTCCGCGACGGTCTCCGTCGGGACGCTCCCGGGCGTCTCCGTCGGCGTTGGCGCCGGCGCCTCTGTAGCGGCCGGCGTCGCTGTGCCGGTCGCGTCGGGGGTCGGCGTCCCCGTCGCCGCTGGCGTCGGCGTCTCTGTCGCTTCCGCGATCTGGAACCCGCCTCCGTCGCCGCCGCTCGTCGTCTGCGTCGCGGTCTGGGCTTCGGTTGGTGTCGCCGTCTCCGGCGCGGGTGTGGCCGTCGCGTCTGCGGCCGACGCGTCCGACTCTTCCGTCCCGCTGAGATTCGTCGCACCTCCCGAATCGCCCCCGCTCCCGCCGCCGGCACCGCCCGATCCGACCGAGAGCGACGGGCCGGCTCCGCTTCTGACGAGGCGGTCCACGACGACGCTGCCGAGCGCTACGACGCCGAGTCCCCCGAGCAACTGCGTCAGCGCCGATTGGAGGCCGCTCGTGTCCTCCTCGTTGCCCGCGACGACGACCAGAGCGCGGTCCGAGGGCGCGTAGACGGTCATCTCCCGCCCTTTCTCGGAGTACGCTGTACCGGCCGATTCGATGAGCCCCGCGTTTTCGAGTCGGTCCAGGTGGTACTGCGCGTTCTGGATGGAGGTATCGACTCTGCCGGCGACGTCAGAGGGCGCCCCCGGTTCGTCGTGTAACTCGTCGAGGACCCGCCGCGCCGTCTCCGAGGAGATCGCAGCGAGGAGATCGTCCACCTCGTCACTGTCGAGGCCGACGACGCGTGGCTCCTTCTCGTCGTCGTCGGGCAGATCTGGCCGGGTAGGGAGGATGTCGGCCATTTCTCGGGAACGTTTCGTCGCGTCTGTGATGAGTCTTCCTCTCTTTACGGCAGCCCTCGATCGCTTCTCTCTCGTGTTCGCCGCTCCCGCTCTGGGAGACGGCGAAACGTCTTTACTGACGCCGCGGAAAGCCCCGCGTATGCTCACTCGTCAGCCGGGAACCGTCGGCCGGTCTCAAGCCGTGGGTCCGGGTGGCGATCCCGCACAGGTCGACGTCGTCGTCGACTTCGTCGCGTCGAATCCCGCGTTGGTGATTCTCCTCGTGTTTCTTCTCGGGTTCGTCTTCTTCGCGTACCTGTTCATCAGGCGGACGATGACAGGGCTCCGCGACGGATACGACGAGGGCTACCGGGGGAAGTAATCGGCGATGGTCGCGGGCTCTACCCTTGCCACGCTCGTCGTCGCCGCCCTCGCCAGCCTGTTTATGTCGTGGTCCATCGGCGCGGGCTCGTCGGGGTCGACGCCGTTCGCTCCGGCCGTCGGTGCGAACGCCATCTCCGTGATGCGCGCCGGCTTCATCGTCGGCGTCCTCGGGCTCTCGGGCGCGATTCTCCAGGGCGCGAACGTCACCGAAGCCGTCGGGACCGAACTCGTCGTCGGCTCCGTCCTCACGGCGACGGCGTCGACGGTCGCACTGCTCGTCGCGGCCGCGCTCGTCGCCATCGGTGTGTTCGCCGGCTACCCGATCGCCACTGCGTTCACCGTCACCGGAGCAGTCGTCGGCGTCGGGCTCGCGAACGGCGGTGGCCCCGCGATCGCGAAGTACCAGCAGATCGTCTCGCTGTGGGTGCTCACGCCCTTCGTGGGCGGGGGGATCGCCTACGGCACAGCCCGACTCCTCCGCAACGAGTCGATCCCCGAACGCACCGCCGTCCCCGTGCTCGGCGGGGTCGTCGGCCTCCTCATCGCGAACATCCGATTCGCCGCGCTCGGCGGGGACGGCGGCCGCTCGCTGGCCGAAGTTGGTGCGGCGGCGACCCCGCCGATCGTCCTCCCGGTCCTCGACATAGACCTCGGCGTCGCCCTCGTGTCGGGGCTGTTCGTCGCCGTCGCGGCCGCGCTCGTCCGCCGCGAGATGAACGCCGATCAGGCCCGCGGCCAGCGCCGCTTTCTCCTCGTCCTGGGCGGTCTCGTCGCGTTCTCCGCCGGCGGGAGCCAGGTCGGCCTCGCGATCGGCCCGCTCGTGCCGCTTCTCGACGCGGTCGCGGTTCCCCTCCCGGCACTTCTGGTCGGCGGCGGACTCGGTCTCCTCGTGGGCTCGTGGACCGGCGCGCCGCGGATGATCAAAGCACTCTCGCAGGACTACTCCTCGCTCGGCCCGCGCCGTTCGATCGCCGCGATGATCCCGTCGTTCGCCATCGCACAAGCGGCCGTCGCGCTCGGCATTCCGGTCTCGTTCAACGAGATCATCGTCAGCGCGATCATCGGGAGCGGGTACGCCGCCGGCGGTGCGGGCGTCAGCCGCGAGAAGATGGCCAAGACGGCGCTCGCGTGGATCGGTTCGCTCGTGCTCGCGTTTGGCGTCGCCTACGCGACGTTCGCCGGCCTCGACGCGCTGTTGTAAATCAAAAAATCAGTTCGTTCCGACTCTGCCGAGACGGGTCGAATCAGTGTTTTACCGCTTTTTCGTGACGAACCACCAGTCGTAGTAGTCGAGTTCGTCGTCGTCTTCGGCTTCGGCTGTCCGCTTTTCGGCGTCGGCGTCGGTGCCGGGCGGCGACAGGAGGACGCGGTCGCCGAATTTCTCGTTCTCGGGCCAGTCAGCGGGCGCGGCGACGCCTTCCTCGTCGCTCATCTGGAGCGCGCGCAGCGAGCGGAGGATCTCGTCGATGTTGCGGCCGATCTCCATCGGGTACGTGAGGACGATTCGGACGGTACCCTCGGGATCGATGAGGAAGACGCTACGAACCGTGGAGGTGCCTGCGCCCGGGTGGATCATCCCGAGGCGCTTTCCGACCGAGCCCTGGTCGTCAGCGATGATCGGGAACTGAATGTCGACGTCGAGGTTCTCCTCGATCCACTCGGTCCACTTGATGTGCGAGTGTACGCGGTCGACCGACAGCCCGAGCAGTTCGGCGTTCAGCTCTTCGAACTCCTCGCGGCGCTGCTCGAAGGCGACGAACTCCGAGGTACAGACGGGGGTGAAGTCGCCGGGGTGGCTGAACAGGACGAGCCACTTGCCCTCGTAGTCGTCGGGAATGGTCAGTTCGCCGTGGCTCGTCTCCACGGTGAGCTGGGGGAACTGATCGCCGATTCCGGGGGCGCCGGCCGATTCGTCGGGGTCTGCTGTGGGTTCTGCCATTGCAATTCTCTATTCGGGGGCTGCACACTAAGTACATTCCCTCTGAACAGTTTTCTCTCTATCTCAGTTCTCCCACGCCAAAGAAGAACAAAATTTTGTAGTGAAAAAACTCTAAACCAGATTAGAGAAATAATATTTACTAAGAAGAAAAAATACAGAGGCCAAAAAGCGAACTGACTCGTTCGTTCAGTCTCTTGGACGCCCCGTTCGATCCGGAGCCGGGGGCGACGACGCAGAGCGGTCGGTGCCGGGGCGCTCCGGCCGAGAGCGATTATTCGCTTTGCGCCGGCGACTCCGAGGGTTCTTCCTCCGAGGTATCGTCGCCCTCCTCTTCGATTTCGGGTTCTTCGGGCGTCGTGATCCGCGCTTTCATAATGCGAGTGTTGTCGACCTGTTCGATCCGGATGGTGATCCCGTCGTAGGTGATCTCTTCGCCCTCCTCGACGAGTCGCCCGGCGCGGTTGAAGATGAATCCCGCGAGCGTCTCGAACTCCTCGCCTTCGGGGAGTTCGAGGCCAAGCGCTTCGTTGACTTCGTCGATGTTCACCTCGCCGCGGACGAGCGTCTCCCGGTCGTCGAGGAACTCGAAGGCCTCTTCCTCGTCGTCTTCGAGGATGTCGCCGACGATCTCCTCGACCATATCTTCGAGCGTCACGAGCCCTTCCGTGGTCCCGAACTCGTCGATGACGATGACCATCCGCAGGCGGTTGTCCTGGATCTCCGTCAGCAACTCGTCGACGTTCTTCGACTCGGGGACGTGCAGCGTGGGCTGGACGATGTCGATCAGCGACGCGGTCCCCTCGCCGTAGTGCTTCTCGCGCACGAGGTCCCGGATCGTGACGATACCGATGATGTTGTCGAGGTTGCCGTCGTAGACGGGGACGCGCTCGTGGTCGGACTGGACGCACGTCTCGATTGCCTCGTCGATCGTCGCGTCCTTCGCGACGGCGGTCATATCGAGCCGCGGCGTCATCACCTCTTTGGCGATGGTCTGATTGAACCGGAAGATCCGATCGAGCATCTCCCGCTCTTCCTCCTCGATAACGCCTTCCCGCTCGCCCGTCTCGATGAGGTCCTGAATCTCGTCGCGAGTGATGTAGGACGTCTCGATAGCCGAGCGGCCGCCGGTCACCTTGTTGATGACGCGGGTCAGGTAATCGAAGATGACGACCAGCGGCAGGAGGACGTACTCGGAGTACTTCAGGGGGCGCGCGATACGGAGCGCCCACGATTCTGTGTTCTCGACAGCGTAGGACTTCGGCGCGCTCTCACCGAAGAGCAACACGAGCGTCGTGATCCCGAACGTCGAGGCGAGCACCGCCGCACCCGGGTCGAAGTAGATGCTCACGATCGCCGTCGCGATCGAGGACATCGCGATGTTGACGATGTTGTTCCCGACGAGGATCGTGATCAGCAGTCGGTGGGGGTTCGCCTTGAGGTCGCTGACGATCTCGGCTCTCGGGACGCCGTCTTCGACGAGCGAGTCGATCCGGTGTTTCGCCAGCGAGAACATCGCAATCTCCGAGGAGGAGAAGAACGCCGAGAAGGCAATGAGAACGAAGATTGCGGCCGCGCCCGCGATGGTGACCGTCGTGTCGTTGATCGGGAGGGCCTGGAGGATCGGCCCCAGGACGGCTGTCGGTTCGACGACTCCACCGTCGAGTGATTCGACGGTCGGCGCGATCGCTGCCCAGTCATCGGTGCCGCGCGGCCGTTCGACGGCGAGAGATGCGAGTGGTGGAGACAAACCCATATAACTACGTCACCTTGTCTGGCCCCGGAATTAAGAGTTACCCTCGGATCCGTCGATTCCGTCGGCGCACAGCGGTTCGACTCGCCTGTCGCTGGTACGTCGAACGCTATCTTCCGGGTGCGAAGGGCTTAGGCGTTCATCGTTCGTACGCCGGCTATGAGCGATTCGGACCCACACATAACGCTGTATCGGCTCCAGGCGTGCCCGTTCTGCGAGCGCGTCGTCAGAGTCCTCGACGAACTCGATCTGCCGTATCGCTCGCGGTTCGTCGAACCGATGCACGCCGACCGAAACGTCGTCAAGCGCGTCTCGGGCAAGCGGAGCGTCCCGGCGATCGTCGACGAGAACACCGGCGTGAAGATGTCCGAATCGGCCAACATCGTGGAGTATCTGATGAAGACCTACGGTGACGGAGGTGTCGCCTGATGGTCGACTTCGAGGTCGTCTCGCTCCCCGAGACGGACCACCCGACGGTCGGTGAGATCGCCCCGGACTTCACGCGCCCCCTCGTGAACGAAGAGTACTGGGAGGACGCGTCGCTGTCGTCGATCGTCGCCGACGGGCCGACGCTCCTGGTATTCCACCCGATGGATGGTGCGTTCCCGACGACGTACATCTGGAAAGAGATCGACGAGCGCGGATTCGCCGCCGACGTGCAGGTCGTCGGCGTCTCGATCTCCTCGCCGTACGAGCACAAGGAACTCCTGAAAGAGCGCGCCGCGGACGCGCGACTCTTCTCGGATCCCACAGCCGAGGTCGCCGCCGCCTACGACGTCGAACACGACCTCGACGGGATGGCCGGCGTCACGGAGCACCGACCGGCGGTCTTCCTGCTCGACGAAGAACGGACGATCCAGTACGCGTGGGTCGCCGGGGAATGGCCCGAGTTCCCCGCGTACGACGAGATCGCGGCGGCGATCGACGACCACGTCTGAGCTGTTTTCGGTCTCGCGGAATGCCTCCTCCGGCCCGCCGCATCCGCCACGCTCTTGCTGGCTCGCCACGACGGGTTCACTAGATGACGGGGTTCGACGAGACGTTCACGGACCAACTCGACACCGCTCTCGACGAGGCGGCCGACGCCATCGAGAACGGCGAGACGGTCGTCTACCCGACCGAGACGGTCTACGGGCTCGGGGCGGACGCGACCGACCCCGACGCGGTCGAACGCGTCTTCGAGACGAAAGGCCGCGACCGGACGAAGCCACTCTCGATGGGGGCGCCGACGATCTCGGTCGCACAACGATACACCCAGCCCAGCGAGCGCGCGCTCGAATTTATGCGGGCGTTCCTCCCTGGGCCGGTCACCGTCGTCGTCGAGCACGACCCGTCGCTCCCGGACCTGCTCACAGCCGGCCGCGACCGGGTCGGAGTCCGGATCCCGGACCACGAGGTCGCGCTCGCGCTGTTCGAGCGGGTCGCTCCCACGCCCGTGACGGCGACGAGCGCGAACGTCAGCGGCGCTCCGAGCGTGACGGAAATCTCGGAGCTGGACCCGGACCTCCGGGCGTCGGTCGGAGCGATCGTCGACGCCGGTCCCACGCCCGGTACCGAGAGCACGGTCGTCGATCCCCAACGAAACGTGATCTACCGACGCGGCGCGATGGCCGACGCTATCGTGGCCTGGCTCACCGACGAGGCCGGGTCCGAACCGGTCTTCGAGGATGGCTAACGCGACGCCGACCGACCCAGTCCGGCTCAGCCGAGTCCGAGCATCGTCTTCAGCGACCGCGTCTTCGTCCCACACGACGTCCGGTAGTCGCAGGCCTCGCACTTCGCTTCGTCGCGGATGCGACTCGGTACTCCCTGCATCGACCGGACCGTCCACAGCGTCCGCCGGTAGGCGCTCTTGTTCCGCGTCGTCAGCCGGACCGTTCGGACGACGCCGTGCGACGGATACTCGACGAGCGCACGCGGAATCTCCCGCCCGCGCTCCCACGCCAGCGCTTTCGCGACGGCGACGGCGCGGACGCGCTGGGGCTCCCAGACGCCCCGCGGCGGCGGATCGCCCGGTGACACGACCGTCGGCGTCGGTGGCGGGGCGTCCTCGTCGTCTCCTGCGGATTCGAGAACCTTGTGTGCGACGCCGTGGCAGTCACGGCCGTAGAGAACGACGTTTCGGAGCGCGGGGTCGACGAGCCGACCGTAGTCGTCTCGCTCGGCGAGCGCCGCCAGATTCGATCGGTAGGTCGCCGGGGACACCGCAAGTGGCCGCTCCTGAAGCCGTCTGTCCGCCGCTGTCCGGAGGGCATCGTACTCGGACGCGAGTTCGCGCACGGCGTCGACCTCCGGCGGCGGCGCGTGGTCGTCGTCGCGGCGGGCGTAGTAGAGCTGTCGCGGGCAGTAGGCCGCGCGGGCGAGGTGCGAAATCGGGATCGTCTCGGGCGAGGAAGACACGTGGGCGGTTGGTCGCCTCTCCGTATTTGAACGCTCGGCCGATCCCCGTCTCTGAGCGGGACTGACCTGTTTCGCGAGACGGTGGCGACTACTCGTCCCGCTGGTGATCGACGATCTCGACCTCGAACACGAGTGTCTTCCCCGCGAGTTCGTGGTTGAAGTCGACTTCCACCGCGTCCTCGTGGACGGTGACGACGTCCCCGTGCAGTCCGTTCTGCGCGTGGACGTGGAGGCCGACCGCAGGCGACTCGCCGACCATCCTCTCGAACGTTTCGGGGTCGTACTCGCGGACGCGGTCGGATCGGACTTCGCCGTACGCCGCATCCGGTGGCACGTGGACCGTTTCTTGGTCGCCGACGCGCATTCCGCGGACGGCCTCGTCGAGCCCCTCGATCACGTCGCCCTCGCCGACGGTGAACGCGAGCGGCTCGTAGTCGCTCGGCTCGCGATCTTCCGCGTCTGCGAGGCCGTGCTCGACCGCGACGGCGTACTTCGAGGTCCCGAAGACGGTCCCGTCCTCCAACCGGCCGATGTACTCCACAGCGACCCGATCGCCCGCCTCGATCTTCATACACGGGTATGACGAACCGATCGGCAATACGCTGTCGGCTTCCCCCGGTACCGACAGAACGCTTATGAGCGCCCGCGAACGATCCGCGGGTATGGTCGAGGACACCGAAAGCGCCGATTCCGACGGCAGCCCCGCCGCCCCTTCCAGGCTCGGCCGGCTACTGTTCGGGTTCGGCCTCGCGCTCCAGGCGTCAGAGGACTTCCGCGATATGGAAGACACGATCGAATACGCCGAATCCGCGGGCGTTCCGTTCCCCCGACTCGCCGCGCCGTTCGCCTCGGGGATGATGGTCGTCGCCGGTCTCGGCGTCGCGTTCTGGCGGCTCCCCAAGATCGCGACCGGCGCGGTCGTCACCTTCCTCGCGGTCGTGACCACGACGATGCACGACTTCTGGAACGCCGACGAAGACTCCCGAAGCGGCGAACGGCTCGCCTTCTTCGGCAACCTGGCGATGTTCGGCGCGGCGCTTGTGTTCCTGCGCGAGGCGTACAAATAACGACACTGCGAAGTCGCTGTGTCGCCCGCTTTTGCGACGAATCCACGACTCACTCAAACTGTGACCTCTACCGACACGACTGACCTCAGCCGTCGGACGCTCCTCGCCGCCCTCGGCGGCGTCGGCACGAGTGCGCTCGCCGGGTGTTCGTTCACCGACCGCGAGCCCGACGGCGAAGCGACCACGACTGATCCCGACGCCGCTCGACGACTCGCAGAGCGGTTCGCACCGACGCTGTACTTCGACCGCGCGGAACCGTGGCTGCCGACGGACCCACGCCCGTACGCGAGCGAGCAGGACGGCGAGTCGATCGTCGACGGCTTCGACGCGCTCGACGGCTATCACGAGCAGTATGCGGCGTCCGGCGAGCCACCGAACCCGACGGTGTTCTCCAACGCCGTCGAGTACGACGACTCCCCGCTGGCCGTCGTCCAGTTCTGGATGTACTCGGCGTTCGATCAGTTCTCGACGAACTTCCACTGGCACGATTGGGAGGTCCTGCACGTCTTCGTCGACACCGACACCGGCCGACCGCAACTGTACGTCGCGAGTTCGCACTCCCGCAAAGTTCCGAACAACGAGTTTCTGGACCCCGAACCCGAGATGGTGCCGCGGCTCCTCTCGGAACTCGGCTCACACTCCAGTGCGCTGTCCGTCAACGACGAACCCGACGGGTTCCAGCGCTTGCCGGGGGCGGACCTCCTCGCCGACATCACCAACTCCGCGATCACGAGCATCGAGGCGCTCTCGGAGTTGCCTCTGGCGTACGGGCTGCCGCGCGACGAAGGAGCGCGACTTCCCTACGTCGTCCCCGAGTACGAGGGCGCGCCCGTGTACGAGCACGAGCGGCTACCGAACGTCGACAGGGACGCGCTCGTGCCGGACGAACTGACGGTTCGGTCCTTCGATGCCCTCGCGTCACCGCCGACGGACCTCCCCGAGCGGTCGACCGGCGTCGTCTTCCGCTACAGCGGACGCGAGGGCGCACCGGGGAACGCCTCGACGGCCACGAGTTCCGAAGGCGCGAACCCGGATCTGGAGTCAGCGACCGACGACACGTACGATCTCGTCCCGACGAGCGAGATCGAACACCTCACCGATTTCACCGGTCCGCAACTGAGCTTCGAGTTCGCGGTCCCACAGGCCGCCGAGGACGCCATCGCGGGCCACATCTCGACGACCGGCGCGCCGTGGGGACAACCGCGCTATGAGAACCCTGCGGCGGACATCACCGACTCCAACCATCGGGCGGCGCTGGCAGAGCGCTACGACGCCATCGGGGCTGCAGCGCCGATCAACACCGTCGTCGCCCGCGTCACAGAAGCCGTCACGACGGACGACGCCCCCGACCAGGAGGGGCTGACGACCGCGGACGCGACCGTCGAAGCCGTCGCGCTCCTGGAAAGCGATCCGGTGGCCGTACCGACGTTCGAGGGCGTCGCGGTCGTCCGCGACGTCCCGGCGGGCGACCACCGCTTCACCGTCAACGCCCCGGGTCAGGCGCCGCACAGCGAGCGACTGTCTGTCGGCGACAGCGAGTCAGACGCGACAGCGACGAGTGGCGGATCGGAAACCGCGTCGGACGTGACGACGACGGACACGAGCACATCAGAGGAGTCGCCGACGACGGTTGACGAGCAGACTGCTCCTGCCTCGCCGAAGACAGCCGAGTCGACGACAGCCGAGTCGACGACAGCCGAGTCGACCACCCCTGGTGAGACTGCATTGTCGACCACCACCGGCGCGCCCACGTCGTCGGCAGACCAACGCGTCGCGACCGCCGGCATCGACGGAGAAATCCCACTCGTCGCCCGCGAGGACGCCCGAAAGCTCGAAGTCGACGCCTCGGGAACCGACGCCGACCTGACGGATCTGGCGGTCGAAGACGACTTCGCCGGCCGACTCTACGACGCCCCGCTGGACGGTTCCGACGCGGTCTACGTCCACCGCGGCGGTGCGTACACGACCGAAGTCCGGGACGCCGACGGCGCCCTCGGGGCCTTCAGAGTGAACCCAGATCCCGACGCGTCCGGTGCCCTTCGGATCGACCGGCCGGAGACAGGGAAAGCGTCGCTCGCCGCGTTCCTCGCGTCGATCGCCGCCGAGACGCGCGACGAACTCGGGGCGCTGCTCGACGGCGAACTGAGCACCTCGCTCGACGGTGGAGGCGTCCAGAACGCGCTCGGCGGACTTCTCCGTGCGTTCGATGCGATCGTCGAGGCGGCCTCGCGTGCAGCGGAGCGCGCTCGTGCCGGCGAGCGCGGCAACGCGGATCAGCAACTGCAGGCGGTCGAAACCGGCCTGGAGCGCGTTCTCGATCGGATCGAAGCCGCGGGCGACACCGTTCCGGAACCGCTCACGAACGCCGCGCGAAACCGAATCGCGCAGGCGAACCGGCGGGTCACGCAGGCGCAGCAGTCCGAGAAGCTCTCGTAGCAGTTGCATATACTACATATAGCTGCCGCACCGCTTCGAGCTCTTAGGCTCATACTGCCGGACAGATGTTCGTGAATGATGTTGGCACCCACGGGGTCCGATAATTTTCACATCGTTCTGTCCGACAGTATCAGTTGATTGGCGGCTGCTGCTCGCGGGAGGCGTCTGCCTTCCGATCGGTGATGTCGACTAGTGCACCGGGGAATCGGCGTGCCTTCCCGTCGCCGTCACACTTGACGCGGCCACTCGCGAGCACCCACCGACGTTCCCCGTCCGGGTCGTGAACGCGGAACTCCTCCTGGAACTCGCCGCAAGCATCCAGGGCTGTCTCGGCCGCACGCTCGATCCGCTCTTGGTCAGCGTCGGCGACCGCGGAGACGTAGGCTTCGAGTGGAAGGCCGTCGTCTGCGGCATCCGGCGGGACGCCGAACAGCCGCGCGAATCGAGCGTCGACGACGAGTTCGTCGGCATCGACGTCCCACTCCCAGGTGCCGACGGCTCCGGTGTCGATTGCGGCCTCCAGTTGCGTTTTCGCCTTCTTGATCTCCTGTTCGCGGGCCTTGCGCTCGGTGATGTCTTGGACGATGCCGAGCGCTTCGAGTGGCTCGCCGTCGTCGTCGTACTCGACTTCGGCCCGCTGGCGGACCCAGCGCGTCTCTCCGCAGTCCGTCACGATTCGGTGTTCGATGTCGTACGCTGCACCGTCGAGTGCGGCACGCCACTTCTCGTCGACGAAGCCTTGGTCCTGGGGATGGACGTAGGTGAGAAACTCCCGGTGGTCGAGCGGTCGCTTGGCCGATCGGTCGGTGTCGGACTGCTCCCTATCGATTCCGAAGATCCCGTATATCTCCTCTGACCACCAGATCTCGTCGTCGCGGACGTCCTTGTGCCAACTCCCGAGATCCGCCATCTCTTGGGCCTGCCGCAGGTGCGATTCGTGTTCTGCGGCCTTGCGCTGCGCACGCGTGCGCTCGACGTGGCTTCGGATGCGCTTTGCGAGCAACTGGTACTGTTCGGTCCCCCTCCGCTTCTGGAGATAGTCGCTCACGCCGGCGGAGATGGCCTCGCTCGCGACCTCCTCGCTCCCCTTCCCGGTAAAGAGGATGAACGGCAGTCTCGGATGGTCCTCACGGACGCGTTCGAGGAGCTCGATCCCGTTCTGTCGCGGCATATCGTAATCTGAGACGACGCAGTCGAACGTGTCCTCGTCGAGTCGTGCGAGACCCTCGCTCGCGCTCGTCGCCGTGTCGACCTCGAACTGGTCGTCCGCTCGCTCCAGGAACGTCGCTGTCAGCTCTGTGAGCGATGGCTCATCGTCGATGTGGAGAACGCGAATCGGACTCGATGAGACCCCCATCACGCATCTGTATCACGAGCATCATTATAATCCTCTCTGTGGCAGTATCAATTTTGAGACCGCAGATTCGGCCCGGCAGCAGCGATAGCGTCTGACTGCAGACTTGCCGCCTCCGCTACTATGCACCTCTCGCCTCCGACTCTACAGTCCCGATCGTAGTACCTACTCATAGGGATTATCGTAACTGTTCGGAGATTCTCGCCGTACCGTCCGGCGAGAAATCTATGGAGACTTACGATAATCCCTATCAATCTGAGGACTCGTCGTCTGCAGGACGTTCCTCGGTTTCTGTCTCCGTTAGCGGAGCGGGGAGCTGCTCGCCGACGACGTATTTCGTTATCTGATAGACGGCAACAACGAAGAGCACCAGCAGCGCGAGGTCGAGCAAGTACAACTCGATGAACTCGAGCGCAGAGATGTCCGCCAGCGTGATTTCCCCTAATAAAAACAGGGCTTCGAGGGTAGCTACCAGTATCAGTGCCGGGGTGAATATGACCAACAGGGCGATGAGGGCGATACTTAGGCGACGCTGCATCCGAGTCATATTCTTGTATCGTCCGGAATAATTAAAAGACCTCGGACGGAAGCGGAGCCAGTAGCATCGTGACATCCGAAAGAGACCCGAATACGACTTCCGAGAGCGAAACCGTCCGCGAAGCGGTCGAACAGTCCCGGAGCGGCGCCCCGGCCGTCGGGTCGGTCGTTCGAGACCGATTCACTTCCGACGAAATCTTCCAGCGGATCGTCGCAGCGGCGGATGAAGAGATCACGTCCGGGAGCCGTGAACTGTTCTTCAGCGCGCTCGCGGCCGGCTTCGCCATCTCGATCACCTTCCTGTTGTACGCGTCGTTGACGGCCTCGACTGACGGTCACGAGGTTCTGAGCGCGATGCTCTACCCCCTCGGGTTTATCTACATCATCATCGGTGGCTACCAGCTCTACACCGAGAACACGCTCCCGCCGGTGGCGCTGACGCTGGAACGCCTCGCGAGCGTTCCGGCCCTGCTTCGCAACTGGGTCGTGGTTCTCACCGGCAACTTCGCCGGCGGTGCCGTTGGCGCGGCCACGCTGGCGTACGGCGGCGTCCTCTCCCCGGAGGGCGCCACGGCAGCGCTGAACCTCGCTCAGAAAGGGATCGAGACGGAAGCCGGCACGCTGTTCGTCAAGGCGGCGTTCGCCGGCCTGATCGTGGCCGGCGTCGTCTGGGTGGAGTACGCCTCTCGGGACACCATCTCCCGGATCGCGGTGGTCTATCTGGCCTTTCTCGCCATCCCGATGGGGAACCTCTTCCACGTCGTCGTCTCTTTCACCGAGATGCTCTATCTGGTCTTTCAGAACGACCTCGCGCTGTGGCTCGGGCTCACCGATTTCGTTCTCCCGGTTCTCGTCGGTAACACCGTCGGCGGCGTCGTGCTCGTGACGGTCGTCAACTACTTTCAGACGACCGAGTCACGCCTCGAATCGGCCCGGTTCGAGGGGTCCGCCCGACAGCTCTCGACCCGCGAGTGGCTCTTCGGTGGCTTCGTCGGCCGGTCGTACGTTCCCCTCATCGACACGACCAGCGAAGCCGACGAGCCGGTCGACTACCGAATCGTCGTGCCGATCGCGAATCCGCGAACGGAGTCGCCTCTGCTCGAACTCGCCTGTCAGATCGCCAGTACGCACGACAACGCCACCGTTCACACGGTTCACGTCGTTCAGGTCCCCTCCCGTTCGTACGGTCCGGCACAGCGACAGCGGATCGTCGCCGAGTCCGACGCCCTCTTCGAGGACATCCGCGAGCACGTCAACTCCTACGACGTCGGCTACGAGTGCTCGACGGTCGTCTCCCACCGCTCTTTCGAGGAGATCTTCGACATCGCCCGGCGGAAGGACGCCGACCTCACGCTCCTGAACTGGGGCGACGACAGGATCTGGAGCGCCGTTCGAACCGAGCGACCGTTGACCGAACTGACGCATCGACTCCCGTCGGATTTCCTCGTGTTGCGGGACCGGGATCTGGACGAATCGGAGATCCTGCTGCCGGTTACGGACAACGCGCACGCCGACCTGAGCGCGGAGGTCGCGGCCAGCCTTCGAACGGTCGCCGGGTCCTCGGTCACGCTTCTGCACGTCGTCGACAGCCCCGGGGAACGCGAGCGCGGAGAGCAGTTCCTGGCGGACTGGGCGACCGAGCGAGGCCTGGGCGACGCCAAATTCATCGTCGACGACTCCGGCGACGTCGAACGCGCGATCGAACGCGAAGCGCGAGACCACACGCTGCTCGTGGTGGGCGCGACCGAACGTGGTCTGCTGACGCGACTCGTCACGGGCACGCTGCACTTCAAAATCGTCGAGGACGTCGAGTGCTCCGTCTTGCTCGCAGAGCGATCGAGCAGCCGTAGCTTCCTCCAGCGACTGTTCGGGTGAGCCTGTTTGTCACACTCGGCGCTCGCCATCGATCGGGCCGAGTGGCTTCGACCTGAACCGAGTCCTCACACGCTCGGGCTCGACGAATTCGAACCAGTAACTGTCCGGTTCTGGTTTCTCACGAGGATTCCGCGCACAGAGATGGGACCGCCCGGATTCGAACTGAATCGAGACCTCGTAGGCTCGGCCTCGCCGACCTCGAACCGGTCGCTGTCGGTTTCTGGCTCCTCACGTACGTTCGTCGCACAGAAATGGGACCGCCCGGATTCGAACCGGGGTCACGGGCACCCAAGGCCCGAAGTATACCAGGCTAACCCACGGTCCCGCGTCTGAACGTGGCGGCGTCACCGAGTAAAGGATTTCGTTCGGCGTCGACCGGAATCAGATTCCCCAGATCGCGGCGATGCCGACGGTCGTCACCGCCGCGAACACCAACTGAAGCGGGCCGCCGACCCGGAGGTAGTCGCTGAAACGGTAGCCGCCGGGACCGTAGACGAACAGGTTCGTCTGGTAGCCGACGGGCGTCATAAACGCCGTCGACGCCGCGAACGTCACTGCCAGGATGAACGAGAAGGCGTTCGCACCGAGCGTCTGAGCTGCCTCGACCGCGACTGGGATCATCAACACGACACTCGCGTTGTTCGAGATGACGTTCGTCAGGATCGCGGTGATGAGATAGAACACCGCCAGCACCCCGACGAGCGGCAGTAGATCGCCCACGGCGACGACGAGTCCTGCCAGCAGCGCCGCGCCACCGGACGACTCCAGTGCGATGCCCAGCGGAATGACGCCTGCGAGCAAGAAGACGACGTCCCACTGAACCGCGTCGTAGAGTTCGCCCGGACGGAGACATCGCGTCGCGACCATCGCGAGCGACCCCGCGAGCGCGGAGACGACGATCGGGAGGATGTCGAGCGCGGCGAGGCCGACGACGGCGACGACGATGCCCACGGCGATCGGCGTCTTCTCCCCGCGGAAGTCGTGCTGTTCGATCTCCTGGGCGACGATGAAGTCCCGGTTCGCATCGAGCCGCTCGATGCTGTCGGCGGTCGCCTGCACGAGGAGCGTGTCGCCGACGCGGAGCGTGACGTTGTCCATCCGCCGGCGGAAGAGTTCCTGCCCGCGCCGCAGCGCGAGCACCGTCGCGTTGTACCGCTGTCGAAAGCTCGCAGACGCGAGCGACTCGCCGACGAGTGACGACCCCGGACCGATGACGACCTCGACGAGATTCTGCCGGGCTTCGCCGGCTTCTAGCTCCGATTCGTCGACGGCCGTCGGCACGACGTCCAGCCCTTCGACGTCGAGTAGTTCGACGAGCGTGTCGCGGTCGGTCCGAATCGCGAACACGTCGCCCGGTTGGATCTGCTTCGGCCCGAGCGGTTCGAGGAAGACCTCGCCGCTGCGGATCAACTGAATCAGGTCGATGTCGAAGTCTGTCTCCTCCAGCGCGCGCCGGACCTGCTGGCCGACGAGCGGTGAGTCCTCGCGGACGACGACCTCCGTCAGGTACTCGCCCATCTCGAACTCCTCGGTCAGATCCTGTCGGGGCTTGATCCGCTCGGGGGTCAGCCACCGCCCGACCGTCAGCAAGTACGCTGTGCCCACGATGGAGACGACGATACCGAGTTGCGTGAACTCGAACATCGTGAACGTCCGGCCGATGAGCCGTCCCGAGAGTTCGGAGGCGAGGATGTTCGTCGACGTCCCGATCAGCGTGAGCATCCCGCCGAACATCGACGCATACGAGAGCGGCAAGAGCAGTTTCGACGGCGACGTCCCGCCGCGCTCGGCGAGGTCTGTCACCATCGGCAGCAAGATGGCGACCGCCGCGGTGTTGTTGATGAATCCGGAAATGGGCGCGACGACGCCGATCGTCGCCCCGAGCTGTCGGTCCATACTGTCTCCTGTGAAAGAGGCGATCCGCGCGCCCAGCCGCTGGACGACGCCGGTGCGCTGGACGCCGTCGCTGAGGATGAACATCGCAAGCACCGTCAGCGTCGCCTCGCTCGAAAAGCCCGAGAGCGCGTCCGCGGGGTAGTCCGCAAAGAGCACGATCGGGTCGCCCAAGAGCCCTATCGTTGCCAGCGCCGCCGACGCCGGCTGGATCAACAGCAGCGCCACCATCACCCCGATCGCAGTGACGTCGACCGGAACTGGCTCGGTGACGAACAGCGCGAGCGCGACGAGGACGACGAGGAAAACAGCGAGGACGCCTGGCGGTATCGGTGCCACATTGTTCGGTCGACTCGCCAGTGCAAAATACTGTGGGATTTCTCTCACGTCCGGCGGTGGAGCCCCCTTTCGGCCCCCGATTCGACCTCCGTCACCCGAGTGTGATGAGTCGGGTCGGCGACCGCCGCCGGCGTTCAGAACTCGTCTTGGAGTTCCATCTCGGCGACGAGTCCGTAGGGGTCCGTGCCCGAGCGGATGCAATCGAGGATGCGGAACGCGTCTTTCGGCGAGAGGAAGTGCCGACAGACCGCCCGTCCCAGCGGCGTCGGATCGAAGCCGTCGATGAACTCCCACTGGAGCAGTTTGCCGATCGCGTGTTTCGTCGGGACGTCACCGACCATCCGGTCGTTCAGTCGCTTGGCACGCTTGCCGGCGACGACGACGTTCGCGAGCGTCTCCTCGGCGGCCGCGGTCTCGTCGTAGTGCGTCAGGACGTCCTCCATCTCGCCTTTCAGGAGTTTGAACGCGACCTCGTCTTCGGTCATCTCCATCGTGTTGTGGTAGGTGCAGTCGGGTTCGACGAGAAGATAGACCGTCCCCTGATCGTGGTAGTCCGGGCGGCCGGCACGCCCGAGCATCTGCTCGAACTCCTGGACGGAGAGCCACTCGATGCCCATCGCCAGCGAGTCGAAGATGACCTGTGAGGCGGGGAAGTCGACGCCGGCGGCGAGCGCGGCGGTCGTGACCACCGCGGCGAGGTCCTGATCCCCGAACTGCCGCTCGACGCGCTTCCGCCGGCCGTAGTCGAGGCCGGCGTGATACGGCGCGGAGTCGTACTCCAGTTTTCGCGAGATCTCGTGACACCGCCGTCGCGAGTTCGTGAAGACGATGGTCTGCCCGCGGTAGCCCTTCGAGGACTTCGAGTCGAACTCGCGTCTGACGAGTTTGTTGATGATGTCCGGCTTCTCTCTGCCGTCGGCGAACGTCACGTGACGCTCGATCGGGACCGGACGCTCCTCGAACTCGATGAGTGTCGCGCGGAGGCGCTCGGCCAGCGACTCCGGATTCCCGACCGTCGCGGAGAGATAGACGTACTGTGCGCCCCCGTAGCTCTCGCGGGCCGCCTCGCGGTCCTCGCAGTAGTACTTCAGCCGGCTGATGAGACCATCGAGGCGGTGGCCGCGCTCCTCCTCTTTGAGCGTGTGGACCTCGTCGATGACGACGGTGCCGATGTCGCCGAGGTCTTTCCCCGTCCGCAACGCGTGGTCGATGCCCTCGTAGGTCCCCACGACGACGTCCGCGTTCGGATTGAAGCGGTTGCCGTCGTCGTTGATCCGGGACGCGCCGACGCGGATCGTCACGTCGAGGAGGCCGCCGTAGCGCTCCTCGAAGTCCTCGTGCTTCTGGTTCGCCAGGGCGACGAGCGGGACCAAAAAGAGCAGTTTGCCCTCTCCCTTCAGCGCCCGGTCGAGCCCCGCGAGTTCACCGACGAGCGTCTTCCCGGTCGCGGTCGCGCTCACGACGAGTTGGTCGCGGCCCTCGAACAACCCGTTGTCGACCGACAGCGACTGCACTGGAAGCAGCGTGTCGAATCGGTCTTCGACCCGCCGCTGGAGTTCGGGGTGGAGATCGAGCGTCGACGTCTCGACGAGGTCGACTTCGTCGGTCGTCGCGCTGACGGTGTCGAACTTCGTGAGATCGGGATCGAGCCCCCCGGCGAGGAGGTTCGAGATCCGATCGAGGTCCTGCGTTTCCAAGAGGAGGTCTTCGAGCCGGTCCTGCGCCGCCCCGGTGAGCCGCCCCGATGCCGAGAAGTCGAGTTCGCGCTCCAGTTCCCGCTTTGCACAGTCGGGGCAGATGTACTCGCGGTCGGTCTTGATCGCCGTATCCTCCGTGATCGGCGAGTACCTCCCATCGGAAGCGCAGTATCGACACGTCCGAACGACTAGCGCTTCGAGTTGGTAGCCGTCGAGCATCTCGCGAAGTTCGTCGCGACGCTGCTTCGAGGTCTGTTCCGAAATACGGATTCGCGACGCACGGCGCGCAAGCTCGATGAACTGGCTCGGATCGCGGGGCTCTTCCGTCGATCCGCGCTTGATGCGGAACTTCGCGGGACGAGGGCCTGCGTCCGTCTCCTTTAGTTCGAGGACTCCGCGAAAGACACGCTCCCCGTCCCGTTCGACGACCACGAGGAAGTCGTCGCCGGTCTCGTGGAGAAAGAGCGTGTCGACGCGGCCGACCTGCTGAGACACGCCCGACGGTACGTGGACGAGGTATTTCAGCGGTTCGTCTGCCGGTCGGCTCTGTCAGCGAATCGCGTGGCCGCGGCTGGACTTAAGTCCCGTGCCCGACAACGTCTCGCTATGCGCGGAATCCGTATTGGTAGCGCGTTCGGTATCCCGATCAAGCTCGATCTCACGTTCCTCATCGTTCTCCCCCTGTTCGCGTGGCTCATCGGGAACGACGTCGGGCAACTCGTGGGCGTCCTGAACGACCTGTTCGGCTCGGCCATCGACGTCGGCCCGCTGACGGCCGGGTCGATGCAGTGGGTACTGGGCGCGGCCGCGGCGATCGGCCTCTTCTTTTGCGTCTTACTCCACGAGTTCGGCCACTCGCTCGTCGCGATGCGCTACGGCTACGAGATCGACTCGATCACGCTGTGGCTCTTCGGCGGCGTCGCGAGCTTCGCCGAGATGCCCGAAGACTGGAAGCAGGAGCTCTCGATCGCCGTCGCCGGACCGATCGTCAGCGTCGCCCTCGGCGTGCTCTCGTATGCGGCCTTTGCCGTCCTCCCATCGGCACTCGACCCCGTGAAGTTCGTCGTCGGCTACCTCGCGCTGACGAACATCGTGCTCGCGGTGTTCAATATGTTACCCGGATTCCCGATGGACGGCGGCCGCGTCCTTCGTGCCCTCCTCGCGCGAACGCGACCGCACGCCCGCGCGACACAAATCGCCGCAGAGGTCGGGAAAGTGTTCGCGTTTCTCCTCGGGCTCTTCGGACTGTTCACGAATCTGTTCCTGGTCGCTTTGGCCTTCTTCATCTACATCGGGGCGTCCTCGGAAGCCCAACAGACCGTGATGAAGGCCGCCTTCCAGGACGTGACCGTCAGAGACGTGATGACGCCCCGTCAGGATCTCGACGTGGTGAGCGAGCACACAAGCGTCGCCGAACTCCTCGAGCGAATGTTCACCGAACGCCACACGGGCTATCCGGTGATGGATGGCGACCGCCTCGTCGGGATGGTGACGCTCAGCGACGCCCGCTCGATCAAGGAAGTCGAACGCGACGCCTACCGGGTCGGCGACGTGATGGCGAACGACCTGGCGACGATCTCACCCGGCGCCGACGCGATGACGGCCATCGAGCAGATGCAGAAGAACGACGTCGGCCGCCTCCCCGTCGTCGACGACGAGGGCGAGGTCGTCGGGCTCATCTCCCGCTCGGATCTCGTGACGGCGTTCAACATCATCCAATCCCGCGGGTCGCTCGCGTCGCTCTCACCGCGAGACACCACGAGCCTCCCGAATCCGCGCTAACTATCCGCCGCACGCCACGCAGCCGCCGCACCGCGCTCACTCGTTGGCTTCGGTACCGTCCCCGTCTCCGTCGGCCACTCTGAGTTCGACGCGCGAATTCGCTCTGAGCCACGCCACGGCCGTCGAGAGCACTGCTTCGTCGTCGCCGGTGAGCTTGATTCGGGTCTCGCCCGCTTCCCGGTTCGGGTAGCTTCCGACACGGATCCCGAATCGTTCCGCGACGTCGCCCAGAACCGACGCGAGGGCCCCTTCCGGCTCGGGGGAGTACAGCGTCTGCGTCGCCACGTCGCCATCGAACTCCCCGGCGACGTTCGCGAAGACGGCTTCCATCTCCTCGGGAATCCCGGGCAGGACGTACACGTTCTCGGCAACACACCCCGGTGCGAGCCCCTCGGGGTTCGGAATCGGCGTCGCACCCACCGGCATCGAGGCGTACCACTCAGGCCGGAGCTCGAACTCCAGATCGGGATTCTCCTCGTAGATTCGATCGATCGTCTCCTGTACGTCTGCGTCGGCGACGGGATTGACCACGAGTTCCCGATCTAACCCGGCGGCGACGGCGGGCATCGTCACGTCGTCGGGCGTCCCGCCGAGGCCGCCGGTGACGATCACGGCGTCGAACTCGGCGGCCCACTCGCGGATCGTCCCGGCGACGACGCCCTCGTCGTCGGGGACGACGATGATCCGCGCGACGTCGGCGCCACGGGCAGTGAGTTCCTTCGCCAGCCACGTGGCGTTCGTGTTCTCGATGTCGCCCGCGAGCAGTTCGTTCCCCACGGTGACGATCGCTACGTCCATACGCCCTCCGTCGGGCGGCGGCTGCTTATATTGTCGGACACAACTGTGTCAAGAGATTCCTCTCCCCGGGATGACGAACTGCGTTTCAGACGCGTCCGGTAGTATAACGCGCCGGGGCGCAACCCCGTGCTCGATATCGTCCATCGGTGAGGCGCCGCTTTGGTCCGGCGGTGACGACGTCCAGAAGCGGAAAGTCCATATTCCACGGGCCGTAGTGCCACCTATGGGATTGTTCGATAGCACACGCGTGCTTGGCGGTGTCGCTCTCATAGTCGTCGGATCGCTGCTGCTGCTCCCGGGGGCCCTCCCGGACGCGTCGCAACTGTTCACCTACGCGCTCATCCCGGCCGCCGCGCTCGTCACGTACGGAACGTGGCTCGTCGGCACCTCCGAAGGGGCGCCCGCGGTCTGAAACGCGCGAAATCGACTTCTGCGGCCCGATTCTGATCGAACTACCTCGTCTATAGTTGCGTTTGCAACTGAGCAATCTGCTCGCACCGTAGCGCACGACCAGGTGCGTGACGACGTACAAACGATACTCTCGTCAGTCACAGGTATCCAAAAAAGCAGAACGAAACGCGGGTCGGCCGATCGATCAGGATCCGCCGGGTGCGGTCGACTGGCTCAGCGTCGCAGACGTCTCGCCGTTCGGCGACGACCAGACGACGCGGAGTGTTTCACCGCTCCACTGCTGCGTATTGTTGAACTCAGCGCTCGTCCCGGCGGATATCGTTGTCCCATCTATCTTTCCACTCCACTCGGCGCTGCTCGGAGTTGCACTCAGACCGGTCGTGTTCAGACGAGCGGCCTCAACCGAGTCACCGGACTGGTGCGTGATGGTGACGTTGGTTCCCGAGGCGTTGTAGTCGAAGTCGAAACTCGCCTGCGGGGCTGTCTGCTGGATACTGCCCCCGAGGTTGAGCACGAACGAACCGATGACGGCCGCGAGGATCACCGTAATCGCGACCATCAGGATAACGCCGATGACCGGCGACACGGCGGAATCGTCGGTGAAGAGTTGCTTAAGATTCATCGAGTTATGCGCCTCCCGGTGCGGTGGATTGGCTCAGCGTTGCGGAGGTCTCGCCGTTCTGGGAGGTCCAGACGACGCGGATCGTCTCACCATTGAATGCGCTGTCCGCAACCTTCGTAATTGAGGTGCCAGCACTCACTGTGGTTGTATCACTCCAGTTACCGGACTTCGAGGTGTCCCACCCGGTTCCGGTCGTGTTCAACTGGTTCCCTGTGATCGAGTCACCGGACTGGTGAGTGATTGTAACGTTGTTGGTGCCTCCAGTCGTATTGTAGTCGAAACTGAAGCTCGCCTGGGGTGCCGTCTGCTGGACGCCTTGGCCGAGGTTCAGCACGAACGAGCCGATGACGGCCGCGAGGATGACTGTGATCGCGACCATCAGGATGACGCCGATGACCGGCGACACGGCTGAATCGTCGGTGAAGAGTTGTTTGAGTTTCATTGGTAGTGTTGATACCGTCCCACGACGGTGGTGGTGTCTTCGGTTTTCGTTTGCCTGTTGCCCGGCTGCAGGCTCGTCGTGAGAGGCGTATTTGCCCGTACAAACTAACCTAAATTAAATCTAGTGCTCTAGTTATCAAAATAGATAACAAAATTGGGGTTTCGCACCCTTCTCGCGGCCGTGAAGACCGAAAGACAGTCGCCGCGAACGGCCGCTGCACACAAAACATATGTTTCCGTACCGTGACGTTATCAGTGGACTGTCGTTTGCGACGGAATTCGGCGCTGTGCAGTGTTTCATCGTCGAAGCGTCGGCATCCTCCCCGAGTCCCAGGTTCCCGACCCTGCCAGTCCCGAACCGCAAACGGCACTGCTCCCCGCTCGGCGGTTGCCGCCGACGTGTAACCGCCCACGATACCGTCTCCCCCCCACTATGACACGAACCACGTTCCGAGTCGGTGCGGTTCCGATCGCGGTGCTCGTGGTACTGTCGGTCCTCGCCGGCAGTGTCACGTTCGCCGGGTCGGTCGCCGCCGTCGACGGAGTTTCAGCCGAAACGCAGTTCGACCCGCTAACGGTCGACGAAGAGACCGAGACGCAACACACGTTCAACTACTCGTTTACCGGCGTCAACACGTCTGACAACGTCACGCTCTCGCTCTCTGTTCCGGGCGAGTTCTCGATAGAGAGTGCAGATGTCGAGATGAAAAACGCGACCGGGACCGTCCTCAACACGACGACGAGAGTCGGCAATACGCTGGAAGCAACAGCCAACTCGTCGACGTCGACGGTCTATCTCGCCGGGAACGTGACGGTGACGTCACCTGCCGTCGATACCGACACCGACTACCAGGTCAAGATCAACGCGACCGACGTCGACGGGACCGTTTCGGAGAGTGAGACGCTCACCGTCGAAAACGTCGCTACGCTCGCCATCGGTGTCGAAGACGAGTTCGAGCCGACGACAGTCACGCAGGAGACCGAGAACCGGCACACGTTCAATTACTCGGTCTCCGGCGTCGACACCGGCGAAGACACGACGTTTTCGCTCGCCATCCCCAGCGAGTTCACGATCGAATCGTCGGACGTAGTCGTCAAAGATGCCACCGGCTCCGAGGCGGGATCGCTGAGCGCCTCCGGCAACACGCTCTCGTACACGGACAATCTCTCCACCACGACGGCGTATCTCGCTGGCAGCGTGAATCTGACGAGCCCCGCCGTCCCCGAAGGACAGGAGACAGCGAGCTATTCCCCGACGATCGAGGTTGACGACACCGCCGACCGCTCGGCGACCAGAGACGAAGAGATCACTGTCCAGTACGCCGGCGGCGTCCCCGGCTCTCCGGAGTACCTGAGCGCGATTCAGTACGTCCAGCCCGACGGCACGCCCGCTATCGAGGTGGCATTCTCCGAGGACGTGCAGAACTTCGAGTCGAACTACGCCCTCCTCGTCGACGACGAAGAGGAAGTGACGGGAGAGATCGTCGCAGACGTCACTGAGGCCCAGGGCCGCGTGATCATCGAACTCGACGACACCGACAGCCGAGAGCTGACGCTCCGGCTCGAAGACGGGATCACGGACCCCACTGGTAACGCGCTCGACAACCCAGACGACTACACGGTGACGTTCGCTCCGACGACCGTGACCGCCGGCGAGAGTATCAGCGCCTACAAGGGATCGACGGTCGCCGTCGTCGCCTCGTCGACGAACACGGACGTCACGATGGAAGGGACCGACGACGACACGGACACCTACTTCTTCGAGGGCGCGACCGGGACCAACAGCCGGGTCTTCCTCTTCGCGACCGACGACCGAACCCTCGGTGACTACGAGGCGACCATCGAGGGAGAAGGTGTCGCGAACATCACTGTTCGTGACCTCGATCTCGCGATTTCGATCGACGATCGGAACGTGACGAACCTCGAGCCGGTCGAGGGCACGGTTTCGGCCCGAACGAGCAACCGGGAGGTCCGACTCGAACTGCTCGACGACGACGAGGTCGTCGAGAACACCGAACGGTACGCCGACCTCTCCGGGCAGGGCGAGTACGACTTCAGCTACGATCTCGAAGCGCTCGAGATCGAAACAGGCGAGTACACTGTTCGCGCGACGGACACGACGTCGGGAATCTCCGTCGAGTCGTCGACGGTCAACGTCACCGAAGCGGGCGACACCGAGGCGACGTTCCCCGATCGCACGCCCACGGACAACCGCGGTGACGTCGTCGCCATCCCGGTCGAACTGTCGAACACGCGCGAGGCGACAGTGACAATCGGTGAGGAGGACGTCGGCTTCCGCGCGAACGTGACCGTCCGCGACGGCGAAGACGACGACGACGACCGCGACAACCGCGTCACTATCTACTTCGACAGCTACGCGGCGTCGACCTACGGGACCGGCTCCTTCGACGGTGAAAACGAGATCTTCAGCGTCAGCGAGGACGACGAGGTCGTCGAGGGCGACGTCAGCATCGGCGTCTCGAACCTCCTCGACGCCGAGAGTTACCCGGTGTCGGCCGCGACCGCAGGTCGCGAGACCGACGTCGCGACGCTCGTTCTCGAACCCCGCGAGACGATAGCGCTCCGGACCTGGACCGCTCCGGAGGACCGATACGGCGACCTCGACACCGCGGCAGACTTCCGTGAGGCGAACGGCGACTGGGTGACGCGCGACACCGACATCGCGACTGGCGACACTGTCGTCTACGAACTCCGCGCCTCCGGTCTCGAAGGCGCACTCGACGCCTTCGAGGAGGATACCGTCACCGCCGAGTTCTTCGACTTCGCGAGCGGGACGGGCGATTCGCCGCCCGCCGTGTTCACCGTCGAGCAACAGGACCCCGGTCCGAACCGCGATCCGCTCGTCCTCCAGTTGAACAGCTCCAACTCGCGGGTCGTCGCGGATTCAGACAACGACACGTACTACGTGATCTCCCGGACGGGTGACGACGGCCCCACGGGCGTCCGCGACACCGACGAGGACGGCGCGATCGACGACGACGAGGACGAGACCGGCTCTCTGGGCACCGACGAACGGCTCCGCGCTTCGTTCACCGTCTTCGGCGACGACGAGAACGACCTCGATCTGACGGAGTCCGGCGAGGACGAGACCGTCGAGACGACGTACTCGACGACCGAAGCCGAGTTCTCGATGAACGAACCGTTCAACGTCACCGAGACGAGCGGCCAGGAGATCTTCGGTGAGGCGACCGTCGCCCCCGGCACGGAAATCAACATCCGGGTTCGCAGCGGCGACGACATCCGGCCCGCGTTCCTGAAAACCACGACGACGACAGTCGACGCTGACGGACAGTTCCTCGCGACGTTCTCGTTCAACGATACGAGTCCCGGCGACGCCTACACGATCGAAGTCAACGGCGGCCCGGCGCCCGAACTGACTGTCGACGGTACCGTCCAGCCGGTCATCCCGACTGCGACGACGCAGACGCCCGCTGAAACGACGACCACGACGACGACCACGACGACAACCACGACCACGACCGAACCGCCGACCACGACGGTGACGGAGATCCCGACAGTCCAGACGCCGACGACGACGCCCGGATTCGGGGTCCTCGCGACCCTCGTCGCTCTCGCTGGGGCCGCGCTACTCGCGCTCCGTCGAGAATAACTCGCTACTCACTCTCACTGCGCGCCGGCCGGCCGAGCTGGTCCTCGACGACGTCTACTTTTTCGCGTGCGCGCCCCTCGCTCGTTCGCTTGTCGTCGATCTTCAGCACCGTACTCACGCGGTCCGCATCGACGGCCCGGTGGGCGGCCTCCGCGGCGGCAAAGAGCGTGCCGACGTCGTCGGCTTCGATCACGGTCCCCATCGGGTTCGTCTCGTACTCGACGTCGAAGTCCTCCAAGGCGTCGACGGCTTTTGCGACCTCTGCGGCCATACTGTCTTCGATCACAGGCGCGACGCTCAATAGCGCGATAACGGTCATACGCGTCGATTCCGCACCGAGCCGCAAAACGTTTTCTCGCAGAATGGGGGACGCGGCGGGTCGGTTCAGCACCCGAGTTCAGTACTCCGGACGCTGGGCGCGGATGACTTCTGCGACCCGCTGTTCCTCGTCGGCGAGCAGTTCGGTCAGGTCGTCGGCCGTGATGATCCCGACGAGTGCGTCGCCCTCACAGATCGGCACTCGCCGGATGCTGTTATCGCGCATCATCGTCGCCGCCTCGTAGAACCCCGCCTTCCGGTCGAGCGTGTGGGGGTCTTCGGTCATCACGTCCGCCGCCGTCTGCTCGGTCGGGTCGGCTCCGTTCCCGAGCACGCGGACGGTCAGATCTCGATCCGTCACGATACCCACCGGCGTGTCACCGTTCGTGATGACGACGCTACCGACGTTCTCCTCGTCCATCGTGGCCGCGAGGTCGGTGACGGGTGTGTCCGGATCGGCTGTTACGACGTCGCTTCGAGCAAGGTCGTCGATTGGCATACTCTCTCACCCACTATCGGTTGCCGCCCCGGCGAGTAATTGCTACCTGTTCTTGTTACTGACTGGGAAGTATACCTGTGATTATTGTAGTGTGTTAACAATAGGTGACAGAGAACTCCTCAATCGCCGACTCAGTCGCTCTCTGCCCACGCGAAGAGTCGCTCGAAGACGACGAGATAGACGAGAAATGCGGCCGCAAAGACCGCCCACGCGACGATGTTGAACTGTCCCGTGAACGCGAGAACGACGAAGATGTACGCAAGTGAGGCGGCGACGAAACTGGCGGCGTAGCGCGTCCGTCGGGAATCCATAGTAATTCATTGGCGAGCAGACACAATAAACGCACTTGGCCTGTAGCGCGAATAAGCGTACCTCGTCTACGGAGTCGGTTCTCCGATTACGAAAACCGGGGATAAAGAACCCGCTCCGCTCGTCGGTTAGTATCGAGAGAAGTGCGCTGGCTGGGATTTGAACCCAGGTTGTGACCATGGCAAGGTCACGTGATACCACTACACTACCAGCGCGTGTCGTGGTCTGCGTCTGCATTCCAGAAAATGCGAGATTAATAAATAAGACTTGCGAATCGGAGAGCAAATCGGCCGATGGCGTGGGTGAAAATACCACGGGGCGGTTCCCCACGAAACCGCCGTAGGGCGGAGTGAGACGGCCTCTCACCCCCGAACGGTTTCGCTAGTCTTTTAGGCTCCCCTACGGTACGAGGGATACAGTCTAGACGTGACGCTGAAGGGACCGGTATGACGCTGACCGTACTCGTGCCGTCCTCTCTCGTCCGAGAGGCCGAAGACAAACGCGAGGCAACTCGCAAACTCGGCTACGTCGCCCGCGCGGCGACGGTGTTTCGGGCGGATCGGCTCGCCGTCTTCCCAGACAGGGAAGGCGAGCGACGCTGGGGAGGCGAGTTCGTCGAAACGGTGCTGCGATACGCTGCCACGCCGCCGCACCTCCGAAAGGAGGTCTGGGGGCGACGCGACGAACTCGAGTACGTCGGCGTTCTGCCGCCCCTCCGCGTCCCGTCTATGACCGGCTCCGAATCAGACGGTTCGGGGTCGTTAACACAGGGAATCGTGACCGAGGTCGGACCTGACGGCCGCGTTCGGGTCAATTGCGGACTGCAACACCCGGTCTCTCTCCACACGCCTCCGTCGATGGAGGTCGAGGAGGGGACGCGCGTCGCCATCAGGATCTCTTCGCGAGAACCGGTCCGTGCGCGGATCGTCGACGAGCCCGTTCCGGGCTTCGACGTGTCCCGTACGGACCTCGAGGAAGCGCTCGGCCGCGCCGACGCGGGCGTCACAATTGCGACGTCCCGCTTCGGCCAACCGTTGACCACGTCGTGGCTGCCGGACCTCTCCGCTCGCATCGAGCGGGAGGGGGCGACAGTCGCGTTCGGGTCACCCGGCCGTGGGCTTCCGGCCATCCTCGACGTCGACGTCGAGGATGCGGTCGAACCCGTTGACGGTCCGGGGTTCGATCTCTGGCTGAATACGATTCCGCGACAGGGCAGCGAGGTGGTGCGAACTGAAGAAGCGATGTTCGCGTCGCTCGCGTCCCTGACACTCACGGAGTGATCATATGCCACAACCAAGCAGACCACGAAAAGGTTCGATGGGCTTCAGCCCGCGCAAGCGTGCGGCCAAGGAAGTCCCACGCATCCGGTCGTGGCCCGACGACGACGGGTCCCCGGGTATCCAGGGCTTCGCCGGCTACAAGGCCGGGATGACCCAGGTGATGATGGTCAACGACGAGGCCAACTCCCCCCGCGAAGGGATGGAGGAGGCCGTTCCGGTGACCGTCGTCGAGACGCCGCCGATGCGCGCCGTCGCCCTTCGAGCCTACGAAGACACGCCGTACGGTGCAAAGCCCCTGACTGAGGTGTGGGGCAACGAGTTCGACGAGAACCTCGACCGCGTCCTCGACCTTCCGAACGAGGACTCCTTCGAGGACGACGCCGAGGACCTTCGCGCGGCCGTCGAGGCCGGCGAGGTCGACGACGTCCGACTCATCACCCACACCGTCCCAGGCGAGATGCAGAACGTCCCCAAAAAGAAGCCCGACGTGATGGAGACCCGAGTCGGCGGCGGCTCGGTCGACGAGCGCATCGACTTCGCGCTCGAGCTCGTCGGCGACGGCGGCGAGCACGAACTCTCCGACGTCTTCCGCGCTGGCGAGTATCTCGACGTCGCCGGCGTCACGAAAGGCAAGGGGACGCAGGGTCCCGTCAAGCGGTGGGGCGTCCAGAAGCGGAAGGGCAAACACGCCCGCCAGGGATGGCGGCGCCGGATCGGTAACCTCGGTCCGTGGAACCCCTCCCGCGTGCGCTCGACGGTCCCCCAGCAGGGACAGACGGGCTACCACCAGCGAACCGAACTGAACAAGCGCCTCATCGACATCGGTGAGGGCAGCGAACCGACCGTAGACGGCGGCTTCGTCGGCTACGGCGAGGTCGACGGACCGTACGCGCTCGTCAAAGGCTCGCTCCCGGGCCCCGACAAGCGCCTCCTTCGGTTCCGTCCGGCCGTCCGACCGAACGACCAACCGCGCCTCGATCCCGAGGTGCGCTACGTGTCGACCGAATCGAATCAGGGCTAAACAATGCAGGCAACAATTCGCGACCTGAACGGCGACGACGCCGGCACGCTCGACCTCCCCGAGGTCTTCGAGACGCCGTATCGTCCGGACCTCATCGAGCGCGCCGTCGTCGCCGCGCAGGCGAACCGAAAACAGGCGTACGGTGCCGACCCCTACGCGGGGCTGCGAACTCCGGCCGAGTCGTTCGGCAGCGGTCGCGGGATGTCTCACGACCCCCGCGAAAACGGACGCGCCCGCCGCGTGCCCCACGCGGTCAAGGGTCGCAAGGCGCACCCGCCGAAGGCTGAGAAAGACCAGGGCAAGGACATCAACGACAAAGAGCGGAAACTCGCCGTCCGATCGGCGATCGCCGCCACGACGGACGAAGCGGTCGTCCGCGAACGCGGCCACCAGTTCGGCGACGACGTCGAACTCCCGCTCGTCGTTTCCGACGACTTCGAGGACCTCGTGAAGACCCGCGAAGTCGTCGATCTGCTCGAAACCCTCGGCGTCCACGCCGACATCGAGCGCTCTGACGAGAACAAGAAGGTGAAGGCCGGACGCGGGAAGACCCGTGGCCGGAAGTACACCCGTCCGAAGTCGATCCTCTTCGTCACGAGCGAAGAGCCCTCGAAGGCGGCGCGGAACCTCGCCGGCGCCGACGTGGTCACCGCGGCCAACGTCAGCGCGGAGGACCTCGCCCCCGGGACGCAGGCCGGTCGGCTCACGATCTTCACCGAGAGCGCCGTCGAGGAGGTGGCGGACCGATGAGTTCGCTCATCGAGCACCCGCTCGTCACCGAGAAGGCGATGGACGAGATGGACTTCGACAACAAGCTTCAGTTCATCGTCGACCTCGACGCCACGAAGGCGGAGATCGAAGACGAGATCGAATCGCGCTACGAGGTGGCCGTCGTGAACGTGAACACGCAGGTCACACCGCGCGGCAAGAAGAAGGCGACCGTCCGACTCGGTGAGGACGACGACGCGCAGGAAGTCGCCTCGCGAATCGGGGTGTTCTGAAAATGGGACGTCGAATTCAAGGCCAACGTCGCGGTCGCGGTACGTCCACGTTCCGGGCGCCGTCGCACCGCTACAAGGCCGAACTCTCGCACAAGAAGGCCGAATCGGACGACACCGTCTCCGGGACGGTCGTCGATATCGAGCACGACCCCGCACGCAGCGCGCCGGTCGTCGCCGTCGAATTCGAAGACGGCGACCAGCGGCTCATCCTCGCTCCAGAGGGCGTCGCCGTCGGCGACACGATCCAGGTCGGGGTCAGCGCAGAGATCAAGCCCGGCAACACGCTCCCGCTCGCGGAGATTCCCGAGGGGGTTCCGGTGTGTAACGTCGAGCGCCAGCCCGGCGACGGCGGGAAGTTCGCCCGCGCGTCCGGGACGAGCGCCCAGCTGCTCACTCACGACCGCCACGTCGCGGTCGTGAAGCTCCCCTCCGGGGAGGTCAAGCGGCTGAACCCGCAGTGCCGCGCCACCATTGGCGTCGTCGCTGGCGGGGGCCGCACCGAGAAGCCGTTCGTGAAGGCCGGCAAGAAGCACCACAAGATGAAAGCGCGCGGCATCAAGTGGCCGCGCGTTCGCGGGGTCGCGATGAACGCCGTCGACCACCCGTTCGGTGGCGGCGGCCGCCAGCACCCCGGTCAGCCGAAGTCCGTCTCGCGGGACGCCCCGCCGGGACGGAAGGTCGGTGACATCGCCTCGAAGCGCACCGGTCGCGGTGGCAAAGGAGGCAACGAATAACAATGAGTTCGGAATACCGTACCGGCCGCGAGGGTGAGTTCACCTACCGCGGTCACACGCTCGACGAGCTGCAGGAGATGTCGCTCGACGAGGTCGCGGAACTGCTGCCCGCACGACAGCGGCGAACCATCAACCGAGGACTCACGGTCCAACAGGAGAAGCTGCTGGAGGCGGCCAGCGAGGCCGACCCCCAGGAGACCGCCAACGACCCGATCCGGACCCACCTCCGGGACATGCCCATTCTGCCTTCGTTCGTCGAGAAGACGTTCGAGGTCTACACCGGGCAGTCCTTCGAGCGCGTCCGCGTCGAGCCCGAGATGATCGGGCACTATCTGGGCGAGTTCCAGCTGACCCGGACGTCGGTCGAACACGGTCAGGCCGGAATCGGCGCGACCCGGTCCTCGAAGTTCGTGCCGCTCAAATAACTATGGGTATCAACTACAGCGTCGAGGCCGACCCGGAGACCACCGCCAAGGGGATGCTCCGCGATCGGCCCATCAGCCTGAAGCACAGCAAGGCCATCTCGCGTGAGATCAAGGGGATGCCCGTCGAGGACGCGGAGGAGTACCTCCAGGACGTCATCGACGAGAAGCGCTCCGTTCCGTTCAAACAGCACAACACCGGCGTCGGACACCGCTCCGACATCGACGGCTGGGACGCGGGTCGCTACCCCGAGAAGGCCTCGAAGGCGTTCCTCGAACTCCTGCAGAACGTGGCGTCGAACGCCGACGAGCAGGGATTCGACGGACGTTCGATGACGATCAAACACGTCGCCGCCCACAAGGTCGGCGAACGGCAGGGTCGCAAGCCCCGTGCGTTCGGGAGCGCCGACCCGTGGAACACGCCGATCTGTGACGTCGAACTCATCGTCGAAGAACCCGAGGAGGTCGAAGCCTAATGGCTGACGAACACCAGTTCATCGAAGACGGACTGCAGCGCTCGCAGATCGACGAGTTCTTCGCCGAAGAACTCGGCCGCGCCGGCTACGGCGGGATGGACGTCGCGAAGACCCCGATGGGGACTCAGATCGTCCTGAAGGCCGAAAAGCCCGGTATGGTCATCGGCAAGGGCGGGAAGAACATCCGCAAGGTCACCCGCGAACTCGAAGAGCGGTTCAACCTCGACGACCCCCAGATCGACGTCCAGGAGGTCGACGAGCCCGACCTGAACGCTCGCATCGTCGCGGACCGCCTCGCGAACGCGCTCGAACGCGGCTGGTACTTCCGGAAGGCGGGCCACACCACGATCGACCGCATTATGGAGTCCGGCGCACTGGGCGCCGAGATCGTCCTCAGCGGGAAGGTCACCGGTGCACGCTCGCGCGTCGAGAAGTTCAACCGTGGCTACATCAAGCACAACGGCGAACCGGCCCAGGAGATCGTCGACGAGGGCCAGGGCGTCGCCGTGATGAAGCTCGGTACCATCGGCGTGACCGTCAAGATCATTCCGCCGGGAGCAGAGCTCCCCGACGACTTCGAGATCCACGAGGACGTCGACGTCGAGCCCGTCGAGCAGGTCGCAGAGAGCGAGGGCGTCGAGGCCCTCCTCGAAGAGGAACCCGAAGAGATCCCCGACGTCGGCGAGACTGACGAGGATGTCGAGGTTCCCGACGAGGCTCCCGAGGAAGTCATCGACGAGGAAGTCGTCGAAGAAGTCATCGAGGAAGAAGCCGAGTCCGGGTCTGAGGATGTCGACGAAGACGTCGAGGTCCCTGACGAGTCGGACGTCGAAGAGGAACTCGACGAACTCGACGAGGAGGTCGAAGCGGAAGCCGAAGAGCTCCTCGACGAGATGGAAGACGCCGACGAAGACGAAGACGAGGAGGAGGAATAACCGATGGCGATCCTCTACCCCGAAGAGATCCGCGATATGACGGCCGCAGAGCGCGACGCCGAGCTCGAAGAGCTCGAGACCGAGCTGCTCAACACGCGCGCAGTCCAGGCTGCCGGTGGCGCACCGGAGAACCCGGGCCGCGTCAGCGAGCTGAAGCGGACGATCGCGCGGATCAAGACGATCCAGCAGGAAGAAGGCGACCTCGAATAACAGATGGTACTGACACCCGAGACGCTGACGCGACACGAGCTTAACGGCCTCCGCGTGGCCGTCGTCGACGCGCCCAACCCCGACCTCGTCGGGATCGAGGGCCGCATCGTCGTCGAGACGATGCAGACGCTGCACGTCGACGTCAGCGACAGCGATGCCGCGACCGACGACGCCGACGCGACTCGCGACGGTCGCACTCGGGTGAAACAGGTGCCGAAGCAGGGCTCCACGCTGGAGTTCGAGCTTCCCTCCCCGGAAGGAACATCCGGACGCACAGATGAAGCCGCCGACGCCGAGAAGGCGTCGGGGACCACGTCCGAACTTCGGTCGGATACTGCCGGCGCATTCGCCGGTCAGTCTGATCGGCCGGCTGCGGAGCCCGCAGCGGCTTCTCGGCGCGACGCCGAGAATTGCGAGGGCGTGGCCTACGTTACGGTGGATGGCACACGTCTGCTCTCACGACCCGCCTTGCGGACCGAGAAGGCAGGTGACTCACTATGGCGATAGGACTGAACGTAGAAGAACCGGAGGAGCCGTGCTCCGACGAGAACTGTCCGTTCCACGGGACGCTTTCCGTGCGCGGTCAGACGCTCGAAGGCACGGTCGCCTCCACCGACATGGAGAAAACCGTCATTGTGGAGCGCGAATACGACGTTCGCGTTCCCAAGTACGACCGCTTTATGAAGCGGCGTAGTCGCATCCCCGCTCACGCACCCCCGTGCGTGGACATCGAGGAAGGCGACACGGTGCGTATCGCAGAGACCCGACCGCTGTCGAAGACCAAATCGCACGTCGTCGTCGACGTGCTCGGAGGTGAGGAGTGATGGAGGCGCTGAAAGCCGACGTCACGAAGGGCCTCGAACGAGGCTCCCTCATCACGTGCGCCGACAACACCGGCGCGCGCGAACTGAAGGTCATCAGCGTGAAGGGCTACTCAGGAACCAAGAACCGACACCCCAAGGCGGGCATCGGCGACCAGGTCACCGTCTCGGTGACGAAAGGGACGCCGGAGATGCGCCGCCAGGTGCTCGAAGCCGTGATCGTCCGCCAGCGGAAACCGATCCGCCGGCCGGACGGCACGCGCGTGAAGTTCGAGGACAACGCCGCCGTCATCATCGACGAGATGGAAGAGCCTCGCGGGACCGAGATCAAGGGTCCCATCGCGCGTGAAGTGGCCGAGCGCTTCGGGAGCATCGCTTCGACGGCGACGATGATCGTCTGAACACTGAACAGTATGACAAAACAACCACGCAAACAGCGAACTCGGAAGCAGAACGCGCCCCTGCACGAGCGGCAGAACCAGGTCCGCGCGACGCTGTCTGACGACCTCCGCGAGGAGTACGGACAGCGCAACGTTCGCGTCAACGCGGGCGACACCGTCGAGGTCCTCCGCGGCGACTACGCCGGCACGGAAGCCGAAGTCGTCGAGGTCGACCTCACGGACGCGGTCGTACACGTCGAAGACGTGACGGTCGAGAAGGCCGACGGCGAGGAAGTGCCTCGTCCGCTCGACGCCTCGAACCTCCGCGTGACGGAACTGGACCTCGAAGACGACCGCCGTGAGGCGCGGCTGCAGGCCGACACGGAGGACGAACAATGACTCGACATCAGAAGCGACTCTCGGCACCGAACGCCTGGCCCGTCGAACGGAAGACCCAGACGTTCACCGTCAAAGCCGGCGCGGGTCCGCACGGAGAGGCGGGGGTTCCCCTGCTCATCCTCCTGCGCGACGTGCTCGGTTACGTCGACTCGAAGAAAGAGGCGCGCTACGCGCTGAACGAGGGTGCGGTCCTCGTCAACGGCGACGCCGTCTCCGACGAACAGCGCCCGGTGGGGATGTTCGACATCCTCGCGTTCACCGAGCGCGAAGAGTACTACCGCGTCTTCCCCGAGGAGGGTGGACGCCTGGCGCTGACCCCGATCGACGCCGACTCCGCAGACAGCCGACTCGGCAAGATCGTCCGCAAGCAGGACGTCAGCGGCGGCGCGACGCAGCTCACGCTCCACGACGGCGCGAACGTCCGCCTCGACGAGGGCGGCGACGAGTACAGCACGAAAGACTCTCTCGTCGTCGATAACGAGACGAAGGAGATCGTCGCGCACTTCCCCTACGAGGAGGGCGCACTCGTCACCGCCATCGACGGCACCCACTCGGGTGAGATCGGCGAGATCGACGAGATCACCGTCACCGCCGGCAGCGGCGACAACACCGTCATCGTCGAGACCGACGACGGCGCCTTCGAGACGATCGAAGACTACGTCGTCGTCATCGACGAGAACTTCGTCGCCGACGAGGACGAAGACGGAGGTGACGACGAATGAGCGAGTCGTTCCACGAGATGCGCGAGCCACAGATCGAGAAGGTCGTCGTCCACATGGGCGTCGGCGAAGGTGGCCGCGAACTCGCGAATGCAGAGGAGATTCTCGAAGAGATCGCCGGACAGGAAGCCGTCCGCACGACGGCGACGCGCGCCGCGACGCAGTTCGGTGCGCGCACCGGCGACCCGGTCGGCGCGAAGGTCACCCTTCGCAACGAGCGGGCCAACGAGTTCCTGGAGACGGCGCTGCCGATCGCCGACCTGTCGGACAAGCAGTTCGACGACACGGGGAACTTCAGCTTCGGTGTCGAAGAGCACACCGAGTTCCCCTCCCAGGAGTACGACCCCCAGATCGGGATCTACGGGCTGGACGTGACGGTCAACCTCGTCCGTCCGGGCTACCGAGTCAAAAAGCGCGACAAGGTGTCGCGCTCGATCCCCAAGGCGCACCGACTGACGCCTGAAGACGCGATCGCCTTCCTCGAAGACGCATTCGACGTCGACGTGGAGGTCACAGAATGAGCGAATCAGAGACAGAACAGACGGGCGAGCACGCGAGCCGTCGCACGGGTCAGAGCCACGAGTGCCGACGTTGCGGACGCAACCAGGGACTCGTCGGTAAGTACGAGATCTACCTGTGCCGTCAGTGCTTCCGCGAGGTCGCCCGCGAGATGGGATTCAAGAAGTACCGATAATTATGGCAGGAAACGATCCACTCGCCAACGCGCTCGCCGGCGTGAACAACGCCGAGAGCGTCGGGCACCTGTCGCACGAGATACAGCCCGCCTCGAACGTCATCGGCTCCGTCCTCGAGGTCTTCTACGACCGCGGGTACATCGACGGCTTCGAGTTCGTCGACGACGGCAAGGCTGGACAGTTCGAGGTCGAACTGAGCGGCGCGATCAACGAATGTGGTGCCGTCAAGCCCCGCTACTCCGCGGGTGCAGACGAGTTCGAGAAGTGGGAGAAGCGATACCTCCCCGCCCGAGACTACGGGACGCTCATCGTCACGACGAGCCACGGCGTCATGAGCCACTACGAGGCCCGCGACCAGGGCATCGGTGGTCAGGTAATCGCCTACGTGTACTGAGACAATGACCAGAGTAGAAATCGAAATTCCGGACGAGGTCTCCGCCGAGGTGTCGAACCTCGATCTGACAGTCGAGGGGCCGAACGGCAGCGTCACCCGGACGCTGTGGTTCCCCTCCGTCAGCGTCAGCGTCGAGGACGACCAGGTCGTCATCGAATCCGACGAGACCGACGCCAAGACGAACGCGACTGTCGGGACCTTCGAGAGCCACGTGTCGAATATGATCCACGGGGTCACCGAAGGCTGGGAGTACAAGATGGAAGTCTACTACGCCCACTTCCCGATGCAGGTCGACGTCGACGGCGACGAGGTCGTCATCGAGAACTTCCTCGGAGAGAAGTCCTCGCGACGGACACCGATCCGCGGAGACACGGACGTACAGGTCGACGGCGAAGAGGTCACCCTGATGGGACCCTCGAAAGAGGACGTCGGGCAGACCGCCGCCGACATCGAACAGCTCACTCGCGTGACGGACAAGGACACGCGCGTCTTCCAGGACGGCGTCTACATCACGCAGAAGCCGCAGACGGGAGGTGCCTAACATATGTCCGACGACGACATCGAGACACTCGAAGACATCAGCGGCGTCGGCCCCTCGAAGGCCGACGCGCTCCGTGAGGCAGGCTACGAGTCGGTCGACGACGTGAAGGCCGCAAGCCAATCGGAACTCGCAGAGGTCGACGGCATCGGGAACGCGCTCGCGGCCCGTATCAAGGCCGACGTGGGCGGACTCGAAGTCACCGAGGAGACCGAGGCAGAAGTCGAAGAGGAGACCGAAGAGGAAGCCGAGCCCGAGGAGGAGGTCGAGACCGAACTCCGTCCCCGTGGCCACCCCGACAAGACGCCGACCCTCGACGACGATACCGCGCGAGCGCTGGGCCAGAAGCACCGCGAGGGCAAGCCCGCGTTCCGTCGGCAGCAGTACCACAAGAAGAAGCGGACGCCCGAATCGTGGCGGAAGCCCCGCGGCAACCTCTCGAAACAGCGCCGCGGCATCAAGGGCAAGGGCGATATGGTCGAGGCGGGCTACCGCACGCCGAAGGCCGCCCGCGGTCTGCACCCCTCGGGATTCGAGGAAGTGCGCGTCCACAACGTCGACGACCTCGAAGGCGTCGACGGGGACACCCAGGCCGTCCGAATCGCCTCGAAAGTCGGCGCACGCAAGCGCGAACGTATCGAGGAAGTGGCTGAGGACCGCGAGATCCGCGTCCTCAACCCGACCTACGTCGAAGTGGAGGTCGAAGAGTAATGACGGATCTGAAAGCACAGAAGCGTATGGCCGCCGACGTCCTCGACGTCGGAAAGGACCGCGTGTGGTTCGATCCAGACGAACAGTCCGAGATTGCGGAGGCCATCACTCGCGACGACATCCGTGACCTGGTCGATCAGGGGACCATTCGCGCCAAGGACGCGAAGGGCAACTCCAAGGGTCGCGCTCGCGAGCGCGCATCGAAGCGCGCCTACGGTCACCGCAAGGGCCCCGGCTCCCGCAAGGGGAAAGCCGGCGGTCGGAAGAACTCGAAAGACGAATGGGTCAGCCGCATCCGCGCACAGCGTCGTCGCCTGAAGGAACTGCGCGACGACGGCCCGCTCAATCCGACGCAGTACCGCGAAGTGTACAACAAGGCGTCGGGTGGCGAGTTCGAAGACGTGGCGCGGCTCGAAGCACACATCCGGAATAACTACGACGTGGAGATAGAATAATGGCAACAGGACCACGCTACAAGGTGCCGATGCGGCGTCGCCGCGAGGTCCGGACGGACTACCACCAGAGGTTGCGCCTGCTGAAATCGGGCAAGCCCCGCCTCGTTGCTCGCGTGAGCAACAAGCACGTCAGGGCGCAGCTGATCACCCCCGGTCCGGACGGAGACGAAACGCACGCGGCCGCGTCCTCGGAGGACCTCGGCGAGTACGGCTGGGAGGCTCCCACTGGGAACCTGCCGAGCGCGTACCTCACCGGGTTCCTCGCCGGGATGCGAGCCATCGAAGCCGGCCTCGAAGAGGCCGTACTCGACATCGGACTGAACACCGCGACGCCCGGTAACAAGGTGTTCGCGGTGCAGGAAGGAGCAATAGACGCTGGCCTCGAGATCCCGCACAACGACGCGGTTCTCGCAGACTGGTCGCGTAACCGCGGCGAGCACATCGCCGAGTACGCCGAGCAGCTCGACGAGGACCTCTACTCCGGGGACTTCGACGCCACGAAACTCCCTGAGCACTTCGACGAAGTGCTCGAGCGACTACAGGAGGACGCATGAGCCAACGCAACGACAACGGCTGGACGCCGCGCACGCGGCTCGGCCGAATGGTACAGGAAGGCGACGTCACCTCGATGGAGCAGGCCCTCAACACGGGCCTGCCCCTGAAAGAGCCGGAACTCGTCGATCAGCTCCTGCCGGGGCTCGACGACGAGGTTCTCGACATCAATATGGTCCAGCGGATGACCGACTCCGGGCGCCGGGTCAAGTTCCGCTGCGTCGTCGCGATCGGTAACCGCGACGGCTACCTCGGCTACGCCGAGGCGCGAGACGACCAGGTCGGATCGGCTATCCAGAAGGCGATCGACGTCGCGAAGCTCAACATCATCTCGGTGGACCGCGGTTCGGGGTCCTGGGAGGACTCCGCCGGTGGCCTCAACTCCCTGACGCGGAAGGCAGAAGGGAAAGCAGGCTCGGTGACCGTCGAAGTGATGCCCGCGCCGCAGGGCCTCGGCCTCGCGGCTGCACCGACCGTCCGCAACATTCTCGAACTGGCGGGCGTCCAGGACGCCTGGACCCGCTCGAACGGGAACACGCGGACCACGGTCAACCTCGCGAAAGCGACGTACAACGCGCTGAAGAACGCCTCGCAGTCGCGGACGCCCCGACGCGCCGCGGCCAAGCAGCGTGAACAAGAGGTGAACGAGTGATGCAGGCAGTCGTTCAGATCCGCGGCGATGTTAATATGAGCACGGGCGTTCACGACACGCTCAAGATGCTCAACATCCATCACGTGAACCATTGCGCGCTCGTCCCGGAGACGGAGACGTACCGCGGAATGATCACGAAGGTCAACGACTACGTCGCACACGGCGAGCCGAGCGCGGACGCCATCGAGACGGTGCTCCGAACCCGAGCCGAGCCCGAGGAGGGCGAGGCTGACGTCGACGACGAGTGGCTCGCGGAGAACACCGACTACGACGACTTCGGTGCGCTCGCAGAGGCGCTGGTCGACGAGGAGACGACGCTGCGTGAGCAGGGTCTCTCGCCGGTCCTTCGACTGCACCCGCCGCGCGGCGGACACCGCGGTCAGAAGCACCCGACCATCGAAGGCGGTCAGCTCGGAAAGCACCAGACCGAAGAGATCGACGAACTCCTGGAGGCAATGCGATGACGTCGAAGAAACGACGCCAGCGCGGGTCGCGCACGCACGGCGGCGGCACCCACAAGAACCGGCGCGGTGCCGGCCACCGTGGCGGCCGCGGTCGCGCCGGTCGCGACAAGCACGAGTTCCACAACTACGAGCCGATCGGCAAACACGGGTTCAAGCGACCCGAGGACTCCCAGCGAACGATCGCTGAGGTCAACGTCCAAGAGATCGACGAGGACGCGGCCCTGCTGGCCGCCGACGGTCTCGCAGAGAAGGACGGCGACGCGTACCACGTCGACGCTCGTGACGTCGCAGACGATGCCGAAGACGCCGACATCGTGAAGGTGCTCGGTGGCGGGCAGGTCCGACAGGAACTGCACCTCGTCGCCGACGCGTTCTCTGACGGCGCGGCCGAACTCGTCGAGGACGCCGGCGGCAGCGTCGAACTCACCGAACGCGGCGAGGAGCTCGCCGCCGAGGACGAAGCAGAAGAATCTAACACAGACGACGCCGAGGAGTAATCCATGGGTTGGAAGGAGGCCGCCGAACCGGTGCTGACGCGGATGCCGTCAGTCGCGCGTCCGGAGGGACACGTCCCGTTCCGTCGGAAGCTTGGCTGGACTGCCGGGATCCTCGTGCTGTATTTCTTCCTGACGAACGTGACGCTGTTCGGACTGCAGACCAGTGGCGCGGGCGGGGACTTCTACGGACAGTTCCGTAGTATCCTCGCCGGCTCGCAGGGGTCGATCCTGCAGCTGGGTATCGGTCCGATCGTCACGGCGAGCATCGTTCTCCAGTTGCTCGGCGGAGCCGATCTGCTGGGGCTGGACACCGACGACCCCCGAGATCAGATCCTCTATCAGGGTCTCCAGAAGCTGCTGGTGGTCGTGATGATCTGTCTGACCGGGCTCCCGATGGTGTTCGCCGGCAACTTCCTGCCGGCGAGCGAACCGCTCGCGCAGTCGCTCGGTATCGGCACCGTCGGCGTGAAGGGTATCATCTTCGCGCAGATGTTCGTCGGCGGCGTCCTCATCCTGTTCATGGACGAGATCGTGAGCAAGTGGGGCGTCGGCTCCGGTGTCGGCCTGTTCATTATCGCTGGCGTCAGCCAGCAGCTCGTCGCGGGTCTGTTCAGTTGGCAGAGCCTCGGCGGGCAAAGCGGGTTCTTCCCGACGTGGATCGGGATCCTCACCGGTGCAGCCGAGATCGGCTCGCCGCTGACGCCGGGTGGTCTCTCCGACATCTTCCTCGGACAGGGGCAGATCCTCGCACTCATCACGACGTTGCTCATCTTCGGCATCGTCGTCTACGCGGAGAGCGTCCGGGTCGAGATCCCGCTCTCGCACGCCAACGTCAAGGGCGCCCGCGGTCGCTTCCCGGTGAAGCTCATCTACGCGAGCGTCCTGCCGATGATCCTCGTTCGCGCGCTGCAGGCGAACCTCCAGTTCCTCGGGCAGATCCTGAACAACTGGTGGACGGGGATGCCCGCGTGGCTCGGTCAGTACACGCAGGGACAGGTCACCGGTGGCCTGTTCTGGTATCTCGCGCCGATCCAGTCCCGTCAGGACTGGATGTGGTTCCTCGGATTCACCTCCCAGGAGCCCCTCGCGATCGTCGCCCGCGTGCTCATCGACCTGATCTTCATGATCGTCGGTGGCGCGATCTTCGCCATCTTCTGGGTCGAGACGACGGGGATGGGTCCCGAAGCGACCGCCCGTCAGATCCAGAACTCCGGGATGCAGATCCCCGGCTTCCGGCGGAACCCACAGGTCATCGAGAAGGTTATGGAGCGCTACATCCCGCAGGTGACCGTCATCGGCGGTGCGCTCGTCGGCCTGCTGGCCGTGCTCGCGAATATGCTGGGCACGATCGGCGGCGTCTCCGGAACGGGGCTGCTGCTTACGGTCTCCATCACGTACAAGCTGTACGAGGAGATCGCCGAGGAGCAGCTGATGGAGATGCACCCGATGATGCGCGAGATGTTCAACAACTAGCTGCGACATAGTTCCCTTCTCCTTCTTTCTCTCACCGCCGAGTGGCGTCGCTCTCGGTGCCTTGTTCGTCGGACGAACAGGGAAAGACTTGCAAGCACCGCGCTCCCAGAGCGACGTGTTCGTGTCGATCGACCTACAGCCACGGGTCACGACACCACGATACGCACTATGAATTGGTCCACATCCCTCCGCGTGCTCGTCGTACTGTCCCTCCTGCTCGGTAGCTCGGGCGCTGTCGTAACGACCGCCTCGGCCGCCGGTCCGGCCGTCCAGATGTCTGCTGTCACTATTAGTCCCGAGGACCCGAACACGGGCGAAACAGTAACTATCGAGACGACGATCTCGAACCTCGAAAACAGTCCCTCGACAGTCAACGTGCGGGACGTCTTCGTTCGCGTGCCCGGAACCACCAGAGAGTACGCGCGAGTCGAAGAACTCGGATCGATCGCCCCCGGCGGCTCGGTCACGGTACCCGTGCGGACGAGCTTTGAGAGCCCCGGCCAAAAGCGGCTGACGCTCAAGGTGGTCGTCCAAGACGACGCGGGCGAGTACTACTCCTACACGTACCCGGTGTACGTCGAAGTGTCCGACCCGACGGTCAGAGCGAGCCTGTCGGCCGGCACGCCCGAAAGCGGGTCTGGAACTGAGCTCACGCTCACGAACTTCGGAAACACGAACCTCACCGACGTCGATATCACGGCCACCGCCGATGGGGAGCCGATCGAACGCAACTTCCTGTTCGACGTCGACCCCGGATCGAGCCAATCGACCGTCTTCGACACCGACGACCTCGAAACAGACACGGTTACGTTCACCGCAACCTACTCCGCCGGCGGAGGTTCCCACACGACGTCGCTCGACGTCGACCTCGACGACCAAACCCCAGTGACGGGCGAAATCCGCCTCACCGGCGTGGAAGTCACCCGGTCCGGCACGGGGATTACTATTCAGGGCGACGCAGCGAACCTCGGGACCACCGACACGCAGTCGGTCCTCGTGCGCGTCCCCGACGCTGACGGTGTGAGCCCTGCGCCTCCGTCGGGTGAGTACTTCATCGGCGCGATCGAGGGTAGCGAGTTCGCGCGGTTCGAGCTGACGGCGCACGCTGAGTCGGACGTGTCGTCGGTCCCCGTCGAAATCTCGTACATCGTCGACAACGAGCGCGTAACGACGACACAGCAGGTGAGTCTCGACGCGGGGGTCGTGTCTGCGACCGACGGCGAAGCCGACAGCGACGGACAGCAGTCGCCGGGTGGCTCTGGTGCTGGTGGCCTCCCGCTGATCGCCATCGGCGGCGGCATCGTCGTGCTCGTACTCGTCGCGTTCGGCGTCTACCGCTGGCGACAATGAGCGTCATCGAACTCGAAGGCGTCGTCAAGCGCTATCAGAGCGGCGAGGAGGTGATCGAGGCGCTGAAAGGCGTCGACTTCCACGCCGACCGCGGCGAGATGGTGACGGTGATCGGTCCCTCGGGGTCGGGTAAGAGCACGATGCTGAATATGATCGGCCTGCTCGATACGCCGACAGAGGGAACGGTTCGGCTCGACGGCCGTGACGTCACCAACTTCACGGAAGACGAACTCACCGAGGAGCGACGCTCGACGATCGGGTTCGTGTTTCAGGCGTTCCACCTGCTGCCGATGCTGACCGCGACGGAGAACGTCGAACTGCCGTCGATGTGGGACACGAAACGCGACCGGCACGACCGGGCGGTGGATCTCCTGCAGCGCGTCGGGTTGGGTGACCGGCTTAGTCACACGCCGAGTCAACTCTCGGGTGGCCAGCAACAACGCGTCGCGATCGCCCGCGCCCTGATCAACGAACCCGAGATTCTGCTGGCCGACGAGCCGACCGGGAATCTGGATCAGGACACCGGGCGCACGATCCTCGAGGAACTGACGCGCCTGAAAGAGGAGGAGAACATCGCTATCGTCGCTGTGACGCACGACGAGCAGTTCGTCGAGTACACCGACCGCGTCGTTCGCCTCGTCGACGGGGAGGTGCAGTCGTGAGCATCACCAGCGCGCTGTGGCGGTTCCCGAGCGTCCAGATGGCGTGGCGGAATCTCGGCCGGAACCGAATCCGGACGGCGCTGGCGACGCTCGGAATCGTCATCGGCGTCGTCGCCATCGCGTCGCTCGGCATCGCCGGCGTCGCACTCCAACAGCAGGCGACCGCGAATCTCGGCACGCTCGCTGACGAAGTGACCGTCACCGCCGGCGAGGACAGCACCACCGAGGGCGTGACCGAAGAGCAAGTCGAGGAGATCCGAGGCCTCGCTGGCGACGCTGCGGTCGTCCCGAAGAAGTCCAACCGGACGACGCTCACCTCGCGTGACGGTCAGGAGGCTCGCGTCAGCGTGACTGCCCTGACGGAGGCGAGCGCGCTCTATGACGTCTCGGCGGGCGATAACCCCGACCGGCTACAGTCGGGGGCGTTACTGACCAATAGCACCGCGACCCAACTCGGCTTCGAGCTCGGGGACCCGGTAGAGTACGACGGACGGCTCTACCGGATTCGGGGGCTGATCGAATCGCAGAGCGGCTTCGGTGGCGGCGGCAACGAACTCGTGTTGCCCCTGTCGGCGCTCGCCGATCAACAGTACTACGACTCGGTGACGATCGTGGCCGCGAACGGCCGGGAAGCCCAGCGAACCGCCGACGCCATCGAAGCGCGGTTCAACGAGGGCGACGAGGAGGTGCTGAGCGTCACCAGTTTCGCGAGCGTGCAAGAGAACATCGACGCGTTCCTGAACACGCTCAACCTCGCGCTGATCGGGATCGGCTCGATCTCGCTGGTCGTCGCGAGCGTCGCCATCCTCAACGTGATGCTGATGAGCACGATCGAGCGCCGCGGTGAGATCGGCGTGCTCAGAGCCGTCGGAATCCGCCGCGGCGAAGTGCTCCGGATGATCCTCGCCGAAGCCGCGTTCCTGGGGGTGATCGGGGGCGTCGTCGGCGCCGCCGTCTCGTTCGCGGTTGGGCTCGTGGTGTTTCAGGTCCTGGCCGGTGATCCGACGCTCGTCTTCGGCTGGGAGAGCATCCGCTATCTGTTGATCGGGTTCGGCTTCGCCGTCTTCGCGAGCGTGCTGAGCGGGCTGTACCCCGCGTGGAAGGCCGCGAACGACCCGCCGGTCGAGGCGCTTCGCGGCTGATCTCGGCCAGCGGACTGTCCCCGAACCGTCGCGCTTTTGGCCGCTCGTCGGGTATCTCGCACCGATCGAATGGCCCGATATCACATCGAGACGTACGGCTGTACCTCCAACCGCGGCGAGAGCCGGCAGATCGAGAGCGCGCTCCGCGACGCCGGCCACTACCCCGTCGACGGTCCGGAGGCGGCCGACGTCGCCATTATGAACACCTGCACGGTGGTCGAGAAGACGGAGCGCAATATGCTCCGTCGGGCCAAAGAACTGGAGTCTGAGACGGCGGATCTCATCATCACCGGCTGTATGGCCCTCGCACAGGGCGAGGAGTTCCGCGAGGAGGACGTCGACGCCCAGATCCTCCACTGGGACGACGTCCCCGCCGCGGTCACGAACGGCGAGTGCCCGACGCCCGGCCCGGGGACCGAACCCGTGCTGGACGGCGTCGTCGGCATCCTCCCCATCGCTCGGGGTTGCCTCTCGAACTGCTCGTACTGCATCACGAAGTTCGCGACCGGCCGCGTCGATTCGCCGCCGGTCGAAGAGAACGTCGAGAAGGCCCGCGCACTCGTCCACGCCGGTGCGAAGGAGTTGCGGATCACCGGCCAGGACACCGGCGTCTACGGCTGGGATACGGGCGACCGCAAGCTTCCGGAACTGCTCGACCGGATCTGCACCGAGATCGACGGCGACTTCCGGGTTCGACTGGGGATGGCCAACCCCGGTGGCGTCCACGGCATCCGCGAGGAGCTGGCGGAGGTCTTCGCGCGCCACGACGAACTGTACAACTTCATTCACCTCCCCGTTCAGTCCGGCTCCGACACCGTTCTCGAAGCGATGCGGCGACAACACCGCGTCGAGAAGTTCACCGAAATCGTCGAGACGTTCGACGAGACGCTGGACTACTGGACGCTCTCGACGGACTTCATCGTCGGGTTCCCGACCGAGACCGACGAGGACCACGCCCAGAGTATGGCGCTGTTCCGCGAGGTTCGGCCCGAGAAGGTGAACATCACGCGTTTCTCGAAGCGCCCCGGCACCGACGCCGCCGAGATGAAGGGTCTCGGCGGGACGGTGAAAAAGGAGCGCTCGAAGGAGATGTCCGAACTGAAGATGGACGTCGTCGCCGAAGCCTACGAGTCGATGGTCGGCGAGACGCATCGGGTGATGGCCGTCCGCGAGGGGACGGGCGACTCGCTGAAGTGCCGCGACGAGGCCTACCGGCAGATCATCGTGCAGAACGCCGCCGAACACGGGATCGAACCCGGCGACTTCCTCGACGTCGAGGTGACGAGCCACCAGACGGTGTACGCGTTCGGCGACCCGGTGTGATAATGATTACTCTCGTCTCTTACCGCCGACCATCGCCACTGGGAGTGGCGCTCGGCGGTAAACAGTGAGAGTAATCACTATGAGTCGTCGCGTTCGACAAGCGCCTCCGACGCTGCCGCGTCGGCGCTGACCGCGGTCTTTTTTCGGCCTCGTCCCGCACGGACTGTCGATGGATCGGTCCGCCGCCTTCCTCCACCTCCGCGACGCCGCCACGACGGTCGCGGTGGTCCTCGCCCTCGGCGTCGTGCTCTTCGGCGTCGCGGGCGTGTGGCCGCCGATGGTGGCCATCGAGAGCCCGAGTATGGTTCCGCACGTCGAAACCGGCGATCTCGTCGTCGTCTCCGATCCCGGCCGGTTCGCCGGGGAATCGGCGGACGCTCGCGGCGTCGTTACTGCTGCGACCGCCGGGAACTACTCGCGCCTCGGGGACTCTGGCGACGTCATCGTCTTCGCTCCGCCCGGGAGGGCGGGATCGCCGATCATCCACCGCGCACAGTTCAGGGTCGACGCTGGTGAGAACTGGTACGACGAGGCCGACCCGGCGTATCTTCGCGGCGCGAACGACTGCGCGGAACTGGCCGCCTGTCCCGCACCGCACGCGGGCTACATCACGAAGGGCGACAACAACCGCGCGTACGACCAGGCCGCGGGCATCGCGCCGGTAGTCAAGCCCTCCTGGGTCAGAGCGAAAGCGCAGTTCCACATCCCCGAACTCGGGTGGGTCCGGCTCACGATCGCTGGAAAGGCGTGAGCACTGCGGGACGAGTCGAGAGTCGGTGGATGCGAGTACTCGCGTCTGCTACGTCCGCGTGTCTCGTCGCTCTATGCGTCGTGTCGCGTCTATTCGCTATCAGCGCGCTTGCTCTCTCCGTTCGGCGCGGTCGCCGTCGCCGCCGTCCTCTGCCACGGTTTCGAGGAGCTGATCGGCCTCTGCGTCTTCCTTCCACTCGCCGAGTTCTTTCGGGTCGACGTGGACGAATACGTCGTCGACCTCGGGCATTGCGCGGATCGAGTCGACGACGGCCGACTCGATGTCGTGGGCCTCGAACAGCGTCATATCCCCTTCTACTTCGATGTGGATGCTCACGTCGACTTCGGGGCCGACGTAGTGGGCGACGACGTCGTGGGCGCCGCGGACCTCTGGGTGTTCGAGCGCGCGTTCGATGATTTCCCAGCGGAGTTCTTCGGGGGGTGCCGCGCCGACGAGGTAGTTCACGTTGTCGCGGACGATCTCATAGCCCGTGTAGAAGATGCCGAGCGAGACGACGCCCGCGGCGATCGGATCGAGGATCGGCGCGCCGAAGGACGCCCCGAGCACGCCGACGAGCGCCGCGCCCGCGGTCAGAATGTCGTTTCGATTGTCGAGCGCGGCCGCGACGAGTGCAGGCGAGTGGCGGCGTTCACCGATTCGGAGACAGTACCGGTAGAGACCGTATTTCGTGACGGCAGTCCCGACGAGGACCGCGACCGCCGTCGTTCCGGCCTCGACGCCGTACGTCCCGTTCAGCACCGCCGTCGTGGCGTTCCAGAGCACGGCCGCGCCCGCCGCGAACACGCCCAGCGCGACGAACAGCGAGACGAACGGTTCGATTCGCTCGTGGCCGTGCGGGTGCTCGAAGTCGGGCGGCTGCGTCGTCAGATACAGACCGGCGAGAATGACGATACTGTAGACGCTGTCGGCGACGCTGTTGACCGCTTCGGAGCCGACCGCGAGGCTCCCGGTGAGCCACCAGACGCCCCCTTTCGCCAGCGCGAGGCCGAGATTGACCGCGAGTACGATCGCCCCGACGCGGCGGACGACCCGTTTCCGGTCGTCGCTCATCGTTTTTGCCTACCGCTCGGAGGGCTAAGTCGCTTCGGTCGCCAGATCGAAGTCGAGCCTGACGGCCCGCGTCGGCCCGTCGCTGTCACCTGACTCGCCTGCGGCCGTTCCGTCCGCCGCGTCAGCGTCGGCTGTCGCTGCCGGCAGCGACGCGAACGCCTCGTGCAGGCGGTCGTAGGTGTCTTCGAGCGCCTCGACGATCACCTTCGTGTCGCCGATGACGGGCATAAAATTCGTGTCGCCGCTCCACCGGGGAACGAGGTGCGTGTGGACGTGGTCGCCGATCGACCCGCCGGCGGCCTTTCCGCCGAGGTTCTCGCCGGCGTTCACGCCGTCGGGGTTGAACGCGGCGTCGAGGACGTCGATCGCCGCCACTTTCAGCCGTGCGTGATCGAGCAGTTCCGCGTCGCGCAGGTCGCTCCACTCGCCCGTGTGGCGGTACGGGATGATCATCAGGTGCCCCGGGTTGTACGGGTAGTTGTTCAGGATCACGAAGGCGTGTTCGCTGCGGGCGACGATCCGGCTCTCCCGGTCGTCGTGACGCTCGGGCAGAACGCAGAACGGGCAGCCGTCGATGTCCTCGTTGCCGTTGCGTTCGACCCACTCGATCCGCCACGGTGCGAACACCTGGTCCATCTCGCTCACGCCGTCAGGTTCTCGTACCCGTCCTCGGTGACGACGACGGTGTGTTCGGCCTGGCTGACGAGTTCGCCGTCGTCCTCTTTCAGCACGGGATAGCCGTGGAGGACGCCCTGCTGTTCGAGCCGTGTGATGGCCATCTCAGCGCGCGGCTCGTCCAGCCAGCGCGCGGCGAACGGAAGGGTTCGGTACTCCTCTTTCACCTGTTCGAGGACCTTCCGCGCCGAGCGGTTCCGCACCGAGCGGTCGCGTTCGAGGCTGTAGATCTCCTCTTTCGAGCCCTCGGTGACCTTGCCGCGCCCGGTCGTCGCGAACGGTTCGATGGCGACGACGTCGCCGACTTCGAGTTCCACCCCGCGGTCGGTGCCCCGGTTCGGGATCGTCGGGCCCGTGTGAGCGTCCCACTGCGCGACGCCGTGACCCGAGAGGTTCAGGACGGGCGTGTAGCCGTAGCCGCGGATCACGTCCTCGATCTCGCCGCCGACCACGCCAGTTTCGACGCCGGGTGCGACGGCGTCGAGTGCCGCGTCGAGCGCCTCCTCGGCGGCCTCGACGAGTTCCGGATTCCCGGAGAGGTCGACGGTCACCGCCGCGTCGGCGATGTAGCCGTCGACGTGGACGCCGCAGTCCAGACAGACCATCCCGTCGTCGAATTCGGTCTCCTCGTCGCGGCCGGGCGTGGCGTGTGAGGCCTCCTCGTCGATGCTGATGTTCACCGGGAAGGCGCACCCATCTGCGAGTTCCTCGATGCGCGCCTCGGCGAACTCGGCGACTTCGAGGTGGGTGACGCCCGGTTCGACCTTTTCTGCGGCCTCGTCGAGGACCTGCCGGAGGACCGATCCGGCCTCCCTGTACTTCGCTAGCGTCTCCTCGTCGAGAGGTCCGTCGCTCATACCCGAACAGTTGGTCGAACGTCTCAAAGAGGTTCCGGACCCGCCGATCCGACCGGCGAAAGGCGTCCCACAGTAGGGCCAAGACCCACGCGTGACTATATAGATCACACCGAGAATACTAGCAACCGTTTACAGGCCTCCCGACAGTTCACGGCACGAACGATGACCGAGCCACAGTTCGCCGCGGCCGTCGACCACGAACGCCTGGACGTCAGCGAGTGGGACGACGTCTACGTCGTCGGCGACGTCCACGGCTGCCGAGCGGACCTGGAACGACTGCTCAGAAAACTCGAAGTGACCGACGACGACCTCGTCGCGTTCGTCGGCGACCTCGTCCGGAAAGGCCCCGACAGCAAGGGCGTGCTCGACCTCGTCCGCGAGTCGGCGAATATGATGACCGTCCGCGGCAACAACGAGGAGAAACTCCTCCGCGGCTCGAAGTCGATCGCAGCGCTCACCGACGAGGACCTCGACTGGATCGCCGACCGGCCGGTCGCCCTCTCGTGGGAGGACACGCTCGTCGTCCACGGCGGCGTCGACCCCCGGAAGCCGCTCGCCGACCACGACGTCGACGACCTCCAGAACTTCCGCTCGCTGTCGTCGGGCTACGAGCGACCGTTCTGGTGGGAGGTCTACGAAGGCCCCGACCGCGTCTTCTTCGGGCACACGCCGCTGGCCGCCCCCGTCGTCCGCGAGTACGCCGTCGGCCTCGACACCGGCTGTGTCTACGGCAACGAACTCACCGCCTACGACTGGCGGAACGACGAGTTCGTCACGGTCTGCCCCGAGGAGACGGTCCAGTCCCGAAAGGAGTCGAAGTGGGTCCGCCCGCAGCAGACCACGATCGCTGCCGACTGATCGACGGCCGATCGACGAGAGATTGCCGTTCGCGCCTGTCTCTCACTCGACGAGGCCCGCGACGAGTTCGTCGAGGTACTCGATCTCCTCCTCGAAGATTCCGTGGCCACGACCCTCGTAGCGGTCGAATCGGACGTCGGCGCCCAGTCGTTCGAACACCTCGACGGTCTCCTCCGCGCGCGACATCGGAATGTGGGGGTCGTCGTCGCTGACGCCGAGGAAGAACGGCATTCCGTCGACGTCGCCCTCGTAGTCGAAGTCGGTCCCCTCCTGACCGATCAGTCCGCCGGAGAGCAGCACGAGTCCGCCGTACCGCCGCGGCGTGCGCGCCACGAACTCCGAGACGAGACACGCGCCCTGTGAGAATCCGACCAGAATCACCTTTTCAGCCGGGAGCCCGCCCGACCGGGCTTCTTCGACGGCGCGTTCGAGGTGCGACAGCGCCGAGTCGAGGTGGGGCTGATTCCGCTCGATCGGCGCGACGAACCGGTTCGGATACCAGGTGCCGCGCTGGGCCTGCGGCGCGACGTAGTGAACGCCGTCGTGGTGGAACTCCTGGGCGAACTGGAGCATCCCGTCGGCCCGCGCGCCTCGCCCGTGGACGAGGACGACGGCGGCGTCGGCCTCCGCAGGCGATGCGCCGGCGGTCTGAATCGGCTGCCCCGCGTGCGGGTCCTCGGAATCGGCGGGTCGGCTCATCGGCACTCACCACCGTCGGTCGCTGTGGCTTCACCATCCTCGTCAGTCGTCGGTGCCCCGCTCCCCTCGGCGTTCGCCGTTGTCTCACTCCCCTCGTCGTTCGCCGCCGTTTCATCGGCGGCGCCGAGCGACGGCAGCGCCGCTTCGATCCGCTCGCGCTCGTCTTCCAGCCACGACGGGAGCTTGAGTTCCGAGCCGAGTTCCGCGACCGACTCGTCGGCCGTGAACCCCGGCCCGTCGGTCGCGATCTCGAAGAGGATGCCACCGGGTTCGCGGAAGTAGATCGACCGAAAGTACTGCCGGTCCTTCTGCGGTGTCACGAATTGTCCAGCATCGGAGAGGCGCTCGCGCCAGGCCATCTGTTCGTCCTCGTCGGCCGCGCGGAACGCGACGTGGTGGACGGTGCCGACGCCGGGGCGACCCCGTGGCGGCCCGCGGTGAAGCACGTCGACGACGGTCGCGCGATCCTCACAAGCGGCGTAGCGGACCCGCTCTGCACCGTCGTCGGGGTCGGGCTCCGAGTCGACGCGGTCGAAGCCGAGCACGTCGAGGACGTTCGCCGTCGCGTCCGGTTCCTCGGAGTGTAGCGTCACGCCGAAGAAGCCGCGAATCGCGCGGTCGGCTGGAACGGGGCCGTCCGCCCACGGTTCGATCGGCGACTCGGCCTCGACGAGTTCGAGGGGTTGCCCGTGAGGGTCCTCGAAGGGGAGCACGCCCGCGCCGAAGCGCGTCTGCCGGTCGTGGACAGTCGCGTCGCTGGCGTCGAGCCGATCGGCCCAGTAGTCGAGGCTCCCCTCGGGTACGGCGAACGCCGTTGCGACCGCCTGCCCGCGGCCGGGACGGCCCTGCCGCGCGCCCTCGAAGGGGAAGAACGTCAGCGCTGTGCCCGGGCTGCCCGTCTCGTCGCCGTAGTAGAGGTGATACGTCGTGGGATCGTCGAAGTTGACCGTTCGCTTGACGAGGCGAAGTCCGAGAACCTCGGTGTAGAAGTCGAGGTTCTGCTGCGGATCGCCGGCGACGGCCGTGACGTGGTGAATACCTGTAGTCTTCATAGTGAGTGATGCAGCGTACTGCCGAACGGATGTCGCTCTCGGCAGGTATCGCTCTGTTACCTACTATAGAGGCGAAACCATTTGTACCTTCGCGGACGAAAATGTCACCAGGTGACGTCTGTGTCCCCAGAACCCGACGAGAAATACGACGAGGAGGCCTGCTCGGTGATCGACTCGCTGGAACAGATCGGTTCGCAGTGGCGACTCATCGTCCTGCACGACCTTCAGGACGGCGAGAAGCGCTTCAACGAGCTCAAGCGCTCGACGGACGCCAGTTCGCGGACGCTCTCGCGCGTCCTCGACGACCTCCAGGAACTGGGATTCGTGAACCGGCGGCTCGAAGAGGACGCGCCGGTCGCGACCTACTACTCGCTGACGCCGAAGGGACGCTCGCTGTGTCCGGTCTTCGACGAGATCGAGTCGTGGGCCGACGAGTGGCTGCACGCGACGCCGACCGGCGAGGACCCCGCTGCCGTCGCCCTTGACGGTGGCTCTGCAGACGAGTAGGGGACCGAGACCGCGGCAGCAACGCTTCTGTTCTCGCTTCTCTCAATTCTTCACCACCTGCTTACGCGCCCTCGACGAGCCGTCGGAGTTGCTCGGGCGGGACGGCACCGCGGGCGGCGTAATCGTCGTACACGAACGCCGGAACGCCCGTAATCCCGGCTTGTTGCGCGTCGCGGAAGCGTTCGCGAAGCCGGCCCCGCCGCTCCTCGTCGGCAAGCGCGTCGCGGACGAATTGGGCTTCGACACCGACCTCGTCTGCGAGGTCGAGCAGCACGTCCTCCTCGCCGATGTCGCGCCCCTCGTGCCAGAGTGCGGCGAAGACCGCCTCGTCGAACGCGAGCCACGTCTCGTAGTCGTACGTCTCGCGGACGGCGACCGAGACCAACTGCGCCGGCAACGAGTCCACGTCGGTCGCGATGTCGAGTTCCATCTCCTCGGCCCCGTACTGGTCGCGGAGTCTCCGCACGTTCTCTTTCGCCTGTTCGTAGTACTCGTCGTCTTTGCCGTCGTCGGCCTCGTAGTCGATCGTGCCGTCCGGGCGCCGTTTGCTCGATCGAAGGTCGAACGGTCGCCAGTCGATCCGGATCGGCTCGTCGCGCTCGGCCTGATACTGTGAGAGGGACTGCCGGCCGAGATAACAGAACGGGCAGACGTAATCGGAGTAGATTGTGATCTCCGCGAGCGCGTCCGTCTCGGTATCGATGTCGCTGCTGACACTGTCGTCGGTGTCGGAATCGGCCATCTCGTTCGCGTCGTGGAGGCGCGCGCACAAGAAGCGTCTGATGGCGAGACCGGTGACGCGACACGGCTCCGCGCGTTCGTGGCGGATGTACGTGCTCGTGAAGGGGTGTACTGCACGTTCGCACGCGGTGAGAAAAGTGTCGTGAAACAGTACAAATACGGTGCCCGAGATGAAATCCCCGGTCGGTGATGAGAGACCAGGACTTTCTGGCATCCGACTGGGATTACTGTCTGGTGTTGGATGCGTGCCGCTACGACGTCTTCTCTGAGGTCTACGAGGAGTATCTCGACGGGACGGTCGAAAAGCGCTGGAGCGTGGGCTCGTCGACGCCCGAGTGGGCCTACCGGACGTTCACCGACCACCACGACATCGCGTACTTCTCCGGGAATCCGTTCATCAACGATCTCGGCATCCCACTGAACGAACTCAAGTGGGGGGCCAGTTGCGACTACGAGTGGACCGCCAACGAACATATCAGCGACATCGTCGACGTCTGGAAGCACGGGTGGGACGAGAGCCTCGGGACGGTCCCGCCAGAGAGTCTCGAAGCGTCGCTCGAAGAACGACGCGACCTCGTCGCCCGCAACGAGCGCACCGTCCTCCACTATATGCAGCCGCACGCGCCGTATCTCTCCCGTGGCGCGGGGCAGAAACTCAAGCAGATCCAGAAGGGGATCCGTCGACAGGAAGAGGCGGTCGAAAACGGCGACGACGCCGAGGGCGGACCTATCGAGTCGCTCGGCCAGACGATCCGCCCGCGGATCGAGAGCGTTCTCGAAGGCAGCGAACTCGCACAGAAAGCCGGTCTCTGGCTCGAACTCGACCCCACCGAACTCGTCCAGAACGGGACGCGGGAGGCCGCCCTCGAACTCTACGAGGAGAACCTCCGCATCGCGCTCGAAGTCATCGCAGACCTAGTTCCGAAACTCGACGGGACCGTCGTCGTCACCGCCGACCACGGCGAGGCATTCGGCGAGGAAGGCGTCTGGGAGCACCACATCGAGACGCACATCCCGCCGCTGATGGAAGTCCCCTGGCTCGTCGTCGAGTAACGAAAACAGACGCGGAAGTGCGCACGGAAACTGGAGCGGAACCGGCGAACTGACGCTGACGATGGGAATCTCCCGTTTTTCCGTGTATGATTGCTGCTGGCAAGTTCTGCTTCTGGAAAGCGATAACGGCAGTAATTTACGACAGGTGCGGAAAGTAGCTGATGTTTATGAGCTACGACCAGATCGAAGCCCCCGAGACGGGCGAGAAGATCACGCTTGCCGACGAGGAGACCGGCGAGCTGAACGTCCCCGACACCCCGATCATTCCGATCATCCACGGCGACGGGATCGGAACCGACGTTGGTCCCGCCGCCCAGAAGGTACTCGACGCCGCCGCAGAGGCGACCGGTCGCTCTGTAGAGTGGATGCGCGTCTACGCCGGCGAGTCCGCCCGCGAGAAGTACGGTGAGAACCTCCCCGACGACACCGTGAACGCGATTCGCGAGCACCGCGTCGCGATCAAAGGCCCGCTCACGACGCCCGTCGGCGCCGGCTTCCGCTCGCTGAACGTCGCGCTCCGCAAAAAGCTCGACCTCTACGCGAACGTCCGCCCGACCTACCACATCGACGGCGTCCCCTCGCCCGTCAAAGACCCCGCGGCGATGGATATGGTCACGTTCCGTGAGAACACAGAAGACGTCTACGCCGGCATCGAGTGGGAAGCCGGAACCGACGAGGTAGAGCAGGTAAAGGAATTCGTCGAAGACGAGATGGGCGAAGACGACGTGATCCACGACGGCCCCGTCGGGATCGGCATCAAACCCATCACGGAGTTCGGGACGAAGCGACTCGTCCGCGAGGCCATCGACTACGCACTCGAGAACGACCGCGACACCGTCACGCTCGTCCACAAGGGGAACATTATGAAGTTCACCGAGGGCGCGTTCCGTGACTGGGGCTACGAGGTCGCCGAAGAGGAGTACGACGACGGCGTCATCACCGAGGACGAACTCTGGGAGGAGTACGACGGCGAGGCACCCGCGGACACGCTGGTCGTCAACGACCGCATCGCGGACAATATGCTCCAGCAGCTTCTGACCCGGACCAGCGAGTACGACGTCATCGCGACGATGAACCTCAACGGCGACTATATGTCCGACGCGGCCGGCGCACAGATCGGCGGCCTGGGCATCGCGCCGGGCGCGAACTTCGGTGAGGGCCTCTGTCTGGCAGAGCCGGTCCACGGCTCCGCACCCAAGTACGCCGGCGAGGACAAGGTGAACCCGACGGCGATGATCCTCTCGGGCCGCCTGATGTTCGAGTACATCGGCTGGAAGGACGCCGGCGAACTCATCCGCGACGCCGTCGAGAAGACGATCTCCGAGGGCGACGTCACCTACGACCTCCACCGGCAGATCGAGGGCGGCACGAAGCTCGCGACCTCCGAGTTCGCCGAGAAGGTCGTCGAGAACATCGAAGAGCTGGCGTAAGCGCCGCTCGACGCACGGTTTCGGATCTCTTCTGTATTTTTCCTCGACGCCGCCGAGCCGAAGGTTCAAATCCGATCACGAGGAACTCCGGAGTATGTACGCCGTCGTCGGCTGCACCGACTGCGAGCACCTCTGGCTCCTAAAGGACGCACGAGCCGCCGAGACGGCCACGTGTCCGCGGTGCGGGCGGACTCACCAGACGAAGAATCTCCGCCGGTTCGTCGAGGAGGACGACCGCGAGGCGGCCCGACAGGCGCGGGCGGCCCTGCTCGCGAAGCAGGGCGGCAACAGCGAGGCGTTCGCCGAGACCGCACACGTCGCCGAGATGGAGCGCGAGATCGACGACAGCGGCGTCGACGACGCCGAGTACCTCGAAGGGTCCGGTCTCGACGCCGACGAAGTCGAAGCCGCCGGCGAGCGCGCCTCGCAGGGGACACACGCCGGCTCGTCCGGGAGTCAGATCGACGTCGTCCGCGACGCCCTCCGCGAATGCGACGCCCCGACCGCGGACGACATCGCGGCATACGCGGACGAGCGGGGCGTCCCGGGCGAGAAAGCCCGCGAACTACTGAGCAAACTGACCCGACGCGGCGAGGCCTCCGAGTCGCGGGGGACGTACCGCCTCCTCTGAACGATGGGTGGAACGCGCTCGGATCTCGTCGGTACGATCGCTCGCGCGGTCGTCGTGGGCTGCTTCGTCGCCGGCGGCGTCTTCGCGCTCGTCACCCGCCAACTCGTGTTCGCCGGCGTCGCCTTCCTCGCCGGGCACACGATTCTGGCGGCTGCGGCGGTGATCCAGGGACAGCGTCGCCGGGGCGTCGGGCTGTCGCTCTCGGGCATCGGCTGGCTCGCCCTCTCGATCGGACTCGGAAGCGGGACAGCGGCCGGTGCGGAGACCGCGCTCCCGGAGACGCCGCTGGTCGCCGTTGGGTTCGGACTCGTGGCCGTCGGGATGCTGCTTCTCCTCGGGCCGTTCGGCGGCGACTGACCGAGAGCGGGCGTCGTTACCGGCCCAGTTCGGCGTGAGCACTGGAGAGATGCCGCGATGCGAGCGCCGAGAGCAGCGAGAGTTCGCCCGCCAGCGCGCCGACCGCGATGTACTCCGCGAGCGCGTCGGCGTTCGAGCCCGCCGGGTCGCCGCCGCCGCGGACGCCCAGCACGTCGAGTGCTTCGGCCTGTGTCGGGAGCTTCGTCCCGCCGCCGACCGTTCCGACCTCCAGCGACGCCAGCGACACCGAGAGATAGAGGTCGCCGTCGCGCTCCTCGGCGGTCGTGATGGCGTTCGCCCCCTCGACGACCTGAGCTTCGTCCTGGCCGGTCGCGAGGAACATCGCGGCGACGACGTTCGCGACGTGGGCGTTGAAGCCGAGACTGCCGGCCTTCGCCGAGCCGACGAGGTTCTTTCGCGTGTTCAGCTCCGCGATGGCGCCGGGCGTCGTGTGGAGGCGGTCTTCGACGACGTCACGCGGGATCGTCACGTCGGCCGTGACGCTCCGGCCGCGCCCTTCGACGGCGTTGATCGCGGCGGGCTTCTTGTCGGTGCAGAGGTTCCCCGACAGGGCGACGAGGTCCGCGCCGGTCTCGGACTCGACGACCTCGCAGGCAGCCTCGGTGGCGATCGTGGCCATATTCATCCCCATCGCGTCTTTCGTGTCGTAGCGGAAGCGGAGGTAGACGGAGTTGCCGACGACGTACGGTGTCACGTCCAGGAGTTCGCCGTGGCTCGTCGTCGACTCGGCCGCCTCGACGAGCGCGTCGGTGTTGTCGCGGACCCACGAGACGAGCGCTTCAGCCTCGACGACGTCGGCGACGCGGAAGACGGGCGCGCGCGTCATCCCAGACTTGAGGACGCGCGCGTTCGCGCCGCCCGCCTGCGAGAGCACCGAACAGCCGCGGTTGACGCTCGCGAGCAGCGCGCCCTCGGTCGTCGCCAGCGGGAGGTACGTCTCGCCGCCGGCCGCGCCGCCGTCGACCGACACGGGGCCGGCGACGCCGATCGGGACCTGCACGGTCCCGAGCATATTCTCGATGTTCGACTCCGCGCGCTCGGCCGGGAAGCCGTAGTTTCCGACGGCGTCGAGCGAGGCGTCGGTGTCCGATTCGACGACGAGTCGACGTGCCTCGGTGGCGGTGTCGGCGTCGGCGTGGTCGTCCAGTTCGTGGAGTCGAAGCTCCCCCTCGCGGACCCGCGCGGCGAGGTCAGCGGCGTCAGTCATACGCTCTCATTCCGCGGGGGCTCCCTAACGGTTTCCGATTCACCGATCCCGGGGGGAAGGTTGGGTTCACCTGTGACCCCATCCTACGGATTCGCCGTATCGCTCGCCCGCCTACGCTGACAACAGGCCGCACCCGAAGGGAAACCTACTCGTCCCCCGCAAGACAGCATCAGATATGACCGCGCCGTTCTTCGAGCGACTCGCAGACCGCATCGAGCGGGTCGACAGCGTCGTTTCCGTCGGTCTCGACGCCGACCGCTCGCGACTCCCCGACCATCTCCTCGAGAAGGACCTCCCGCAGTGGGCGTTCAACCGTCGCATCATCGACGAGACGCACGAGTACGCCGCCTGTTACAAGCCGAACGCGGCGTTCTACGAGAGCGCGGACGGCTGGCGCGCGCTCCGCGAGACGATCGCCTACGCGAAGGGCAAGGGCGTCCCGGTTCTCCTGGACGCAAAGCGCGCCGACATCGGGAACACGACGCGCCAGTACGCGCAGTTGCTCGACGAGGTCGACGCGATCACGGTCAATCCGTATATGGGCCGGGACTCGCTGCAGCCGTTCCTCGACCGCGAGGACAAAGGCGTGTTCGTGCTCTGCCGCACCTCGAATCCCGGCGGAGCCGACCTCCAGGACCTCGAACTCGCCTCCGGAGAGGCGGTCTACGAACGGGTCGCCGCGCTCGTGGACCTGTGGAACGAACACGGGAACGTCGGCCTCGTCGTCGGCGCGACCGCGCCCGAGGAACTGGAGTCGATCCGCGAACAGGTCCCCGACCTCCCCTTCCTCGTGCCCGGAATCGGCGCACAGGGCGGCGACGCCGAGGCGGCCGTCGAACACGGCTTAGCCGACGGCGTCGGCCTCGTGAACTCCTCGCGCGGCATCATCTTCGCCGGTGAGGATGAGGGCGAGGCGTTCGCGAAGGCGGCGGGAGACGCCGCTCGTCGGCTCCAGCGACGGCTGAACCAGTACCGCGGCAGCGACTGACGGTGCCGCGCTGAACCGGCGACTGGTGATGCTGCGCTGATAGGGAGTATCGTACGTCCGCATAGATGTCTCGCCGGACGGTGCGGCGAGAATCTCCGAACAGTTACGATAACCCCTATGAACGGCTGTGGGACGCTATCGGAACCCCGGAACGTCGCCGGAGGCGTCGCCCTCGGCGAACACGTCCTCTCGGCCCTCCGGATCCGCGCAGTGAACGCACACGCCGCGATCCTGGTCGAAGTGCACTGAACAGACTGCCGCGCCGCACCGGTGGCAGGTGTACTCCGCCTCCCGCTGTTCGCACACCTGACAGACACCCGTCACGCTCATACGTGCGCGTACGCGGCGCACCCACTTCAGTCGGGGGTGTGGTCACGAGCAAATCTCTTTGGTCCAGCGCCCGCAAGGGACCGTATGAGCATCACGCTGTACGCGCTCGACGGCTGTCCCTTCTGTGAGGCAGTCCACGACGCGCTGCAGGAACACGACGTCGCGTACGAGACCGAGTGGGTCGACGCGCTGCACTCACAGCGCAACGAGGTCAAGCGCGTGAGTGGCCAGCGCGTCGTGCCCGTCCTCGTCGACGACGAGCGCGGCGTCACGATGAACGAGAGCCAGAACATCGAAACCTACATCGAGCGTACGCTCGCCTCGAACCAATGAAGATCTACACCGGCCGCGGAGACGACGGGATGACCGACCTGCGGGATATGTCGCGCGTCGCGAAGACGAGTCCGCGAATCGAGGCCTACGGCACCGTCGACGAGGCCAACGCGCTCATCGGGACCGCCCGCCCGACTGGCTACGACGACGTCGACGAGACGCTCGAACGAATCCAGAACCACCTCCACGTCGTGCAGGCGGACTTCGCGAACCCGAATCCCGACGAGGACGACCCGGTCGTGACCGAGGCGCACGTCGACGAACTGGAAGACGCGATCGACGAGGCCGACGCCGAGCTTGACCCACTGGAGTCGTTCATCCTCCCGGGCGGGAGCGAAGCCGGCGCGACGCTCCACCACGCGCGCGCCGTCGCGCGCCGGGCTGAACGGCGCTCGGTCGCGCTCGCCGCCGACGACCCCGTCAACAGCGAGGCGATCCGGTATCTCAATCGGCTCTCGGACGCGCTGTTCGTCCTCGGACGCCTTGTCAACGCCCGCGACGGCGTTCCAGAGGAGTCGCCCACGTACTGACGGGTCGACGCGGTCGCGGCCGGTTCGCTGGCAACGCCGCGAAGAAGAACGCTTAAGTCCAGCCACGCGGAAGAACCGAGGCGCGGGTCGGTGGTCTAGTCCGGTTATGACGGCTCCTTCACACGGAGCAGGCCGGCGGTTCGAATCCGCCCCGACCCACTTCTGACGAACCGCACCGACGAACGATAGTGAGGAGTCCGTTCGTCGAAGTGGACACGCGGATTCGAGCCAGGGAGGTCGCGCGCAGCGAACGAAGTGAGTGAGCACGTCCGACCGAGGTTCGAATCCGCCCCGACCCACTTTCTGACGGTACAACCCGTCGAGCGTAGCGAGGGTCGAACTGGCTACTCGGATCGAACTGGGCAGAACCCTCGGCGTCCTATGAGGAGACCGGTACTGCGAGTCAGCCTGTGTCTTGCGGCCGGTTCCTGCGCATCGGTGGGTCGCAAAAACACGCTCGCGAGAATCGAGGACGGCCGCCCATTATAATGGGGTAGCAACTACACATCCTATGGACAGCGACGCGTCGGTGCCGGGTGAGGGGCGCCCCCGGCAGTTGGTACGGTTCTATCTCCTGGATCACGAAACTGCGCCGGGGAAGGCCATCGACATCGCGCTGCTGGGGCTGAATCTGGTGTTCGTCGCCATCTTCATCGTCGAGACGTACCCGATCTCTGCAGGATTCCGTCCACTGCTGTGGAATCTCGAAGTCGTGATCGCGCTGGTGTTCGGGGTCGAGTACGTCCTCCGACTCTACGGCGCGCGCGACCGCGTCGCGGAGTTCTTCAACGGCTATACGATGGTGGACCTGATGGCCATTCTGCCGACGCTCTCGGTCGTGCTCCTGCCGGTGTCTTTCGGCGCGTTGAACATCGGCTTCCTGCGCGTGCTTCGGGTGATTCGCGTGCTCCGGTTCTACCGGTTCACGCGGGACGCGGAGTTCTTCTTCGGCACGGTCTCGGACAACACGCTGCGCGCGATGAAACTTCTTCTGACGATTCTCGTCCTGCTTTTCGCCTCCGCCGGTCTGTTCTACAGCGCCGAGAGCGGCGCGAATCCGAACGTCGAGACGTTCGGCGACGCCTTCTACTACACCGTCGTCACCCTCTCGACGGTCGGCTTCGGCGACATCGTCCCGGTGACACAGCCAGGACGCTGGGTGACAGTGGGATCGATTCTGGCTGCCATCATCGTCATCCCGCGGCAGGCCAGCAAGATTCTCAAAGAGTGGACCTCCAGAGAGAAGGTCAACGTCAGGTGTCCGGACTGCGGGCTGGAGTATCACGACCCCGACGCCTCACACTGCAAGGCGTGCGGACACGTGATTTATCAGGAGGCGGACTCGCGGGAGTGACGTCCGGCCGTCATCTCCTGACTGCGCCGACGGCCTGCGACGTCGCCTACCGCGTCGCCTTGATGCCGACGAACGAGCCGTCGCCGTACCCCTCCTCGACCGGTTCGGGACCGTCGATCTCCTCTATCCACTGGTAGATCGTCTGCACGAACTCGAAGTCGGTGAACCCCGCTGCGTCCAGCGCGTCCATGACTTCCGCGGTCGAGACGAACGTGGCGTCGCGGTAGAACGGATTCTGTTCTTTCGTCTCCTGGTAGATCTCGCCGACCGGGCTGTTCTTGTCGATGAAGCCGATCACGAGCGAGCCATCGGCGTCGAGAACGCGCTCGGCCTCGGACAGCGTCCGCGGGATGTTGTCGACGAAACAGATCGTCGTCACGAGCAGCGCGGTGTCGAACGCATCAGTCGTGAACGGGAGCGCCTCGGCGACGCCGCGAACCACGCTGATACCGCGGTCGCGGGCATACTCGAGCATCTCGCCGGCGGGATCGATCCCGACGTCAATTCCCAACGGAGCGGCGAAGCGCGCGCTCCCGACGCCGATTTCGAGGCCGTAGCCCTCCGTCGGCACGAGCCGTCCTAGCGCCTCCAGTTCGGAGCGATAGACGTCCGGGTGCTCGTCGAACCATCCCTCGTACCGCTCGGTGTGGGTCTCGAACGGTTCCGATGTGGGCATACGAGGCGGTACGTGCTGTGACGACATAAGAGCGGATGAACGGAGCGACGTGGCGTGAGGTCGGTCGTGGTCGACCTGCGGACGGGTCGGCCGCGATGGTCTTAGCAGAGCTGGTCGGACGGTTCTAGAACAAGCGGTCGGTGGCGACCACAGCGCCCTCGACGAGGGCTTCGAGCTTCTTCCAGGCGATGTCGGGGTGGACCATCGCGAGACCGGCTTGGGTGTCGAAGCCGCAGTCCGGCGCGGCGACGATCCGCGTGGGGTCGTCGACGGCGGTAGCGACCCGCTCGATCCGGTCGGCGACGACTTCGGGGTGTTCGACGACGTTCGTCTTCACGTCGACCACGCCCGGGATGAGCGTCCAGTCGTCGGGCAGGGGGTGCTCGCGGAACACCCGATACTCGTGCTGGTGGCGGGGATTGGCTTCCTCGATGGAGAGCCCGCCGATGTCGAGGTCGTAGAGGATCGGGATGAGCTCTTCGAGCGGCTTGTCGCGGTGGTGGGGTCCCTCGTAGCTCCCCCAGCAGGTGTGGACGCGGAGCTGCTCGTCTGGGATGTCCTTCGTGGCTTCGTTCAGCGCCTCGACGTGCATCCGAACGATCGGTTTGAGTTTCTCCACTGGTCGGTCGCCGAAGCCGCGGTGGCCCGTCGTCAGCAGGTCGGGGGCGTCGAGTTGGAGGGTCGCGCCCGTCTCGGCGATGAGCTCGTACTCTTTTTTCAGGGCGTCGCCGACCACAGAGAGGAACTCCTCGTGGGAGTCGTAGTAGTCGTTGACGAGGGTGGCGGCCGCGACGCCCGGCGAGGCTGCCGTCAGGAACGTTCCCTCGAAGTCGTACTCGCCGGCGTCGAGCAGTTCGAAGAACGTATCGATCTCCTCGTGTGCGGCTTCCTCGCCGATGTATTCGACGGGGCCGGTGACCGACGGCTGCTTTGTGAGGTCGATCCCCTCGGCGTGGAACGCGTCCTCGGCGTACTCGGGGAAGTCCGCGAGATCGTCCCACAGCGGGGCGTCACGGGTGTCGCCGATGCCCGAGAGCCTGTTCGCGACGTACCAGTTGAACGAGACCCGAGGCTGCTCGCCGTTGTTGACGATGTCGAGGCCGACGTCGGCCTGCCGCTGGATGACCGTCTCGGTCGCATCGACGACGGTCTGGTGCCACTCCTCCTCGTCGACGGCGTCACCGTCCTGGCGCTTTTTCAGGAGTTCGAGGAGCTTCGGCGTTCGAGGCAGGCTTCCGATGTGGGTCGTCAGGATGCGGTCGACGGTCATTCGTTGTGGAAATACACCATCTCGGACGTAATATGATTTGTGCTATTATAATCGAAAAAAGTATGCTTATAAGTTATATCCAACCGCGAGCGCCCACCAGATGCGTGGTGCCCGCGAGCGGATGTCAAACGACTTGACGTTCGGTCACAGAGTAGCCGTATGGCTCCATCCCACGTGCTGGTTCCGCTGGACGGCTCGCCACTGGCCGACGACGCACTCGTCCACGCACTCGAGACGTTCGACTGTACCGTGACCGTACTCAACGTTGTCACGCCGGTGGACAGTTCGATGAGCGAGAGTGGCATCGTGGAAACTGGGGAAGAACGGGAAGAAACCGCCCGCGAGCGCGCCCAAACTCTCATCGACCGCGCGAAGCGACAAGCCGAACAGGCAGGCTACGATGTCGACACGGCTATCGAGACGGGCAAGCCCGCCGACACGATCCTCCAGTTCGCTGAAAACCACGCGGTCGACCACATCGTGATGGGTGGTCACGGCGGCGATAGACACAAACTCACCCGCCGGCTCCTCGGTACTGTCGCGACTGATGTCGTCGGTGGCGCACCTGTGACAGTCACCGTCGTCCGGTGACTACGCCCCGAGAACGGTGGCAAATGCCCGATAGAGCCCGAATCCGATCGCTGTCGACGAGGCCAGCGTGATGAACCAAAACACCACTGTGACGCCGATTTTCCGGCGGGAGACGCCTGCTTTCCCACCCGCGAGGCCAGCACCGATGACGCCGCTGATGATGATGTTGTTGAACGAAATCGGGATGCCCAGGGTGATCGCCACCTGCGCGATGATGAACCCGGGTACCAGCGCCGCAATCGAGCGGCGCGTGCCCAACTGGGCGTACTCACGGGACGTGGCCTGCAGGAGTCGCGGTGCGCCCATCCACGCACCACCGAGAATGCCGACCGCGCCGAGTGCGAGCAGCGCGATTCCTGGGACGCCCAGTTCTACGGAGTAGAGGTTCTCCAGCGGGCCAGTGGCGAGTCCGACCTGACTGCCACCACTGGAGAAGGCGACGACGCTTCCGAGAAGCACGAGAAACGTCTTGATACCGCGATCCACCGAGTCCTGCGTCCGCTGCCGGATGAACCGAAAGCTCACTGCTGCGACCAAGAGCGTCACGAGGAGCTCCCCGGCCGTCTGCAGCACTGCGGAGTCGACGAGTAGTCGCACTATCCCGGCGATCGTGCCCTGCTGGTCACCGGCGGGTGCGGGGATGACACCGAGCGGAATGTTTGCCACGATCGCTCCGACGACGGCTGCCAGAAGCGGGACCCCGAGCGTCTCTGGGATGTCGTCGCGCCGGAGAACCTTCGCGGTCAGGTAGGCCAACCCGCCGGATATCGGCGGAACGAGCACCCAGAAGAGGGCGATGCGCTGATAGGTGCTGTAGACGGGATCCCCACCCAGTGAGAGCCCGACGCCGACCATCGCGCCTGTCGTCGCGAACGCGGCCGGGACCGGGTATCCCGAATACACTCCGAACGCCATGAAGCCAGTCGCCGTCAGCAGGCCAGCTATCGCGCCGAGAGAGGTAATCTGTGCGTTAGCTACCAGCCCCGAGCCGACCGTCGCGGAGATGCTTCCTCCCTGCGTCAGTGCCCCCAGTGCGGCGAGGATCCCGATGAGGAACGCGGCTTTCATCGTCGAGATGGCTTGCGCACCAATCGCGGGCGCAAACGGTGGCGAGTTGCTGTTCGCGCCGAGGGTCCACGCCGTCACCAGGCTGGTGACCGTTGCGAGTGCGACGAGAATCCAAAACACCAGTCCGGCGACGCCGACCGTCATCTCAGTGCCACCCTGCGAGTTCGTGCCGACGCTCGTCTCCAGCGTGACGAGGCACGGTGGCACATTCTCGGGTGTTGTCCATACCTACACACCGTATTGGCTGCAGTATAAACGTTCAGCGCTCTTGGGTACGACAACCCATCGGAACTACCGTCGAGAGACACCACTCTCTCTCGCGAGCGCACAGGTGTGTTTCACCGACGGCCGTTCCCGTCACCTGGGGAACCGTCAGACCGAAAGTTGGTCTCGGCACTCTGGTAAATATCAATAGAAATCCCCCAACCTGCACGCCAGGACTGATGGTGGTGTGAGAAACAATCATCGGTGCCCCTATCTTCCGATCTGGAGATGAGTTAGAGGCCCTGGAGGGAGATGTGAAAGTCGAGATCACGTTGAAAAAGTACGGACGACGAACTAGAAATGATGAACCAGAGCCACGAAGAGAAATGGAGTGATTTGGAGAGCGGTTATCCGGAGGTGGCGGAGGCCTTGCTGAGCTACGCAGGGTTCACCGAGTCCTCCACTGCGCCGGATCTTACAGAGGAAGACAGGTTCTTACTGGATGTCCTCAAGGACGATTTCGACCAGGGTTCAGGTGATGACCTGTTTGACGAGATCAAGAGAAGTCGGGGAAGTCGCTTGGGGGAGGACTCCCGTCTCCGGGAACGAGAGTTCGTTGATGAACGGTTGGACCGCTTGGCCTCACAGGGACTGGTGGGACGTATCCCGTTGAAAGAGGGCGGGTATCACTACGGGCCTCTGCGGATGTGCATCTATTACTTGATGGACCGTGGTGAGACGGACGAGGTCGTGGTTGATGACCTGTACTGGTTGAAGGATGTCGCCGGGGTTCCCGTCGGGAAACTGGTGTTGACTGCGTTGGATATGACTCAGGCCTCGATGACGTTGACAGAGGTACGGTAGACTGAAAAGAGTCAATTCCCCGGAACGGGAGGCCTGACTAAGACTAATTAATGTGGTCCGTCTCTGTATGGCTACCGGCGAGTGTTTCCAAGGCTATGGATTTTCACTGGGAAGAAAAGGCGATGGAGGCTATCGATTCTACTGCTGCAGGAGACCTACAGCACGCTGAGCTATTATTTGGAGAGTTGCTTGAACAGGCCTGTGAAAGAGACCTGGAGTCCGTAGGACAGGCCTGTGATTCTGCGTTACAGAGACTTGACGAAGCGGATGAAGAGTCCGTACACTACGAAGGTGTTGCGAGGACGTTGAAGAGGATTTTCGAAGAAGTCACTGGAGAGTATCTTCCCGGTGTCGACGAGGAACGTGTTCTGAACGGGAAGAAAGAGATGATGGAGCGGGACGGAATAATGCCGTTGAGCAAGGCTCGGATGAATCATCCACGAGACTGAACGGTAAAAATCTGGAGAACTTTAACAACCGCTTGTGGCGTTGTTTGGTTTTGACTTGGATCCTTTCTTCGGCAGTTTCTCGACGACGTTGATCGAGATGCTGAACGAGATCTCTAAGTTCATTCGCCCTCCAGAAGTCCAGAAGGCAGTTTCCCTTCAATGTAGGATCCTACCTCTTCAGCGGGCGTGCTGCGGAATTCTTCGTCGGTGTTGACCATCCAATCGCTGCGAACGTTGTAGTATTCCCAGGTGTCACCATACTCCGCGATATAGCTGTCTGTGAGACTTGATCTATCTCCGATATAGCTCGACCACTCCGGATCTGCTATGAAATAGTAGTCGCCTTCAATCGTACTCCAGGCTATCCTGCCAGGCCTGTTCCCGAAGATGTCTTCGTGAGTGTCCCTGATCTCCGAGGTGATCTCTTCAGGGCGTTCTCCGGGAAGTTTGACTTGAACGGATAAATGAGCGCCACTGCGATCCATCCGGTCTAACGTTATCATCCGGATATCGAAGCCTGATGAAAGGAATAGCTGGGAGAGTAGGACACCTTGATCTTGGCAATCACCGCTGCCAAATTCGAGTGTTTCTGATGGAGAGAAGATCTTGGATCCGCTCTTATAGTACTCGATATTGGAGACCAATTGGTGAGTGACCACTGCTTTTCGTGCCCACCAAGACGTTCCTCCGGAGAACCGCTTGTTTATCTCGTTCGGGAAGTAGTCGTATCTGTCTGCGTCCAGCTTCCGTTTGTACTGTGATTTTGTCATAACTCTCTGTCATCACCGTTTTCGAAATCTGAGCCGTCGGTTTCATCTGGATCAAAGGGGGAGTGAGGATCCCGTGTTCCCTTAATGATCTTTATACCTTCCTCCGAGCTCTGTCTCCGGAGTTCATCCAGCATTCGTTCCAGAATTTCTCTATCGTTGCTCATAGCGGTTTCAAGGCCTCTTGGACGTCCGTGATTTCTAACCCTGATTTAGTTAATTTTTTGGCAAGATGTGTCTCTTTGTTTACTCTACTCATCTTGTTTCCCACCGTTGAAGTAACGGATTTGCTATAATTTCGGAAGATATGGACTGGGGTGGTGTACAGCCTGTCCCGGTACATCCCCGTGAGGACAGTCGAAATCAAGGCAAAGTCGTGACAACAAGTGTCTGGCTCTCTCGTTACCTGCGCTGATCACTGGAATCGGTTGGAACGAATGCGAGAAAACCCATTTTCTGAAGAGTTCTAAAGAGAGAAATCGACCGTCACAAACTCAAAATCATCCACAGATCGGATCTAAATCCAACAAGCAACGACTACACCGACATCACGCTTTGTCTGAGGTGGCGAATTTAGAAAGTCGCTGCGTGTCGGGCGGGGAATTAGTGGTCTTGAGTCCGAATTACAGAAGCCAGAGGAGGTCTCCTCTGCAATAGGTCGATTGCGCTATCTCGTAGGCGTCTGCTGTCTGCAACCTGCGATTCTCTCAGTAACAGGAGGGACTGAAGGACCGGTGATAGTTCGGCCTCGGTACTCATAGGGCTCGTCGTCACCGAGCGCCACCCCGGCTCGGAACGGTGCCGTCGTCATCGGCCGATCGGCTATAGCGAGAGGAGTTCAAAGAGCGTTGCGAGGCCGCGACGAAACGTACCGTCTCTCAGACCACACGCGCGAACGCGAGCGTCCCACTGGTCCGCTCTACGAGTGCGCGGACGGTCTGGCCCTCGCGCGCGCCGGAGACGAAGATCGTGAATTTGCCTTTCTCGGCGACGCCGTCGCCCTTGCGGCCGGTACCGGTGATCTCCAGTTCGTAGGTCGTTCCTTCTTCGACGGCCGGACCGGACTGCGATTGCGTCTTCGCGGCACCCTTTTGGACGGGGCGGAACGCACCACAGGCCTCACAGCGGAGCATATCGACGCCGTCCTCGGTGACGAGTCGGGTGTCCGGCAGGCCACACTCCGTACAGGTGACGTACTCGGCGACGTACTCGTCGATGGCGGCCTCGAAGTCCGCGACGCTAAACGAACCGTTGTACCGCGCGCGGTCGTCGTCGAGCTGGCCGTTCGTCCCGAGTTCGCGCTGGACGTTCCGGTGGACGTGCTCGACGTCGCGGCCGAGTGCGTCGGCGATCTCGCCGAGGTTCGTCAGGCGTGTGAACGCGCCGTCTGTCTCGCCTTCGGGGTCCGGTACTCGAAGTCGGGACTGCTCTTGGTTTCGCTCCGGGAGTTCATCGAGCGCCCGGTCGAGAGAATCAGCGTAGTCCATACGCCTCAAAATGGACGGGGCCGTATAGCCGTTCCGTGTGTCGGATTCGCGAACGAGGGCGATTCGCGGTCGGGTAACCGTGTGGGTTCCGCTGTCTGTCGCTACGCCTCGCCGGGAGCGATGACGACTTGATTCTCCTCGTCGACGAGGTTCGCCAGGCGTGCCGTCGCGTCTGCGTCGAACTGCCGCTGGCAGCGCTCGACCCACGCGCCGTCTGTCGCGCGGAACGCCGTCGTGCTGTCGGGTTTCGCAGTCGCCGCGTCGCGCTCGCCGGGTCGCGGCCGCCCTGCTGTCGGACGGTTTTCGGTGGTCGCTCCGGCCGCGCTCGTGCTCTCGGTCGTCGCGGATCGGTCGGTCTGTCGGTCTGTGCGCTTCGTGCGTGTGTGTCGGACGTGTGTGCTCACTGGTTTCGGGTCGGATTCGGCGGTCGATCGTACGGCGATACGCGGGTCGAAAACGAGTCACTCGCGTACGCGTACGAGGGGCATACGAGCACCGTTGTCCCTGACCATAATAAATGTTAATGTATGATCGAATGCTGCGGCGATCACATCGATGGACTGAGAGGGGATTCGGTCCGGACAGATCACCCCCGACCGTGTTCGTTCATACTGTCGGACAGAACTATGTGAAAATTATCGGCATCCCGTGGGTGCCAATATGGTTCACGAACTGCTGTCCGACAGTATCACTCGTCCTGCTGTGACACCTCGTCCCGTCTGAGGCACCTTCGGGGGCACTTCATCCCCCACGGTACCGAGAACGTCCACACCGCTATATCCGACCGTATCAGAAGTCGCGCTCGGCCGCCCGCTCGCGGGCCGCGGCGACGACGAGCGGAAGCGTGATCGTCGCGTCGCCGACGACAGTCGCGTTCCGCGCCGACTTCTCCAGTTTCCCCCACGAGCGCGCCTCGTCGAGGGTCGCGCCCGAGAGCCCGCCGGTGTGGTCGGGATCCATCGTCAACTGGACCGCGTAGTCGTAGGCGTCCGGAATCGTCAGCATCGTCTGGAGGACGTAGTTCTTCGGCACGCCGCCGCCGACGACCATCGCGCCCGCCCGGTCGGCTTCGAACGCCAGATCCGAGAGGTGCGTCATATCGCCGAGCGCGTCCAGCCCGAAATCGGAGGTCTGTGAGTAGATCCACGCCTGGATTCCTAACACGGAGTCCTGGATGGCCGGGCAGTAGACCGGCACGTCGTTCTCGTAGGCTGCGGCGGCGATGCCGGCGTCCTCGTCGACGTCACGTTCCGCGTTCTGCTCGGCGTTCGCGCGCCCGAGTTCGGCGGTGAACTCCTGGATCGACACCTGCCGTTCGACCGCCGGGAAGACGTTGTCGCGGAGGTGGGACTCGAACAGCGCGAAGTGCTCTTGCGGCAGGTAGACGTTGTAGATCCGGTCGACGCCCTCGTCGCGGAGGTGCTCGTCGTGTTCGCGCGGCGTCTCGCCCGTCGGTTCGGCGTCGGCCGCGGCCGGATGCGGATCGTGCGGCTCCGCCCGACCGTGGTGGTGCTTGCCGCCGATCGCCTCGATGGCGTCGTGCGTGAGGTTCGCGCCGGTCGTCACCAGCGCGTCGATGTGGCCGTCGCGGATCAGATCGACGACGATCTGGCGCATTCCGGCGGGCACCATCGCGCCGGCGAGCCCGAAGAAGTTCGTCACCTCCTCGCGGCCGAGCATCTCCGCGTAGACGTCGACCGCGCGGTCGACAGTCGCCGCGCCGATGCCGGCCTTCCCGTACTCGGTGGCGAGGTCGCCGACGGTCATCCCGCTGCGGACCTGCGCGTGTCCGATCGGCGCTTCGTGGAACTCCTCGCGGTGTGGTGTGTGGGCGTCTTCGCCGTCGGATCCCGCCTCCGACTCGTCTGTGCCGTGCTCGTGCTCGTCGCTCATACCGAGTCGTGTGCGATCCGATCGGTTATGCTTCGCGATCCGGACGAGCGCGGTACAAAAGCGTTCGCGCCGGCGTCAGTCCGCGTTCACGCTCATATCGGTCGCCGACCCCGTGAGCGCCGACATTCCGCGGACCGCGACGGCGACGAAGCCGACCTTCGAGACGAGGTCGAGATACGTCAGCACGAGCACCTGCGTGTCGGGGAGCAGCAGTCCGACGCCCGTCGGCGCGAGGAGCCACACGACGGGATAGAGCGTCCAGACGACGACTGTGAGGTTTCGGAGCGTCGTGAACGACGCCGCCTGCCGGGGCGTATCGAACGACGCCCGCCGCGGGAGCGTCCACACGAGGAGCGCGACCAAGACGAGGTACGCCACCGTGCCGACGCCGAAGAACGCGTAGCCGACGACGCCGCCGAGCGCAGTCGCGGCGACGCCCGCGAGGACGACGACTGCGTCGACGACGACCAGCGCCCCGAGGACGCGGCTGCCCGGTTGCGAGAGCAAGCCGAGATACAGCACCATTAGCGGCGTCGTCAGGAGCCAGTCGCCGTAGCGGACGACCTCGATGGCCGTCCCGCCCACCTCGACGATCCCGTATCCGAGCGCCATCGCCAGATAGGCGAGCGCCGCGATGCCGGTCACGCCGAAGAGGACCGACGAGAGGTGCCGGTTCTCGTCGTTGGTCAGCAACTGGTACGCCGTCGGGATCGTTCCCGCGGTCATCCCCGCGAGGCCGAGCCACAGCCAGACCGCCGTGTCGATCTCCATCTCAGTCACCCCCTCCACTCGTCCAGGACTCCGGGTCGTCGGAGCCATCGGTTCGCAGGGTCGTTCCAGTGGCAGCGTTGGACCTTGCTGTACCTGCGCTGCGTCCGGCGCCACCTCCGAACTGTCCCGCCTCGTGTTCGTTCGCGACGGTGAAGTCTTCGAGCGCGGTCCGGAGTTCGCGTGCCTGTTCAGTGAGTCGGTTGGCGGCGTCATTTACGCTCTGCATCGTACTCGTCTGTTGTTGGGCTGCGGCCGCTGCGGCGGTCGCCTCCTCGGCGGTCTGATCGCCGATCGCCGCCACGTCGTCGACGCGGTCGACGACGGCGGTCGCCGAGGACGCTTGCTGGGCCGTCGCATCGCGGATCTCCTGGATCGAGTCGTCGGTCTCCTCGACGGCCGACGCGACGTTGTCGAGCGCGTCGATCGCGGACTCGACAGTGCCGACGCCGCTCTCGATCCGCTCTTGGGTCTCCATCATCGCCGTCGTGGTCTCGTCGGCGCGGGCCTGGATCTGTTCGATGTGCTCTTCGATTTCGGCGGCCGACGTCGCCGTCTCCTCTGCGAGCTGCTTCACCTCGTCGGCGACGACAGCGAATCCGTCGCCCGCTTCGCCCGTCCGCGCGGCCTCGATCGAGGCGTTCAGCGCGAGCAGGTTCGTCTCCGCGGCGATGTCGGTGATCACTTCGACGACCTCACCGACGGCGTCGAGTTCCTCGGCCAGCGCGGTCACTTCCGCGGCGGTCTCTGCGGTGGTCTGCTCGACCGCGTCCATCTCGTCGATGGCGCGTTCGGCGTGGGCCTGCCCCTCCTCGCCGACGTCCGCAGCGCGCTCTGAGGCCTGTGCGACCTCGTCGACGGTCGCGGCGATCTCCTCTGCGGAGGACGACAACGCGTCCATCTCCGTCGAGACCTCGTGTAACGCCTCCGTCTGCCGCTCGGCCCCGTCGGAGATCTCCGTCGTCGCCGTCGTCACCTGCGCAGACGCCTCACGAACCTCGTCGGCGCCGTCGTCGACGCGCTCTGCGGCGGTGACGACGTGCTCGGAGAAGGCTTTGACTTCCGCCATCGTCTCCGAGACCGCATCGAGCATCTCGTTGAACGAGACGGCGATGTCCGCAAGCGCCTCGTTTTCGGTGTCGGGGTCGAGTCGCCGCGTCAGATCGCCGTCTGCGACGGCGTCCATCACGTTGCCGTACTCCGCGGCGGTCGTCTCCAGCGCCTCGTTCTTCCGTTCTATCGCCTCTTTTTTCTGCTCGGTCGCGCGGATCTGCGAGCGCAACTCCCCGCGCATCTCGTCGAAGGCGCGATAGAGCGTGCCGAACTCGTCGGTCCGGGCCGTCGAGAGGTCGACGTCGAGATCGCCCTCGGCCATCGCGTTCGCCCGACGAGCGAGATACCGTGCGGACACGATCGTGTTCGATCCGACGACGACGCCGACGAAGGCCAAACTCACCAGCGCGAGCAGGATGAGCCCCAGAATCGACGACGTGATCTGCGAGCCCAGCGCGTAGGCTTCGGCCCGATCGGTGCGGACGAGAACCGTCCAGTCTACCGCGTCCATTCCCGAGCCGGCGACGAGCTGCTCGTCACCCTGGACGAAGCCGCCGTCTGTGAGCTCTGAGACGTCGCGGCTGTAGGAACTCAGGAGTTGCTTGCTGTCGGGGTGGGCGACGATCCGACCCTGGCTGTCGACGACGACCGTCGATCCTTGGCCCGCGGCGTCGGCGAACGCCCGCGTGTGCGCTTCGAGATTGATCATATAGACGAGCGCCTTCCCGTTCGTCCCCTCTATCGGCGAGATGACCGAGACGACCGGGAAATCGACGACTGGCACGGTGAACGGCGACGTGACGGCCACGTCGTTCGTACCGCTGAACTCCGGCGGGTTCGTCGCGAACGCCGCCCCCTGTTCGGCGGTGTCGACGCCTTCCATCTTGGCCATCGAGCTCGCGAGTATCGTTTTCGATTCTCTGTCGTAGTAGTGCACCGCGACGACGCCCTCGGGGACGGCCTCGCGATCGACCGTCTCGGTCAAATGCGTCGATATCTCGCCGCGGTCACCAGACTTGAGAACCTGGTTCGTCGAGTGCAACCGCGTCTGTCTTTCGATGCCGCTGATCCACGTATCGAGCTCCGCGGCCCGAGCCGCTGCCGACGTGCTCAACTCGCCTTTGACCTCCTCTTGGAGTGTCGCCGAGGTCTCCTCTTGGACGACGACGCCGAACCCGACGACGAGTGCGACGACAGCGAGCAACGCGACGCCGAGCTTTGCCCCATAGCTCGACCGGATGGATTCGAAGAGTCCTGACCGTTGCATCTACACTTTTTAACGACACATCGGATAAAAAGCCGACCCGCCGATTATCTCGGGTGATAACGCTTGGCCGTAACGGTTACAAGCCGGTCGGATGCGAGAGCACCGTCGTCTCGACACCCCACTCGGAGACGAGATCGGCGAGGCGTTCGACGCCGAAGGTCTCGGTCGCGTAGTGGCCGCCGAGGAAGACGTGGACGCCCGCTTCGCGCGCCTCGTGGTACACCTGTTGTTTCCCTTCGCCGGTGACGAGCGCGTCGACGCCCGCGTCGGCCGCCTCGCCGAGCCAGTCAGCGCCCGAGCCGGTGACGATCGCGACCTCGCTGATCTCGTCGGGACCGAAGTCGAGCACCTGTGGCTCCTGGCCGCCCGTATCGAGCCCCGAGAGCCGCTCGCGCAGTTCCGCGACGGTGTAAGACTCTGCGGCACGGCCCCGCTGGCCGATCGTTACCGGACCCAGGGTTCCGAACGGCTCCTGCCCGTCGAGGTCGAGGTAGTCGGCGAGCCCTGCGGCGTTCCCCAGCGTGTCGTGACCGTCGAGCGGGAGATGCGAGACGTACAGCGCGATGTCGTTCTCGACGAGCGCGCTGATGGTGTCGTACTCGCGGTCGGTGACGCGGTCGAGACCGCCCCAGATCAGGCCGTGGTGTGTCACGAGCACGTCCGCGCCCGTATTGGCGGCGTCTTCGATCGTCGCTGCGGCGGCGTCGACCGCGAACGCGGCGTGCTCTACGGTCCCCTCGTCGGGGCCGATCTGCAGGCCGTTCGCACTGGCGTCGACGTCGGCGTAGGCGTCCGTGTCGAGTCGGTCGTCCAGGTCGTCGGCGAGCGTCGAAAGCTGCATACGGGAACCATCACACGCCGCCTGATAGAGGCTATCGTTCCGCACCAGCGCTTATGAGGGGTCCTGTCGAATCAGAGACACAGGACGATGTCCCTCGAAGAGTACGGTGTCGCGATGGACGACGACACGCTAACGGAGTTTCTGGAGACCCAGGGGCTCGGGACGCTGGCGCTGGGAAGCGAGCGCGGCGGGTACGCGTTTCCGGTCTCGTACGGTTACGACCGCTCGCGTGACCGCTGCATCTTCCAGTTCGCGTTCGGCGCGGACAGCACCAAGGCCTCGTTCATCGAGGCCGACAACCCCGTCTCGCTGTCGGTGTACGAGTGGGAATCGATCACCGAGTGGCGCAGCGCGGTCGTCCGCGGCACGCTGCATCAGATCCCCGATTCCCAGACGGCCACCGCTGCGGGGATATTCGCTGCGCACGCGAAGATCGCGTCGCTCGACGTGTTCCAACAGCCGCTCGAAGAACTCGACTTGGAGTGGTACGAACTCCGGATCGACGACAAGCAGGGTAGACAGAGCGCCCCGTAGCGGTTCGCGAGCGTCGAGCTTCTCTCAGTAACGACAGGGGGCCAACTGCCGCAGCCGACGCTATCGCGACGCCGCGTGCGAGTACACGAACTCCCGACTCAGTTTCGCCGCCAGCGACGCCGCCTGGCCGTCGTCGCGATCGTTGACCTCGACGACGTCGAAGCCCGCGGCGTGCGGAGCCACAGCGTGGACGACCTCGCGCATCTCCCGCGGGTCGAGTCCGAACGGCTCCGGCGTGCCGGTGCCCGGTGCAAACCCGGGGTCGGCGGCGTCGACGTCGACGCTCAGGTACGCCGTGCGGCCATCGAGGTGCGATTCGAGGTCGAACGCGGGGACGTCCTCGGGCGGGACGACGGTCACGTCCTCGCTGTCGGCCCGGTCCCACTCCTCGGGCGAGCCAGTTCTGGCACCGAGCACGATCGCTTCCTCGACCGCAGCGTCGAGTGCGCCGTGATCGTCCAGAATCCGCCGGGTGACGGTCGCGTGGCTGTACTCGTTGCCGTCGTACGCCTCGCGGAGGTCGAGGTGTGCGTCCAGACAGACGAACACGTCCGGCGAGACGGCGTCGACGCCGGCCGCCGTGACGGTGTGTTCACCGCCGAGGAGAAGCGGGACGGCGTCCTCGGCGACGACGTCCCGGAGTTCGCCCGTCAGCCACTCTAGGTACTCCGCGGCGTCGTCCCACGCGCGGACGTCGCCCTGATCGTGAACGGCACAGTCGGAAAAGCGCAGGTCGGTTCGCCGGTCGTAGTCGTCGAACGGCCGGGCGAACCGCCGGATTCTCTCGGGACCGAAGCGGGTCCCGGGTCGGAACGAAGTCGAGATATCCAGCGGGGCGCCCACGACGACGTACGCGGCGTTGCCACGCGATGCGGTCGCCCCTGGGAACATCTCCGATCAGACGATCTTCCGCTGGCCCTCGTACTCGAGGTACTCGATCTCGTCGTCGGGCGAGAGGTTCTCGTCTTCGGGGATGCGCATCGTGAACGTCTCGTAGGTGTCGAGGTCCATAATCTGCGCGTCGTTGTCGGTCACGGAGACGACCTGGCCCTGCTTGCGCTCGATGATCGGGACCCAGACCTTCGCGTCGACCGGCTGGCTCAGCGAGCGTTTCTTGTCGTCGAAGACGCCACGGCCCTCGATTCGAGCCTTCGCGCTGCCGTGCTTGCCGGGCTTTGCGGTGCTGTAAGCGTTGATCTTACAGGGGGAGTCTTCCATCATCACGTAGCTGCCTTCCTGCAGTTCGCGGACCTGCTTTTGCTCTTTCGGCATACGTCGGGATTGTCGTGTGCTCGGTATAAACGGTTTGGAAACGCCCCGAGACTTCGGCTACGCGACGAAATCGCACACGGGCGAGCGCGGTCAGACCTCTTCGAGGTCCCCATCGGACGGTCGCTGCTGGGACCGATCCTCGCGGCTCCGGGTGCGGTCGTCTTGTCGCCGTGCGACGCTTCCCAGCGCGCCGGTCGCGACGTTCGGAAGGCTCGCCGTCAGAAGGATCATCGTCGTCGCCTCACCGGCCGTGTTCAGAAACGGGAGGAGGTACTCCATCGGGAACGGAAGCGGCACGTCGGAGACGACAGAGAGCACGACCAACCCCGGGATGAGAACGATTCCCCAGGCCATCGCCGTCAAGAGCCCGTGCCACGCCCCGTCCGCGGAGTCGCCGCCGGCGAGATAGCCCGCGAGCGCGCTCCCCGCCAGGCCGCCGACGAGCGTCACGCGTCCGGTGGCCCCGAACACGAGGGCCTCGCTACAGGCCGCGAGCGCAAACCCAGCCGCGACGGACCGCCACCGCGTCATATCTCCCGGTTTGGCGCTACTCCGAATAAAGGTACGTGTCAAATCATCAACTGTGATAACGGCGAGGGAGAGCGGACACCACCCGGGTTGGCCCGCCGTCCCGCTGCGATCTCATAGGGATTATCGTATGTTCCCATAGATTTCTCGCCGGACGATACGGCGAGAATCTCCGAACAGTTACGATAATCCCTATCAGTCCTCGCGGCGCTCGCGCATACTCTGCCGGGTGAACTGTGGCTTCGCGCGGATGCCGCGCTTGCTGCGGAACGACCGGTAGAGGGCAAACAGCGGCGGCAGCGTCAGCACGGCAGCGATCGCGGCCGGAACGACGCTGGTCGCATCGAAGGTGTAGAGAATCGCCGTCGAGAGGGCACCGACGGCGACGAACAGGCCGTAGACGATGCGGCGCGCCAGCCGATCGAGAACGTCGTTTTCGTCCTCCAGTCGGACGTTGACAGTGAGGTTGTCGTTGTCGATCCGATCGAGCGTCCGGTTCATCTTCGGCGGCACCTCGAAGAGCGCCCGCGTCGTCTGCTGGACCTGCTGGCCGCCCTGCTCGATCAGTTGACGCGCCGTCTCCTCGTAGTAGCCCTCGTCTTCGAGGTAGTCGGTCGCGACCGAGATGAAGTCGAAGTCGGGGTCGAGCGTGACACAGACGCCCTCGACGACGGTCGCGACCCGGAGGATCAACGCGAGGTCCCGCGGCAACCGCAGCGGGAACTCGTAGATCGTCGATTCGACCTGTTCGATGATCTGCTGGACTCGGTACTGCTCGATGTCCTCGCCCCGTGCGTCCGCAATCGCGAGTTCCATCACGTCGCCCATCACCTGGCGGTTGGCGTCCGGCGAGAGCGTCCCCATCTCGATGAGGGTGTCGAGGATGGCGTCGATGTCCTGGTTCGCCACGGCGACGTAGAAATCGACGATCTTGTTCTGGATGAAGGAGTCGACCGTTCCCGACATCCCGAAGTCGTAGAAGATGATCTTGCCCTCGTCGGTCACCGCGAGGTTCCCCGGGTGGGGGTCGGCGTGGAAGACGCCGTCCGCGACGATCATCTGCAGGTAGACGCGCTGGAGCGTCGTCGCCAGTTCCGTGCGGTCGATCCCCTTCTCATCGAGCGTCTCGATGTCGTTGATCTTCGTTCCCGGGAGATACTCCATCGTGAGCACGCGCGGCCCCGAGCGCGCGGCGATCGGCCGCGGGATCCGGATATCGGGGCTGTCCGCGAAGTTCCCGCGGATCTCTTCGAGGATCCGCTTTTCCCTGCTGTAGTCCATCTCCTGGCGGATCGTCTTCGCGAACTCGTCGGAGAGGTTCTCCAGCGAGAACGCCCGACCCTGGCCGATGAACCGCCGGATGAGCGGCAGCGACCAGCGGATGACGCGCAGGTCGGCCTCGACGAGTTCTTCGATCCCCGGGCGTCGGATCTTCACCGCGACTGGCTCGCCCTGGTACGTCGCGGTGTACACCTGTCCCAGACTCGCGCCGCTGATCGGGTCGCGGTCGAAGTCCTCGAAGACGTTGTCGACGGGCCCGAGTTCGGCTTCGATGACCTTCCTCGACTCCTCCCACGGGGCCGGCGGCACGTCGTCCTGCAAACTGGAGAGGACGTCGATGTACTCCGCCGGGAGGATGTCGGGCCGCGTCGAGAGCAGTTGCCCGAGTTTGATGAACGTCGGGCCGAGCGTCAAAAGCGAATCGAGCAGGATCTCTGCGCGCTCGACGCGCGTCTTGGCGTCGACGCTCCGCCGACCGCCGAAGAGGACGTACTTCCGACGGTCACGCGTGTACGCGACGATCAGGGGGAAGAACTGTCGAACGACGACGAGAAACCGCCAGTACGCACGGAGATTCACCAGCGTGACCACCCGACGGTTACGCGTCGTCTCCGGCCGACGTGATCGGGATGGTCTGCTCCGGCGCGGCCGACCGCTTCGGCACGCGCACGGTGAACACGCCGCGGTCGACTTCCGCGGACGCTCCCGCGCCGGTCGCGTCCGGCGGGAGGGGGAGTTCGACGTCGACGAACAGCGGTCGCTCCTCGCTCACGTAGTGGAACTCCGCAGGCACGTCCTTCTCGCGTCGCGCTTCGACGACGAGTCGTCCGCGGTCGACTCGGAGTTCGGCGGTCTCGGCAGTCACTCCGGGGAGGTCGAGCACGATCTGATAGGCGTTGTCGGACTCCAGTAGATCGGCGAACACCGACTCCGGCAGTTCCTGAAGCGCGTCCCGCAGGGCTGACATAGACGAGAGTTAGACCGGCGGGTCGAAAAAGGCCGCGGTTGTGCTAGCGAATATCGGCCACAAAAGCTATACAGCGCCCGGGGCGGCCGGCGACGGCCGTTTCCAGTCGGCTGTCGCAGTGGCCGATCGGCGGTCCCGCTCGCCTCACCAACGGTGCGTCGGCATTGCTCTTGTGGCGCGGTTCTTTTTGTACTGGCGCGCGCAACCTCCGGTATGGATTCTGCGGACACTGACGAGACGCCTCCCGACCGCCGATCGGCCGGGTTCAAGGACCGAACGCGAGTGGCCGACGCCCGGCGTCGACTCCTCGACGCGGCGACGCCGCACGAGCGGACTGAGCGGCTCTCGCTCGTTCCAGCGGACGGCCGCGCGCTCGCCGAACCGGTCTCCTCGCCGCGGGCCGTCCCGAACTACGACCGCGCGGCGATGGACGGCTGGGCGGTCCGCGCCCGCGACACTTTCGGCGCGTCGGACCGCTCTCCGGGCATCCTCCGCGTCGCCGACGCCGAACCGCACTCCGTCCCGGAGACGCCCGTCGACCCCGAGACTGCCGTTCGGGTCCACACCGGGAGCAAACTCCCCGAGGGTGCCGACGCCGTCGTGATGATCGAACACGCAGAGCACGTCGGCGACGACCTGGAAGTGTTCGACGCCGTCACCGACGGCGAGAACGTCGCGCCCGTCGGCGAGGACGTCGCGGACGGCCAAGAGCTGTTCGAGCCCGGACACCGCCTGCGACCCTCCGATCTCGGCCTGTTGAAATCGGTCGGCGTCGACCGCGTCACTGCGTACGAGCGCCCGACCGTCGGCGTGATCCCGACGGGCGAAGAACTCGTACAGGAGGACCCGCAACCGGGCGAAGTGATCGAGACCAACGGCTTGACTGTCTCGCGGCTCGTCGACCGCTGGGGCGGCGTGCCGACGTACCGCAACGTCGTCACCGACGACGAATCGGCCCTTCGCGCGGCGATCCAGCGCGATCTGACGAAGGACATCGTCGTCACGACCGGCGGTTCCTCGGTCGGCGCGCGCGACCTCCTGCCCGAAGTCGTCGACGACCTCGGCGAGGTGCTCGTCCACGGCGTCGCGCTCAAGCCGGGGCACCCGGTCGCGCTCGGCATCGTCGAGGACACACCGATCGTGATGCTGCCGGGTTACCCCGTCGCCGCCATCGTCAACGCGGTCCAGTTCCTCCGTCCCGTGCTGAAGTACGTCGGTCATCTCCCGGACGATCCGCCGCCGACTACAGAGGCCGAACTCGCCAGAAAGATCCCGAGCGAACCCGGCGTCCGGACGTTCGCCCGCGTCAAAGTCGACGACGATGGACGCGGGAACGACGGCGACGACGACGCGTCGAGTGTCCCGACCGCGACGCCGACGCGCGCCTCCGGATCGGGCGTCCTCTCGTCTGTGGCGCTGGCCGACGGCTGGGTCGTCGTTCCCGAGGGTCGCGAGGGATTCGACGTCGGTGAGACCGTGACGGTCGAACACTGGGAGTGGTCGGCGTGAGCGACCGCAAGCAGTTCCGCGACCTCGCAGATCCGGAAGTCGCCCGCGAGGCCATCGCGTCGCTGGATCTCGCGCCCGATTCCGAGACAGTCCCGCTGGCAGAGGCGCGCGGTCGCGTCCTCGCCGAACGGATCGACGCGGACCTCGATGTCCCCGGGTTCGACCGCGCGAGCGTCGACGGCTACGCGGTCCGCGGTCGCGACACCTTCGGGGCCGACGAGGCCGACCCGATCGAGTTCGACCTCGTCGGGACGGTCCACGCGGGCACCGAACCCGAGGTCGAAGTCGGTGCGGGCGAGGCGGCCGAGATCTCGACCGGCGCGGTGATGCCCGCCGGCGCGGACGCGGTCGTGATGGTCGAGCGGACCGAGGAACTGACCGACGCCGATGCGCAGACACCGAGCGCGGTCGCCGTCCGCAACGCGGTCGCGCCCGGCGACAACGTGATGCTCGCCGGCACCGACGTCGCGGCCGGCGCGCGGGCGCTCGGCCCCGGAACGCGACTCACGCCCCGCGAGATCGGCCTGCTCTCGGCGCTCGGCCTCGACGAGGTCCCTGTCCGTGGGACGCCGACGATCGGCATCGTCTCCACCGGCGACGAACTCGTCCGACCGGGCGAGAAACTCCACAGCGAGCGCGGCGAGATCTACGACGTGAACAGCTACACGATCGCCGCGGGCGTCGAGGAGGCTGGCGGGGAGGCGAAACTGTACCCCCACGCCGGCGACGACTACGCGGAGATGGAGCGGCTGCTCCTCGAGGCGGCCGACGAGTGCGACCTCGTCCTCTCCTCGGGGTCGACCTCGGCCTCGGCGGTCGACGTGATCTACCGCGTCGTCGAAGAGCGCGGCGAACTCCTCTTACACGGCGTCGCGGTCAAACCCGGCAAGCCGATGCTCATCGGCGAACTCGGCGACAGCGCCTACGTCGGGCTGCCGGGCTATCCCGTTTCCGCGCTCACCATCTTCCGGACGTTCGTCGCGCCCGCGATCCGCGAGGCCGCAGCGCTCCCCGAACCGCAGACCGCGACCGTGCGCGGCCGGATGGCCCGCCGTGAGCGCTACGCCGAGGGCCGCCTCCGCCTGATGCCCGCCGGCCTCGTGACCGACGCGGACGGCCAGACGCTCGTCTACCCGGTCGACAAAGGCTCCGGCGCGACGACCTCGCTCGTCGAAGCCGACGGCGTCGTCGCGGTCGATCCCGACACCGAGTACCTCGGGGAGGGCGAGGAAGTCGAGGTCCAACTGTTCTCGCCGGACGTGCGCGCGCCGACGCTCTTGGCCGTCGGCGAGGACGACCCCGCGCTCTCGCGCCTGCTCGACCGCCTCGACAATCCGCGCTTCCTCCCGGTCGGGAGCCGCGAGGGACTGCGTCGACTCTCCAATACGATCCCGGATGTCGCCGTCGTCGCCGGCCCGGTCGACCGCGACGTCGAGACCGTCGACCTCGGCGGCTGGACCCGGGAGTGGGGACTCGTCGTGCCGGCGGGGAACCCGGAACACGTCGACGGCCTCGCCGACCTCGTGGATCGCGACCTCGCGTTCGTCAACCGGGGCCGCGACGCCGGGATCCGCGCGAGCCTCGACGCTGCGATCGAGGACCTGGCTACCGAACGCGACGCCTCTCGACGTGACCTCACCAACGCGATTCGTGGCTACGGCGTCGGAACGAAAGGCTTCGAGAGTCCCGCACGCGCGGTCGGCCGCGGAAACGCCGACGCTGGACTCGGCCTCCGCGCGACGGCCGACGCTCTCGGACTCGACTTCGTCCCGCTCGGTACGGAGCCAGTTCGCGTGCGCGCGAACCCGGACCGCGTCGAGAAAACGGGCGTCGAAGAACTGGCCGCCGAACTAGAGACCGCCTCGGACGTCTTCGCGTCGCTCTCCGGGTACGATCACGACTCCTCCTGAACACTGTCGGCTGCTGCTCTCCTCACCCGGCCTGCCCCGCTACTCGACCGTGCCGCCGTCGGCGGCGACGTTGCTACCGAGGAACTCACGCGACAGTTCGTCGAACGAGGAGACGCGGTAATCCGCGAGCACGCAGCGGCCGCGCTGGTGTGGCGAGTGCCGCTCGACGTGAATCCCTTCGAGGCCGGCGTTCCAGGCCGCCTCGACGTCGCTCGCGCCGTCCCCCGCGAGGACGCCGCGCCCCGGCTGTGAGGCGTCCAGCCCTAACCGCTCGATCGCGTGTTGGACTGGGGCCGGGTCGGGCTTCCACCCGATTTCGGGCGTGCAGGAGACGAACGCGTCGAACCAGTCGCCGACGTCGAGGTGGTCGATCACGGGTTCGGCGAGGAACTCCTGGCAGTGCGTCACCACGCCGACCGGGACGTCGGCGGCTACGAGTTCAGAGACTAACGCCGCGGCGTCGTCGTGGAGGTACGTCGCCTCCGCGCGGGCCTGCGGGTCTTCGACGGCGTGAAACGCCGGCCAGAACTCCTCGGGGTCGATCCCCCACGCCCGGAGCTGGGGGTCTCGCGCTCCGCCGAGGCCGTGCCAGATGACCTCGGCCTCCCGGTCGGTGAACTCCCGGCCGAGTCGCTGGCCCACGCGATCGAACACCTCGCGGGTGTAGGACCACTCGGCGTCGACGATCGTGCCGTCGAGGTCGAACAGCCAGAAGTCGTAGTCGGCATCGGGGTCGGAGGGGACCATTGGACCGGCTATAGGACGCCCCCGCGTAAGTGTATTTCGTCGGTTCGAGGTCGAATCGGTCGATTCGAGCCGTGATCGGTGACGGATCCTCGCTCGTCGCCCTCAGGAGTCGACGGTTCGAATGCTGGAGCCGAGGTGTCGATGGAGAACATCGCGGGGCGGGTCGCCGTCGAAAGGCTCGGGATTCGACGCGATTTCCGCTTCGAGCGCCTCGCGATACTCCTGGTCGAGTTTGAGTTCGCTGAAGCTCACGCGGTCGGCAGGGACAGAGAGCCACGACTCCGCGAGGTCGCGGGCGTGTCCCTCGTCGCCGACCTCACCGCGCCAGAGCACGTCCCGGAAGAACAGCCACTCGCCCTCGCCGGGCGGATCGGCGGCGACTTCGACGACCGTCTCGACGGTCTCCGGCGTGACGCTGACGCCCGGGGCTGTCTCGAAGCGGGCCTCGACGCGGAAGACGTACGCGGCGTGCACGTCAGTACTCGGCGTCGAAGAGGTTCGCCAGCCGGATGTCCTTCTCGGTGATGCCCCCCTCTTCGTGGCTCGTCAGTCTGACTTCGACTTCCTCGTAGCCGACCCGGATCTCCGGGTGGTGGAACTCCTCTTCGGCGACTTCGCCGACGTGCGTGACGAAGGCGATGCCGGCCAGGTAGTCGTCGAACTCGTAGGTCCGGACGATCTCGTCGCCGTCGCGTTCCCACTGGTCGGGGAGTTGCGTTCGGATCTCGTCGTCGGAGAGTAGTTCAGCCATACGCTACGTGTCACTCGCTGGGCGCATAATGGTTCGCCCCGTTACCCCGAAACTACGGGCTGTCTCCGGTTCGGCGGGGTCTCCGCAGCGTCCGGGCGGCGAGTCGCAGAAACAGGATCAGTCGTCGGAGACGCTTTCGAGGACGTACGGCGGGACGTCTTCCTCGCCCGCGTCGTTAGGGTTTCCCTCGGCGTCCGTCGACGCCCGCTCAGCGTCGGCTGTTTCCTCTGTGACCTCGCGTCGGTCGGCCGAGGCTCGTGTCCGCGATCGCGAGACCGTGCCGAACTCCGGATCGAAGAGCGCCATCGCCGTCTGGATCGTCGACCAGTCGTCTTCGACGGCGGCCTCGCGGAGACTCTTCGTCGGCGCCGAGAGCAACTGCCCGACGAGTGCGTCCGCCATCGACTCGACGGTTTCGCGCTGCTCCTCGGTGAGGTCGCCCTGAGATTCGAGTCGGGTGATCGCGGTCTCGACCTCACGGGATTTGACCTGTTCGGCCGCCTCGTACATCGTGCTGATCGCTTCGTCGGCCTGGCGGCGCTTGTAGGCGTCGAGAAGCCGATCGAACTCCTCGTCGATCATCGCCTCGACCTCACGGGCCGCTGCCTTCCGGGCGGCTTTCGTCTCCTCGGTCACCGATTCCAGCGCGTCGATGTCGTGGACGATCACCTGCTCGATCGTCGACGCCTCGGGATCGACGTCTCGCGGTTGCGCGAGATCGATCACGAGCGTCTCGCCCGCGTCGTCGATGTCGGTCGGATCCAGGAGGTAGTCCGGATGGTTCGTCGCCGTCACGACGATGGTCGCATCGCCGAGTACGCCGCCGATCTCCTCGAGAGAGATCGCCCGAGCGGCCGTCTCGACGGTCGACGCCAGGTGTTCGGCGTGCGGGACCGTCCGGTTCGCGATCACGAGTTCTGCGACGCCCGCGTCCGCGAGCGCCTCCGCGGTCAGTTTGCCCATCTCGCCGGCCCCGATCACGAGCGCCGTCGCGCCGTCGAGATCGATTTCCGTCTCGGCCAGTCGTGCGGCGGCCGACCCGATCGAGATCGCGCCCTCGTTGATTCCGGTCTCGGTGCGAGCGCGCTCGCCGACGTGGACCGCCTTCGTCAGTCCCGTCTCGAACGTCGGGCCGAGCGCACCGGCGCCGCGAGCGATCTCTATCGCGCGCTTGAACTGGCCGATGATCTGGTCCTCGCCGAGTACGAGCGATTCGAGCCCCGCGGCGACTCGCATCAGGTGCCGCAGGCTCTCTTCGTGGCCCATCTCGACGACGACGTCGTCGTCGACGTCCTCGTGTAACGGTTCGAGCGCACGCCGCCCGGCATCGACGCTGTCGGCGACGACGTACGCCTCCGCGCGGTTGCACGTCTGGATCGCGAACGCCTCGCTGGCGCCCTCGGAGTCCAGAAGCGTCTCGACGACGCTGCGTACGTCCTCGCCTGTGGCCGCCTCGATTTGGTCGACGCTGGCGCGGTCGTGCGACACACGAGTCCCACAGATCACTCCCGTGTCCATCGGTCACCCCCCGTCGTGTTCCGTATCACGCGTGTCGCCTCTTGGCGGGGATTAGATTCCCCCGTACGTAAAGCCTTCCAAACCAGTGGCTCTCGAACAACCGCCCGAATCGCATCACGCCGCGTCGATGGATCGAGATCAGACGCCTTCAGTTCGGCGCGCAGGTCCGCTGTGAGCGCCGCCATCGACTCTGCGCCGTCGATCTCGGCTTCGATCTGCTCACGGAGATACTTCGCGAGCGCCGGACTCCGCCCGCCGGTCGAGATTGCGACCCGGACATCGCCGTCCTCGACGGTCGCCGGCACGACGACGTCAGTCGCACTTCGGGTGGTAGCCTCGTCTCCGTCGGCTAGGTCGTCGCTGCCGGTGTCGTCGTCGCTGTCAGGCGTGCAGTCGCTGTCGGTATCGTCGCCACTGTCGGCTGTGTCACCGTCGACCGCACTGTCACCGCCGACGCTCCGGTCGGCGTGATTGACGAGCAGGCCTCGCTCCCGCCCGGCGGCCGCGACCGCATCGTTCACGTCGTCGTCGTCGGTCGCGGCGACGACGAGCGCCGGTTCCGTTCGATCCAGCCACGTGTCGACGCCGTCGGGATCGGGGCGTGCCCGCACGAGGTCCGCGTCGCCGAAATCGTACTCGCCGAAGTCAGGGCTCACGACGACGACCGTCGCCTCGGTGGCGAAGCGGCGGGCCTTCCGCGCGCCGATGCGGCCGCCGCCGAACACGAGCACCGTCTCGTCGGTAAAATCGTGGTACAGCGGAATCATCCGTCTGTGGCTACCTCCCGTTGCACGGCGAATCACTCCGTGTTCGCCGCGGCGCGCTCGTCGAGTCGGATGCCCGTCTTCTTCAGGATTCGCGTCGAGAACAGCGAGTCCCAGTCGTCTTCGTCGACGTCCCAGTACTCGGCCATCCGATCGCGCACCTGTTCGATGCGGCGGTCGCTCTCGGCCTCCGAGCGGCCGTGCGTCATCGCGAAGAAGTTGTACGGCCAGACGCCCTCGTGACGGGGACGGTGATAGCAGTGCGTGACGAACGGCAGCGACGCCACCGCGGGGCCGACCTCTGCGACCAACTCGTCGGGGACGTCCCAGACGGTCATCCCGTTCTCGGTGTAGCCGAGCGCGTAGTGGTTCGGAACGACGCCGACGCGTCGGACTTTGCCCTCCTTTTCGAAGCGCTTGATCGTCTCGACGACCCACGCCGTCTCGGCGCCGATCGCGTCGGCGACGTCGGCGTACGGCGTCGCCGTCACCGGCAGGCCACCCTGGATTTCGACGACGAGGTCGCGCTCCTCGGGCGTGAGCGTCTGTTGGTCCGTCGGCGTCACGTCGGGGCCCAGATCGGAGAGGTCGACGTCGCCGTCGGGGATCGGCCCGTCGAGCAGGAACTTCGCTTCGACGCGGAACTCCTGCTGTTTCGGGAGGTTGTACGTCTCCTGGCCGGTCTCGGCTTCGATCTCGTCGAGCACCTCGCGGACGCGGTCCTCGTCGGCGACGCTGACGACGAACCACATATTGAGGTGGGGGTGTTCGCGCTCGTAGTTGTGTGCGACTTCCCGATGCGCGTTGACGGTCTCTGCGACCTCGTCGAAGCGCTCCTCGGGCGCGTGCATCGCGACGAGCGTCGCCGTGCCGCCGATCTCCTCGGCGTTCACGAGCGCGCCGAACCGACTCAGCACGCCCGACTCGTCGAGATCCTGGATACGTTCGAGTAGCTCTGCCGCGGTCACGTCGATTCCGCGCTCGCGCAGCGCGGCCGCGGCCGGCTCGAACGGCCGTTCGACGACCGGAAAGCCGCCCTGAAAGGCGTTGACCGCGGCGCGATCGAGTTCCGAAAGCCCGGCGACGTCCGCGTCTGCCTCGCTCATACCTGACGCTCGGAGTTCCGGGAGGATAAGCGTCTCGAAGGGCTCGAAAACGAGGGGTTCCGCCGGTCGCTACGGGACGGTCGTCACGCGCTCGACGTGATCTAGGGCCTCTAGATCGTTGGCAAGCGTCTCCTGCTCGGGGCCGGCCTCGTAGTAGAACACGAGGTCGAACGCGCCCTCGCGGAGTAACTGCTGGCACTCCCAGACGAACTCCTCGTCGTCGAGGGTCAGCCCCTGGAACTGATTCGAGGCGAACTCGTCGGTGTCGTTGCCGGCGTAGATGTACGTCTCGCCCTTCCCGGCGTGCTCTGAGATCACGTCGTTGATGTCGACGGTGAGTTCGTGCATCTCCAGATCCTCCTGCCCAGCGAGGTCGGTGTGGACGATCGCACCGACGAGTTCGATGTCGCCGGGTTCGAGCAGTCTGAGGGTGCGCTGATAGAGGTCCTCGTCGAGTGTCTCGCTCATACATGTGCGTCGGCCGCGTGAGATAAACGGGTGGCGGTTCGCGTCGGCCCCGACGACCGATCGACGGCCTCGCCCGGACGGAACGCTTTTTTCGCCGCGCGTCGCCGGTTCCGCTATGGCTATCGGCGATCTCGCCCCGGTCGAGGGAACGGACGACGTCTACTACGTCGACGTCGGGACGCACGGCATTCCGCGCTACGGTTCGGTGTACATCATCGACGCCGCGGAACCGACGTTCGTCGACACGGGCCTCGGCCGCAACCGCGAGTACCTCCTCGACGCGCTCGACGAACTCGACATCGCGCGCGAGGACGTGCGGCACATCCTCCCGACGCACGCGCACCTGGATCACGCCGGCGGCGCGGGCTACCTCGCCGAGGCGTGTCCGAACGCGACGGTCCGCACCCACGAGATCGGTGCGCCGCACCTCGTCGACCCCGAGCGCCTCGTCGCGGGCACGAAAGACGCCGTCGGCGACCTCTGGGAGTACTACGCCGAGCCCGTGCCGGTTCCCGAATCGCAGATCGACCCGCTCGTCGACGGCGACGAGATCGATCTCGGCGACCGCACACTCTCGGTGATCCACGCGCCCGGCCACGCCCCGCACCAGACGATCTTCCTCGATTCGAAGGACGGCCTGCTCTTCACCGGCGACGCCGCCGGGATCTACGTCCCCGAACGCGACGTCGTCCGACAGACGTCGCCGCCGCCGCAGTTCGACCTGGAACAGAGCCTGGCGGACGTCCGGAAGGTCGAGGACCTCGAACCCGAGACACTCTGCTTCGGGCACTTCGGCGCACGGGAGTACGACGCCGCCCTGATGGAACAGTACAAGCGCGCGCTCGTCGAGTGGGTCGAAGCGGTCCGGCAGAAGCGCGCCGAACTCGACGACGACGAGGCCGTGATCGACTTCTTCGCCAACCACTCGGAGCTAGTCGAAGTCTGGGGTGAGCAGAAGGCCAGCGCCGAGGAGCATCTGAACGCGAGCGGCGTGCTCGTGGCTCTCGACAGGATTGAACGCGACGACTAGTCGGTCACCAACAGCGTCCAGTTCGCCGCCCGCGCGGCGGCGTCGCTCCTGATGCTCGTATCTCCCGTGAAAACGCGGGTTCGCGTGGTTCGACCCCGCCCGCTCGCGTCGGGTGTCCCCGAGCGACGCCGCGTGGGCGCTCGGCTGCGCTGCGACGGCGGCCGCAGTTCGGCGTCAGGACCGCACTAAAATCAACTTTGCCGTGTTGACCCTGTGTAACGGTCCGAGACCGCTTGCCGCTTGATCAGTCGTCGGCGGGTGCCTGGCTGTCGCCACTGGAGACACCGGTGCCGGGTCCGATGTCGATGCCGAGTTCGTCGAGGCGTTCGTCGGGCACGACGCCGTCGACCCACTTGCGGCGCTCGTAGTACTCGTCTTTCATCTTATCGAGCTCACAGAGCTGTCCCTCGGAGCCGCCCTGTCCGGGGATGGCTTCCTCGCCCTCGACGAATCTTCCGGGCAGGTCGTCGTCCTTGCCGTCGAAGCCGACGAGGTTGTTGTAGTACCGTTCGAGGGTGTAGATGCGGTCGCCGGCCTCCATCAGCTCGTCTTCGGTGACGTCGCGGCCGGTCATTCCGTTGTACTGCGCCACGTACTCGTCGATACCCTCCGCGAAGGCGTTGAACTTGCAGATGTCGAAGGAGTCCGAGATGGCGTGGAGGTCCTGGAAGAGCGCACAGAGTTCGCCCTTGCCCTCCCACTCGGTCGGATCGACCTTCTCGGGGATGCCGAGAATCTCGGCGGAGGGCGTGTACCCGCGGAGGTGACACGCGCCACGGTTCGAGGTCGCATACCCGATTCCCATCCCCTTCATCGCGCGGGGGTCGTAGGCGGCGATCGTCTGGCCCTTGACGGCCAGCGAGTTGTCGTGGGCGTCGCGCTCTTCGGCGACGCGCCGCGCACCTTTCGCGAGGAGTTCGCCGAGTTCCGTGTCCTGATGGGCGATCTCGTCGAGCAGGTCGATCATCCGCTCGGTGTCACCCCACTCCAGACCTTCTTCGAGGTCGTCGAGTTTGCCCTGCTCGGTCATCTCCATCGCCATCGCCATCATATTCCCTGCCTCGATGGTGTCGATGCCGAGTTGGTTGCACCTGTTGATCATCACGGCGATGCTGTCGCGGTCGTCGTTCATCGAGTTCGGACCGAGCGCGTACGCCGACTCGTACTCGTAGGACTCGCCGCGGACGTTCATCTCCTCGCCCTTGTGCTCGTAGGTGACTTCCGTCTCCTTCTTGCAGGCGACCGGGCAGGAGTGACACGTCGGCTCGTCGACGAGGATGTTCTCGCGGACGTTCTCGCCGGAGACCCTCTCGGCGTCGATGTTGGGTTCGCTCGGGTCCCCCTCGGCTTCGGAGTGCGTCGAGGTGTACTTCCCGTTTCGGGTCGGCAGCCCGTCCATCTCCTCGGCGAGGTTCATCAGGACGTTCGTCCCGTACAGCGAGAGGCCGCCTTCGTTGGGTGCGGTGACGTCGGACTCGCGGATGAGTTGCATCGCCTGCTGGTAGCCCTCGGTGAACGTCTCCGGCTTTTCGGGCTTTGGCATCTTCGTGCCGGATTTGATGACGATGGCTTTCAGGTTCTTCGAGCCCATCACACAGCCGGTGCCGCCGCGCCCGGAGGCGCGGTCGTCTTCGTTGATGATGCAGGCGTACTTGGTGCCGTTCTCGCCGCCGGGGCCGATGGCCATCGCCGAGAGGTTCCGGCCGAACGTGCCGTCGTGCTCCGCTTCGATCTTGTCCATCGCGTCGTGGACGCCCAGTCCCCACAGCTCCGAGGCGTCACGCAGCTCGACTTCGCCGTCTTCGACGTAGGCGTAGACGGGCTCGTCGGCCTGGCCCTCGAAGAGCAGGCCGTCGAAGCCGGACCACTTGAGTCGAGCGCCCGACCAGCCGCCGTGATGGGAGTCCGTGACTGTCCCCGTCAGCGGCGATTTCGTACAGACGGCGATGCGGCCGCTCATCGGCGCTTGCGTCCCCGTCAGCGGGCCGTTCATAAACGCGAGCAGGTTCTCCGGTCCCTCGGGGTCGACGTCGACGCCCTGATCGAATACGTACTTCACGCCGAGGCCGCGCCCGCCGATGTACTTGCGCGCGTCCTCGTCGTCGATTCCCTCGTACTGCACGTCGCCGCTCGTGAGGTCGACGCGAGCGACGTGGTCGTTGAATCCTCCCAGATCAGTCATTGTTAATGTCCATTGTTTCATAGGGGCGGAAATCTGTTAGTCGTTGCCACCACGGGGTAACCGGAAGAAGTTACGTGGTCGCCGACGGAGCACTCGTCGGGATCGCCACGTCCACCGATCCGGCGCACAGACGACGGAGATTTACCGACTCGTCGGTTACAGACGCGCAATGAGTCAGCCGAGCCCCGAGGTCTACGAGCACGGGAAGGGGATGGACGCCCACAATCAGGTGATGCGAGAGATCCGGTCGGAGAAAGAAAAACACTACGACCCTCACGAGCCGACGCGCGTCTGGCTCGACGAGGACAACACGCCCGATGGGGTCGTCAACTCGCTCACGATCATCCTCAACACCGGCGGCTGTCGGTGGGCCCGCGCGGGCGGCTGTACGATGTGCGGCTACGTCGCCGAGTCCGTCGAGGGCGGCAGCGTCTCCCACGAGGCGCTGATGGATCAGATCGACGTCTGTCTCGAACACGAAGCGGAAAATGCGGACGAGCCCGCAGAGCTCATCAAGATCTACACCTCCGGGTCGTTCCTCGACGAGCGCGAGGTCGGCGCCGAGAGTCGCCAGGCGATCGCCGAGACGTTCGCCGACCGCGAGCGGATCGTCGTCGAGTCGCTGCCGGACTTCGTCGACAAAGAGAAGATCGCCGAGTTCACCGACGTGGGCCTCTCGACCGACGTCGCCATCGGACTGGAGACCGCGACCGACCGCGTCCGTCACGACTGCGTGAACAAGTACTTCGACTTCGCGGACTTCGAGGCCGCCTGCGCGGAGGCCCGCGACGCCGACATCGACGCCGACGGCGTCAGCGCCGGCGTGAAAGCCTACCTGCTGATGAAGCCGCCGTTCCTCTCCGAGTCGGAGGCGATCGACGATATGATCTCGTCGGTCGAGCGATGCGCCGCCGTCGACGGCTGTCACACCGTCTCGATGAACCCCACGAACGTCCAGCGGTACACGATGGTCGACGAACTGTTCTTCCGCGGCGGCTACCGCCCGCCGTGGCTCTGGTCGGTCGCCGAGGTCCTCGAAGCAACCGCGGACGTCGACGCCATCGTCGTCTCCGACCCCGTCGGCCACGGCTCCGACCGCGGCCCGCACAACTGCGGCGAGTGCGACGACCGGGTCCAGAAAGCGATCAAGGACTTCGACAAGCGGCAGGACCCCGCGGTGTTCTCGCAGGTCTCCTGTGAGTGCGAGGCCACCTGGGAGTACGTCGTCGACGAGGAGACGAGCTACGGGATGCCACTGGCGCGGTAGGTGTCGCTGGTACGATAGACGCCGCTGTCGTGATAGACGTCGCTGTCGCGATATCGACGCAGCCGTCGGAATCTGTGTCTGATCAGTTCAGCACCCAGAAGCGGTAGTTGAGGTACGCGGCGAAGCTCACCCAGAGGAGGTAGGGACCGAGCAGCAGCGCCGCACGTCGGTCGACGCGTGCGAACGCCCACATCGTCGCGACGATCAGCACCCAGAGCGCGGCGATGACCGCGAGACCGAGACCGATCGCCTGCAGTCCGAAGAACGCGGCCGACCAACCCAGATTGAAGACGAAGTGGACGGCGAACACGACGACGGCGAGGCGGACTGCACCGGGCGCGTCGGTCGCCCGCCGCCAGACGAGCCACAGTCCCGTGCCCATCAGCGCGAACAACGTGGTCCAGACGGGCCCGAACACCCAACTTGGCGGCGCGACTGCGGGTCGGACGAGCGAGTCGTACCACGTGCCGAGGCCCTGTGCGGTGAAGACCGCGCCCGACGCGCCGACGAACTCGACGAGCAGAATCGACAGCACGAGCGCGAGGAGGGGGCGCTTCGTGGGCAATCGGCGGACGTTCGTCTGAAATGACATCACAGTGAATATTCTATCGCAGGCGACATAATACGTCCGCCGATGGGTCGCCTTCGGCTCGCCGGCGGGTCGGTCACCTCCCAAGCGCCTGACCGAAACTACGGGTCGCGTCGGCTCAGGCGAACGCGGACAGCACGCCCTGGCCGTCGATGCTCCGACCGAGGTCGGGCAGCGTCGCGCGCTCGGGGTGAGGCATCAGCACCGCGACGTTCTCGTGGTCGCCGGTGATGCCGGCGACGTTCCCGCGCGAGCCGTTGGGGTTCGCGTCGGCGGTGACGTTGCCGTCGGCGTCGCAGTACCGGAACAGGATGCGATCCTCGGCGACGAGGTCGTCGTAGCGATCGTCGGCGATCTCGAAGCGGCCTTCGCCGTGCGCGATCGGGATTTCGACGACGTCGCCCTCGTCGTAGGCGGCGGTCCACGGCGTGTCGGGGTTCTCGACGCGCAGGTAGACCGATTCACACTGGAAGCGCGCGCTCGCGTTCGTCGTGAACGCGCCCGGCGTCAGTTTGGCCTCGCAGCCGATCTGTGCGCCGTTGCAGACGCCGAGCACCGGAACGCCGTTTTCGGCGGCATCGCGAACGTCGTTCATAATCGGCGAGTGCGCGGCCATCGCGCCCGCGCGGAGGTAGTCGCCGTAGGAGAAGCCCCCCGGGAGCACGACGCCGTCGATATCCGACGGGAGGCCGTCTTCGTGCCAGACGCGCTCGGCGTCGACGCCGACGTGAGCGAGCGCCTGGACCGCGTCGCGGTCGCAGTTCGAGCCGCCGAACTGGACGACAGCGACCGTCACAGGGACCGACCTCCGTGGCGGACAAAGACGGTCGGTGTCGCGAACGCGACCGTCACTGGGACCGACCTCCGTGGCGGACAAAGACGGTCGGTGTCGCGAACGCGACCGTCACTGGGACCGACCTCCGTGGCGGACAAAGACGGTCGGTGTCGAGGAAGGGAGGCTCATCAGGCTTCCGTCACCTCGACGTCGTAGTCGTGGATCGTCGGGTTCGCGAGCAGTCGCTCGGCCATCTCGTCGGCGCGGTCGGCCGCGGCGTCGGCCGACTCGGCGTCGAGATCGAGCTCGAACTGGTCCGCAGAGCGGAGCGCCTCCAGTTCGAATCCGAGACGTTCGAGCGCGCGCTTTGTCGTCTCGGCTTCGGGGTCCAACACGCCCCGCTTGAGGCGGACCGTCACCGTCGCGGTGTACGTCGTCATCGAATCGTAGTGCGCGGTCGTGTGTAAAAGACGTTTTGGACTGGTTCGGGTATACACGAACGTGATATCGGTGGGAGAGACGTCTCAGTGTTTGGAGGATTTACTCGGAATGGAAAGAAACGCTTTTAGCCGTCGCTGGATTCGCATCGACCGATGAGACCGCGCGCCGCGGCAGCGAGGTGGAAGCGATGACGAATGATCTGACCGAAATCACCGTCGTCGGAGGAGACAAGACGGGACTCGTTGCGAACGTCACGACGCTGCTGTTCGAGCGCGGAATCAACGTCGAAGACATCGACCAGGCCGTCCGCGATGGCGTCTTCCGAATGACGCTGCACGCGGACACCTCCGAGATGGTCTGCACCGAGGAGACGCTCCGAGATGCTCTCTCGGACCTCGGCGCGGACCTCGGCGTCGACATCCAGGTCCGATTCCCGACGGACCGCGAGACGCGACGGATCGCCGCGCTGGTGACCAAAGAGAGTCACTGCCTCGAAGCGCTCCTGCAGGCCCGCGCCGACGGCGAACTCGACGCCGAAATCGCGGTCGTGATCGGGAACCACGACGATCTCGAACCCCTGGCGGACGCCTACGACGTGCCGTTCGTCGACGTCGGCGACGAGACCGGCGTCCCCGACGAAGATCACTTGCTGGAGGTGCTCGACGACTACGAGATCGACCTCGTGGCGCTCGCGCGCTTCATCCGTATTCTCAGCCCCGAGGTCGTCTTCCGCTACGAGGACCGCATCATCAACGTCCACCCCTCGCTCCTGCCGGCGTTCCCCGGCGCGAAGGCCTACCGGCAGGCGAAAGAGGAGGGCGTCCGGATCGCGGGCGTCACGGCCCACTACGTTACTACAGACCTCGACCAGGGGCCGATCATCTCCCAGCGCGTGTTCGACGTCCCCGACGACGCGTCCGTCGAGGAACTCCGCGAGCGCGGCCAACCGCTCGAAGCGGAGGCGTTCCTCGAAGCCATCCGACTGCATCTGGACGACGCTGTCTCCTCGCACCGCGGGCGGACGAGTCTCCGCGAGAGCGCCGACGCCGAGGACTACCAGCTCGGTCTCTCGGGAGACGCCGAGGCAGCCCAACCCGACGGCCCCGTCGACGACCTCGATTCGGCGCTTCGGAACGCGCCCGAGTCGCCGTCGGTTCCGGACCCGGCTGACGACTGAGCGACGCGACTACCCAGGAGACCACTCAGTCGACCACGTGAGGCGGTCACTTCTTTAAGGGGCTGCGCAACGGTACCGAGCCGAACGGCCGTCTAACGCGACGACGTACCACAGGAGTCGACGAGTGCTACGACCACGGCTGCTCCGCCCGCGGTGAGACCTTCTCATAGAGATTATCGTAAGTCCGCATAGATTTCTCGCCGGACGGTACGGCGAGAATCTCCGAACGGTTACGATAATCCCTATCAGAGGTCGCGGGCGCGGGCGACCGCGTCGTCGATGTCGGGCGCGTCGAACCACGCGGACCCGGTGTAGGCGTTTGTCCCGGCCGCATAGAGGTCCGCGACGGCTTCGAGAACGTCCGCCGGAAGCGACTCGGGCGAGCGATCGCACAGGCCGCGCCAGTCGGCGACGCCCTCCTCGCGCGCCTGCGACTTCGCCTCGGAGACGGCGTCGACCCACTCGGGATCGGTCCGCTTGTAGTACTGCCGGACGACCTCCTTCGAGACCTCCTGGCCGTCGTAGGAGAAGCGGTTCTCGTCGAAGGTGCCGACGACGTCGGCGATTTTGATGGTTCCGTCGTGATACAGACACTCGATTTTGCCGTCCTCGTGGACGAATCCGCGTTCGGCGGCGCGTTCGTTCAGGACCTCGTTCACCGCGAGCGCGAGGTCTTCGAGGTCGTCGAGGGCGGCGACGCCGGCGATCCGGTCGGCCTCCGGCCGCGAGAGGTAGCGATCCTGTTCTTCGTACTTCGTCGAGAACTCGACGACAGGCTCCGGCAGGTCGACGGCCTCGTCGGGCCACGACGCGAGGTCGAGGCCGTATTCGGCGGGCGTTCCCCGAGACCGGAGGCTCGATCCCGCGGGGACGGTGTTGCGGAAGACGATCTCCAGGGGGATCAGGTAGTTCTCGCCGGCGGCATCGTGGTAGGCGTCGTAGTCGTACTCGTCGTCGCCGAGGTAGGGGAGGTCCGGCACCTGCGTGAGTTCGATCGCCATCTCGGTCGGCGGTTCCTCGCACGCTTCGAGGGCGACGGGGTCGTCGCCGGCCGACGCGTCCGCCGGATAGACGCCCGCGTAGTGCGTCGGGACGTCGTGCTCGGACAGGCGCTCGAAGTTGTGTGCGCCCATCGTACACAGCGACGCGCCCTTGTTCGGGACGTGATCGGGCATCTCCCCCCAGTCGAAGACGGAGTACTGGTCGGTGAACACGAACCGTCCGCGCCCGAGGTCGGACGCCGTCGGTTCCGCGTCGACGCGGAACTCCTTGACGCTCGTCATACGCCGAAGTGGCGTCGGCATCGCACAAGAAGGCTTCCACTCCCGTGTGTACTTTCTCCGAATCGCGGCAGGATCTATACACGTCTGTGATATACCACGCCAGTTCCGCTACCACCTCACTTTTTGTCTCGTATCGCGTTGTGAACCGGTATGCGCGAGCCAGCCGCACCGACGGACGAGGGGTCCGACTCCGCTTCCGATTTCGAGTTCGACGTCGTCCCCGACACGGACCAGTCGTTCGAGAACGCGCTGGCGAAGGCCCGCGCGGGCGACCGCCTGACCGTCGACGACGGGATCGAACTGATCACGACCGGTACCGACGCGCCCGGAATCGACCCGATACGGAAAGAGCAGGTCCTCGAGGCCGCCGACCGGCGACGAGCCGAGGTCGTCGGCGACGAAGTCACGTTCGTGGCGAACCTCAACAACAACGTCACGACCGCGTGTAACACCGGCTGTCTGTTCTGCAACTTCAAGAACACCGCCCACCAGTTCGAGGCGGACTACGACGGCGAGCACGCGGGCTTCACCAAACCGCCCGCGGAGTCGCGCGCCGTCGTCGAGGACGCGCTCGATATGGGCATCTACGAGGTGACGTCGGTCTCGGGACTCCACCCCGCGTTCGCACTGAACGAGGAGCACCGCGAGATCCTGGCGACGTACGACGACCCGGCGAAGGAGGTCGACTACAAACCGCCGACGGTCTACGAGACCGATCCCGGCACGTACGTCGAGCAGATGCGCGCGATGTCGATCGGCGGAGTCCACCTCCACTCGATGACGCCCGAGGAGGCCCAGCACGCCCGCCGCGGCACCGACTGGTCCTACGAGGAGGTCTACCGCGAACTCAAGACAGCGGGGCTCGCCTCCGCGCCCGGCACCGCCGCGGAGATCCTCGTCGAGGAGGTCCGCGACGTCATCTGCCCGGGGAAGATCGGTACCGACGAGTGGGTCGCCGCGATGGAGGGCGCGGTCGCGGCCGGGCTCGACGTCACCTCGACGATGATGTACGGTCACGTCGAGAACGCGGCTCACCGCATCGAACATCTGAAAGTGATCCGCGATCTGCAGGACCGCACCGGCGGCATCACCGAGTTCGTCCCGCTCTCGTTCGTCCACGAGAACACGCCGCTGTACGAGAACGGCGTCGTCGACGGCGGCGCGAGCGACGCCGAAGACGAACTGGTGGTCGCAGTCGCCCGACTGTTCCTCGACAACGTCGAGAACATCCAGTCCTCGTGGGTGAAGTTCGGGAACGCGAAGGCGCTCAAACTGCTCAACTGCGGCGCGAACGACTTTATGGGGACGATTCTCTCGGAGGAGATCACCACCCGCGCCGGCGGATCCTTCGGCGAGTTCCGCTCGTTCGACGACTACGTCGAGATGATCTCGGCGATCGGTCGTACGCCCGTCGAGCGTTCGACCGACTACCGGACGGTGCGCCGGATCGACATCGACGATCGACCCCACGGGCCACGTCTCGGGCCGCGGGCCGACGGCACGCCGCTGCTCGACGGTCAGTCGCCGGCGGGCAGCGACCCCGCCCCCGCCGACGACTGATAGAGATTATCGCAAGTCCCCGTAGATTTCTCGCCGGACGATACGGCGAGACTCTCCGAACAGTTACGATAATCCCTACGAGCGGCGATTTCACCGGACCCCGCCGGGCGGAGCCTTATTGTCGCTGGCTCCCAACAGTTCGCTGAGATGAAGATCGCACTGATCGGCGTCGGCCAGGCCGGCGGCAAGGTCGCTGACGCGATCTTGGAGTACGAGGCGGCGAGCCGGGCCGATTTCGTCACCGACGCCGTCGCCATCAACTCGGCGACGGCCGATCTACTCGGCCTCACCCAAATCCCGGTCGACAACCGTGTCCTCATCGGTCAATCGCGCGTGAAAGGCCACGGCTGCGGGGCCGACAACGAACTCGGCGTGACCGTCGCCCAAGAAGACATCGACGAGATTCGCGGGGCCATCAACGACCTGCCGATCCACGAGGTCGACGCGTTCTTCGTCGTCGCCGGCCTGGGTGGGGGAACCGGATCGGGCGCCGCGCCGGTCATCGCGCGCGAACTCTCGCGGCTCTACACGGAGCCGACGTACGGACTCGGCGTCCTGCCCGGGAGCGACGAGGGCGGGATCTACACGCTGAACGCCGCGCGGTCGTTCCAGACGTTCGTGCGGGAAGTCGACAATCTGCTCGTCTTCGACAACGACACCTGGCGACGGGCGGGCGAGAGCCTCCACGGCGGCTACGCAGCCATCAACCAAGAGATCGCCCGCCGCCTCGGCGTCCTCCTCACCGCGGGTGAGGTGTCGAACGCGCCGGTCCCGGAGTCGGTCGTCGACGCCTCCGAGATCATCAACACGCTGGCCGGCGGCGGCGTGACGACCATCGGCTACGCCAACTCGGAACTCGAACGGGCGTCTCGGGGGCTGTTCGGCCGGCGCGAGGCCGACCCCGACGCGACGGACGTCGTCAACCGGATCACGACGACGGTGCGCCGAGCGACGCTCGGAAACCTCACGCTCCCGGCGAACGTCCAGAGCACCGAGCGCGCGCTCGTCGTCGTCAGCGGACCGCCGAAGTACCTCAACCGAAAGGGGATCGAGGAGGCACGGCGTTGGCTGGAGGAGGAGACCGGCACGATGGAGGTCCGCGGCGGCGACTACCCGATCCCGGAGTCGAACTACGTCGCGGCGCTCGTCGTGTTCGCGGGGGTCACCGACGTCCCGCGGATCAAAGAACTCCAGCAGATCGGTCGCGAGACGCAGCAGAACCTCGAAGCCAGGGCTGCAGAGCGGCCGGAGGCGCTCCGGGATCTCGTCTGGGGCGACGAGGGCGGTCTCGATCCGCTGTTCTGACTGCTTTCGCCGGCGAAGCCGGACAGACTCAAGTTCGCTCCGATCCTTCCACCAGTCGATGATGGTCACCACGCACGTGGCGGCCGGGCTCCTCCTCGCCGCGCCCGTGGCCTACGTCGCCCCCGAGTTAGCCGTCCCGGCCGCTGTGGGAGCGGTCCTCGGCGGTATCCTCCCGGACGTGGATCTGTTCGTCGGCGTCCACCGCAAGACGCTGCACTTCCCGGTGTACTACTCCGCCGCCGGCGCTCTCGCTGGTGCCCTCGCAGTGGCCGCTCCGTCGGCACTCACGGTCGCCGTCGCGCTGTTCTTCCTCGCGGCGGGTATGCACTCGCTGTCGGATTGGTTCGGCGCGGGCGAGGAACTCCGCCCGTGGGAGCGCACCTCCGACCGCGCCGTCTACCTCCATCCGCGGCGCCGGTGGCTCCGCCCCCGCTACGTCGTCCGCTACGACGGTGCGCCCGAGGACCTCCTCTTGACAGTCGTTCTCGCAGTTCCCGCCGCGGCGACGTTCGACGGCTGGCTCCGGGCGCTGGTCGTCGGCGGCGTCTTTCTCGCGGCGGCGTACACGCTCTTCAGAAAACGGGTTCCGGACTGGCTCGGCGTGTGAAGCTTCGCCACTCTCGCGGGCGCTCAGTCGGCCGATCCGCCCGACGGCAGCGGAGAGTCCACCGACAGCGGACCATTTCGCCGTGCGACGCTCCGGTAGCGCTCGCCGTGGACGTCGCCCGCGGTGATCGCCGAGGCGATCGGCTCCGAGAGCCACTGGCCCGCTGCCGGCCGGCCGTCGAAGTCGTCTCTGCGGAGCGACTCAGGGAGGTAGCGGTCGTACACTGGCAGGCGTTCGTACAGCGGGACGCCGGCTTCCGCCGCAATCTCCTCTAGTTCCCGGAGCGCGGGCCAGGCGTAGTCGGGGTTGATGTAGTCTTCCGTGACTGGCGAGACGCCCCCGAGGTCGTCGACGCCGCAGTCGACGAGGTCGCGCGTCGGCGAGAGGTTCGGCGGCACCTGGACCGACACCTCCGCGGGGAGCGCGGCGCGCGCCATCGCGACAACCCGCCGCATCGTGTCGACGGACGGCTGCTCGAAATCCGAGCGCTCGTTCGGGACGACGTTCTGGACGATCACCTCCTGGACGTGATCGTAGCGCTCGTGGAGCTCTCGGATCGCGAGGAGGCTCTCGGCGCGGTCACGCCACGACTCGCCGATGCCGACGAGAAGGCCGGTCGTGAAGGGGACACCGACCTCTCCCGCTGCGCGGATCGTGTTCAGCCGCTGCCCCGGCGTCTTCCGTCGCGTGCCCGAGTGTGCGCGCACGTCCGCGGTCGTCTCTAACATCACTCCCATACTCGCGTTGACTGACGCGAGGCGCTCGAAGTCGGCTTCGGTCAGATCGCCCGGATTCGAGTGCGGCAGGAGGCCCTCTTCGAGTGCCATCTCACAGCAGTCACGGAGGTAGCCGAGAATGTCGTCGTAGCCCCACTCGGCGAGTTGGTCGTGGATCGCTGTGTAGCGTTCGTCCGGTTCGTCGCCGAAGGTGAAAAGCGCTTCCGTACAGCCGGCGTCGGCGCCGACGCGCAGTCGCTCGCGGACTTCGTCCGGCGAGAGGAGCGTCGCTTCGCCCGGAACGTCGTAGTAGGTGCAGTACGTGCAGGTGTAGCGACAGGCGGTCGTCAACGGCAGGAAGACGTTCCGCGAGAAGGTGAGCTCCGGCGCGGCCGCGACGTCCGCCGGCGTCACCGACAGCAGCCGGTCGACCGCCGACTCCTCGATCGTAACGTCGACGCCGTACTCCTCGGCCGCGGGGAACATCGTGGTCACGTTTCGCGGTCGGACGTACAAAAACAGTCGCACTCCGGCACGCCGTCGGTGAGGATCACGATCGGTCGACGCCGACTCGCCCGTCGCTGGTGTCGATCCCGAAGCCAGCGTCTTGCAGCCACTCGCGAGCGCGTCCGCGGCCGTGCAACAGTACTTCGGCGAGGTCTGCCGGCTCGTCGACGTCGGTCGCCAGCCGCATCGAGTCGACGGTGTCGACCGCGAGCCCTGCCTCCTCGGCGATGCGGCGGTGGTCCCGATAGGACGCGCCGTGGTAGTCGACCGAGAACGCGGGGTCGCGAACGACGAGTGCGTTCGTCCCGCCGCCGCGGCCCGGCGCGATCGCGACGTCGCCACCGACGGCGAACAGTCGACGGAGCGCCGCCGGCGTCGCGAGTGCGAGATCGGCCATCACGATCGCCACCGCGCTCGTCTCCCCGCCGATCCGATCGAACGCTCCGTTCACCGCTGCCGTGAGTGGTCTGTCGTCGATGGTCGCTGAAAGAGAGTCTACGGGGCCTGCGTCGAATTCGGTTTCGGGCCGACTCCCCGTATCGTCGACCGTCGACGACTCGTCGGCACCGTCGCCCGCGGTACTCCCATCGAGGGGCGCCGAGAGGAGCAACTCGGGCTCGTGGCCAGTCTCCCGGACGGCGTCGACGACGTCGTGGAGCATCGCGAGCGAGAACTCGTGGCGCTCGGACCGCGAGAGCGGGGGCGCGAGGCGACTCTTCGGGTTCTGATTCGTGTACGGAACGAGGACGTGCATCGCAGAAACGGAGAGACTCAGCCGAGTTTGTCGTGACCCTGCTGCTGGGAGCGCCAGTACAGGAAGCCGCCGACGAGGAGGCCGATCACGACGAGTCCACCGACGCCGTACAGCGCGTACTGCATCAGTTGATTGGACTGCTGGGTCTGTTGGGCCTGCTCTTGGGCCTGCTCGGCGAGATCGCTCGCGAGCGAGAACTCCTCGCCGTTGTAGGCGTCGATCGCGTTTCCGAGCGACCGTTCGGCCTCCTGGGAGTTCACCTGCTCGACGGCCGCGGACGCCTCGTCGATCGCGTTCCGCGCCTCGCGACTCTCACCGGTGTAGTACGTCGCGTTCCAGCTGTCGATCTCGTTCGTGGAACCGCCCTGACGCGTCTGTTCGAGTCCGATCACGGTGAACGTCTGTGCGGGCTCGTAGGAGTACGATGCGACTTCGGGTACCGTACCGGTCACTTCGACTTCGACTTCGTTCGTCCCGTCGGACGTCGAGATCTCGGCGCCCGAGAAGGACTGCCCGTCGAAGGACTCCTGATCGACTTTCGCGCCGGTCTGGTCGTAGTAGTAGACCGTCCACGTCACGTCGGTCAGGTCCGTCTGCCCGGCGAGCGTCCACGATTCGAGCGAGGGGTTCTGATACAGTTCTGTCAGCGTAGCTGTCGCAGTGACCTGTGTCCCGACCTCAGCGTCGCTGGTGACGTCCGAGTCGCCGACGGAGACGGCTGCTCCGGGGACCGTGGCGACCGAGAGGACGAAGAGACAGGCTAACGCGAGCTTAGAAAAGCGACTCCAGCTCGTCTTCGTCATCGTTTATGAGATTCTCCAGATTGTCTTCGCTCTCCTCTCGGATGTCGTCGATGTTGTCCTGTGCCTCGATGGCGACCTGCTGGAGCTCCTTGATGCGGGGCACGTTCGTCACGCCCGAGAGGAGGATGACGGACGCGACCTTTCCGGAGTCCTTGATGGGGTAGTCGCCGCCGCGGACTTCCATACTACCGGTCTGCTCTTCGATCCACTTGCGACCGCGCTCTATTCCCTTCCGATTGAGGTGCCGCGGGGGACCGGCCATCACGAGCAGCGCGCGTTCGGTGCCTTCGATCTCACAGGGGAGCGTCAGACGGCCGAGCGCGGCCTTTCGCACGAGCGAGGTGATTCGATTCGTCGTGTGTGCGGTGTCGAGTTCCGTCTCCTCGTTGCCGCCGGTGATCCGGGAGAGCAGCCCGCTGCTCGAAGACTCGTTTTCGACCGTCTCGGAGGCGTAGCCGACCGTCGAGACGCCGCCGCCGGCCAGCGTGTTGATGATCTCCGAGGAGTCGACGACGCTCTCGGCGACTTCGCTGCCCTGGCCGACCTCGCCGGCCCCGAAGAGGACGCCGAAGCGGGTGACGATCTCCTCGTTGATCTCGTCGTAGCCGCCCTGGACGGACTCGCCGGTCTTCCGCCAGGCGTCGTTGTCGAAGACGAGCAGATTGTCGACTTCCCGCACGAACGTCTGGAACGACCGCGCGGCGTTCAGCGTGTAGATCCCGCCTTCGTCGCTTCCGGGTAGGATCCCCAATCCGTAGACGGGTTCAGTGTAGATCCGCTGGAGATGTTTCGCGAGAACGGGCGAGCCGCCGCTGCCGGTACCGCCGCCGAGACCGGCGACGACCAAGAACGCGTCGACCTCGTGGACCGGGATGCTGTCGATCGCCCCTTGGACTTCGTCGATGTCTTCCTCGGCGACTTCCGCGCCGAGTTCGTTGTCGGCGCCGACGCCGTGGCCTTTCACGCGCGATTGACCGATGAGGACCCGCTGGTCCTTCGGGATGTGTTCTAATCCCATCAGGTCGGCCTTCGCCGTGTTGACCGCGACTGCCGCGCGGACGATATTCGAGTTGTGGCGCTTATCGTACTCGACGAATTTGTCGACGATCTTTCCCCCGGCCTGCCCGAAACCGATCATTGCGAGCTTCATTTATCGGGTCCCCTCGCCATTGGGTGTATCCCAGTGCAAACGCGGACATAAACCTTGTGATGGTGTGAAACGGGCAGAACGAGAGGCGTACCACCGAAACCGCAGTACTGCGAGTGGGCGTTAATGAGTCATTAGACCTCTGTACCCGTCAGGTCAGGACCTATTTCTCAGGATTTAAATTCGGGCAGTGAGTCAACAGCGGCGACAACGCGTCGGTCTCACCCGGAACTCGCCGCAGTGGCAGCGGTCCCAGCGTCGCCCGCGCGCCCGTTCAGGTACGCCTCCAACGTGGTGAGTTCGCCGGTCCCGACGCCGAAGGCGTCGACGTCGTTGTCGTCGGTGACGTTGTCGAACTGCAGCGAGCGGAACTGGTCTTTGCCCATCGGGAAGCCGGGAATGGCGCCGCCGATCGTGAGCCCCACCTTCGCGAGTCCCATCGGGACCGGCACGACCGTCGTCGACCGGCCGTCGGACTTATGGATCATCCGCGCGATCTCCGCCAGCGTGAGTTTGTCCGGTCCGCCGATCTCGTAGATCTTCCCGACGTGCTCGTCGGACTCGATGGCGTCGGCCAGCATCGGCACGAGGTCGCCCACCCAGATGGGCTGGAACCGGGTCTTGCCGCCGCCCGGAAGCGCGCTGAGGTACGGCGGCGCGAGCAGTTTCGTGAACGAGATGAATTCGCCACCCTCGCCGAAGACGACCGAGGGACGGAAGATCGTGTAGTCGAGGACGGACTCGGTGACGATCTCCTCGGCCTCGCCCTTCGATCGGATGTACGCTGTCGGACCTTTGGGATCGGCACCGAGCGCACTCATCTGAACGAGCCGGACGTCGTGTTTCTCGGCCGCGCGGACGACGTGTTCGGTGCCCTGTCTGTGGATCCGGTCGTGCATCTTGTCGCCGCCGCTCGGTTTGAACAGCGGCGAGAGCGCGACGAGGTTGTAGACTGCGTCTTTCCCCTCGAAGGCGCCCTTGATGGAACCGTAGTCGGTGACGTTTCCCATCACTTTGTTGACGCCCTTCGGAAGGTCCTGGCCGCTGGGGCTTCGCGAGAGGGCGGTTACGTCGTGCCCCCGGCCTTTCAGCTCCCGGCAGAGGGTACTTCCGATGAATCCGCTCCCGCCGACGACGAGTACTTTCATACCCGTGATATCTCTCCGTGTCGACGTAAAGCTAACTGCCGTTTCCGTCGACGCACGGGTGCCTCGACGGCGCGTCGCAGCGACTCGGTGGGATTTTACTCCCCGATCCGCCATCTCGAACTATGCTCCTCACGCTGGAGGGACTGGACGGGAGCGGGAAGACCACCGCCTGGCAGGCCCTCAGAGACGACTACCCCGACGCGGTGTTCACCCGTGAACCGACCGATTCCTGGTACGGCGACGCCGTCACCCGCTCGATGCACGACGACGACGCCGACCCGCTGGCCGAGCTGTTCCTGTTTACTGCCGATCACGCGGACCATCTCTCTCGCGTCGTGCGACCGGCGCTCACAGACGGGACGCTCGTCGTCTCCGACCGCTACACCGACTCGCGGTTCGCATATCAAGCGGCGTCGCTCGCGGAATCGTATCTCGCCGGCGGTCGGGACCCGCTGACGTACATCCGGGAGATCCACGACGTCTTCACCCATCCGCCGGACGCGACGATCTATCTCGACGTCGACCCCGAGACGGCCGCCGAGCGGGCGGGCGCGACGAACAAGTTCGAACACGCGGAGTACCTCGAACGAGTCAGTGAGAACTACGAGCGACTCATCGAAAGCGACCCCGAGCGGTTCGTCCGCGTCGACGCGACCCAGTCGCTCCCGGACGTGATCGACGCCGTCGAAGGACACGTCGAGCGGCTGGTCGCAGACCGATAGCTGTCCGAGGCCAAGCAGCGCGGGGGAGTTGCGTTATCGGTTCACTGTCGGTCCGGGAGGTCGTACTCCTCCGGTGCCGGAATGTAGAGCGTGTCGATGGTGAATCCGAGTGCGAGCGGGAGCGCGATGGCCGCACCGAGAAGCGCCGTCGCACCGAGGTTCAGACCGGCGCCGATCGGGAGGATCCCGAAGAAGACGAGCGTCGTCACGAGCAGCGCGATCGGGATGAGCGCGAACGAGTAGACGACGTATCCCCACTGGGTGTTCAATCGGAGGCGGAAGAAACGGGTCAGCACGGCTGCCAGCAGCGTGTGCACCACGAGCACCGCCCCGAACAGCACGAGTCCGACGACCGAGACCATACCGGGAGTAGGGGCGCCGAGGACTTTACGCGTTCGGCTCCGTGGCGTTCGCCCCGCCCGAGCGACTGCGCGTCGCTACCGACGCGTCGTCCGCGTGATTCCGTCGTTTACGGCGGTTTTCCCGTCCGCGGCAGTCTTCCCCGCCTGCGGCGGCTACTCGTCCATCGAGATGTACGTCTTGGTGTCGGTGACGCCCTCGAACCCCTGAATTTCGGTCGAGGACGCGCTCAGGACTTTGTACACCTCGGGGGCGTCCACCTCGGCGATGATGTCGTACGCGCCCGCGACGATGTGCGCCTCGCTCACGTTCGCCAGTTCCCGGATGGAGTCGATGAGTCGCTCTGACTCCCCGGCGCCGGTCTTCACCATAATGAACGCGTGAACCATACTACCACGGTACGTGATACCATCTCATAGCATTTGTGCCGCGAGTGGCGTACCACGCTGACTCGATAGGACGGGTCGGAACGAGACCGGACCGACGAATCGTACAGGGACGTTCCGGAGAAACATTATTCACGCCCGCCGGCGTACCTCATTCGTATGCGGTTCGTTATCATTGGTGCAGGTCGCGTGGGACTCCGGACCGCCCGGGTTCTCAGAGACGAAGGGCACCAGATCACGCTCGTCGAACAGAACCGCGATCGGGTCGAGCGCGCCCGCGAAGACGGCTTCGAGGTCGTCGAAGGCGACGGCTCCCGCGAGGAAGTCCTCGTCGAGGCCGGCATCGAAGACGCCGACGGCCTCGGGGCGCTCACGGCCGACCTCAACGTGAACTTCGCGGCGTGCTCGATCGCGAAGTACCACCACACGTGGACGGTGCTCCGCGTCGACGAGGACTACCGCGAGGAGGTCTACCACAAGTACGCCGACGAGGTCGACGAGGTGGTCTACCCCGAACGCCTCGGCGCGCTGGGCGCGAAGAACGCACTGCTCGGTGGCTCGGTGCGCGCGATCGCCGATGTCGCGCAGAACCTCCAGGTGGTCCTGATGACCGTCACCGAGGAGTCGCCGATGCGTGGGTACACGATCGAGGAGGTCGCACTCCCGGCGAACGCACGGATCCTGGCGTTCGGCAAGGCCGACAAGCCGATGGGGCTCCCGCTGTCTGACGACTCGCTGGAAGTCGGTGATCGGCTCGCCGTCCTCGCCGACTTCGACGTGCTCGAAGAGGCCAGACAGCTCATCGTCGGAGAGAAACTCGCGCCCGAGGGGGGTGTGGCCTGATGGTCACCGCCTACGTGATGGTCAAAGCCTCGACGGGCGACGTCGATCGGCTGAAATCGGCGATGTCGTCGGTCGACGACGCAGTCGAGAGCGTCAGCGTCGTCGCCGGCGACATCGACTACATCGTGAAAGTCCGCGTAGAGAGCCCCGGCGACGTCAAAGACATCGCGACGTCGATCCACGAGATGGCCGGTATCGAACACACCCAGACGTACATCGCGATGGACTGACCGCTCCGAACCGTCGTCTCGGAACTACAGCGGCGTCCCGCCCTTCGTCCCCCCGCCCGTGCTTGCCGCCCGTTGGATGAGATGCGTCACTGGCTCCGTGTAGTCGTAGCCGGGGATGATCCCCTCGACGTAGGTTCCTTCGACGTACTCGACGGCGGCGACCGCGTCGGCCGCAGCGCGGTTGGCGTCGAGATCGGTGAGTTCGACGTTCAGGACCGCGTGTTCGCCGTCTCGTTCGACCGTGAGGTCGGGGTCGTCGGTGCCGTGGAACGCCCCGTCGACGTCTTCGAGCCGAAGCGCGAGCGTGTCGAACCAGCCGTCTTCGACGACCGGGGCGACGTGGTCCTCGGTGACGGCATCGAGCATCGGCACGCGAACGGTGACGGCGAACACGGCTGCGCCGCCGTCGCTGTCGATCACGACCTCGCCGTCGAAGGCGGTCGTCGTTACTGCGTAGCGTCCGTCGTCGAGGCGTTCGAAGGAATCGTGCTGCTCCGCGGCGCGCCGGGCGCGCGCGACGGCGTCGCTCTCACTCATTGTCTCCCAAAGGACTCGTAGCGACAAAAACGTCTCGCGCCGGGCTCTATATATGTCAACGAGGGCGAAACGGTTTCCGGGTGCGGCACGTTTAAGTGGTTCCCACTCTTCCCGCCAAGTGACGCTTCGTCTGGAGGGCCGAAGCGTCAGCGGGGACCAATTCAGGGCGGCAGCGGCCGTCCGGGCTGTTCCCGGACGGCTGCTACCTTTTCCGCGACGTCGACTCCCGAGAGACGTCGCTGTCGGTCGTTCGACGCCGTCTCCACTGTCTCTACTCGCGTCACCGATTCGAGCGATTGAAGTACTCACCCGGTCAGTTATCCCGTATGCAGGACCAAGGACGTTCGAAGCGGAAGCGGACCGGCGGTCGACGCCGACGCTCGCACAAGAAGACGCGCCACCAGCTCGGCCGTCAGCCAACCGAAACGACCGTCGGCGAGCCGCGATTCCAGGTCGTCGACGCACGCGGCCAGAACAAGAAGGTCCGCGCCCTCTCGGCGAACGTTGCGCAGGTCGCGATCGACGGCGAAGTCGAGGAAGCGACCATCGAAAACGTGGTCGAGAACCCCGCGAACGTCAACTACGTTCGACGGAACATCATCACGAAGGGCGCGATCATCGAGACGAGCGAGGGCACGGCCCGCGTGACGTCCCGTCCGGGGCAGACCGGTCAGGTCAACGCCGTTCTCGTCGACGAAGAGTAACTCTTCTCGGAACTACGCGTCGATCCTAGGGGGTCGGCGCGGCTTTCTGCAGCGCCGTTTCGGCGATGTTACCGCCGTAGTCGGCGCTCCGCGACACGGAGTCGACGATCAGCCCGAGTAGTTGCGCGCGTGCGGGATCAAGATCACGCAGGAGTTCGTCGATCTTGCGAGCGCGCTCGTCGATGGCCTGGACCGACTCGCGGGCGTCGTTGGCCAGCCGGGTCGCCTCGTCGCTGTCGTCTGTGAGCAGCGCGTCCATTCCGTCGTCGACGATCTCGCGGGACTCCTCGTGGAGTTCGTAGAGCGCGTCGATGACCTCGTCGGGAACTGGCTTCTCGAACTCTAAGGTGAGGTGTGCGATCTTCGTCGCGTGGTCGGCGATGCGTTCGAGCTGTCGCGCCGCGGACTGGTAGTCGAAACAGACCTCGCGGGGGAGTCCGAGTTCTTCGGCGGCCTTCGGCGTCCGCAGCGTCGCCCGGAAGATCCGCGAGACGACCATCCACAGGCGGTCGACGTCGTCGTCGCGCTGGATGACGTCGCGGGCCATATCCGTATCGAGTTCCGCGAGCGCGTCGATGGCGTCCCCGAGCATCGACAGCGAAATGAGCCGCATCCGCCTGACGGCGGTGTGGATCGACAGTTCGGCGGAGTCCAGCAGGTCGCGAATGACGACCTTATCGCGCGTCTCTTCGAGGACTTCGAGACCGACGAGACTCTGGGTCGCCTCCCGAATCGTCCGTCGCTGATCGGTCGTGATCCGCGAACTCTCGAGCGAGATGATGTCGAAGCCACTGACGTACATCGTCATCACCGCGCGCGTGAGTTCGTCGCCTTCGAGGTCGGTTACGTCGAGCGCTCCCTCGGTTCGTTCCTCACCGTTCGCCGGTGCCAAGAATAGTGAATCACCCTCGGGGTAAAATTCGACGACGCTTCCGGCCGAGACGTCGTTTTCAGTCGCCCACTCCTTCGGGATTGAAACTGTGAACGTCGACCCCCCGGTGACCTGCACCTTCCGCGTTTCGACCATATCTGGCCGTTGTGAACCCCATAGTATAAACTTGATCATTACTATATATAGAATCGGCGAACGCTCCTATCTATGTGGTGTGTTCCCACGACTGGAGGTTCTCACAACCGCACTTGTCGATCAAATCTATATCTGCTCATAATGTGATGACTGAGCACTACTTCTCCAAAATAGTTCTGCAATTGAAGTTTATTGGAGTTATATGCGAAATAACAACAAAAGACTGGCGTCAGTTTGCCCGAACAGTCGCTCTCAGAGTCCCGAAAACAGCGGTTTCAGACTCGACCATAGAGTACGTACTGATATTTTTTCTATATAGCTGTATTAGTAGCCGTTTTATCCTGCCTACGGATACGGAGTGATAATGACGCGCCAATCCAAGCGCAGTAGCGTTTCACGTCGCAAGTTCCTTCTCGCGTCCGGCGGGCTCGGCGTCGCCGGTCTCGCTGGCTGCACACAGCAGAACACGGGCGGCGACGAGTCCGGCTCGGATGGAACCGACAGCGGGTCACAGGCGCTCGCAGGCGACATTTCGATCGCCGGTTCTTCGACGGTCTTCCCGCTTGCGACGGCGATGGCGCAGCGCTTCCAGGAGACCCACAGCGACGTCAACATCAGTCTCCAGTCGACGGGGTCCGGTGGCGGCTTCGCGAACTACTTCTGTACGGGCCAGACGGACTTCAACAACGCGTCGCGGCCGATTCAGCCCGAGGAAGAAGATCAGTGCGCCGGGAGCGATGTCGAGCCCGTCGAGCTCAAGGTCGCGACCGACGCCCTGACGGTCATCGTCAACAACGACAACGATTGGATCGGCGAGGGACTCACCGTCGAAGAACTGAAGCAGATCTGGTCGGCCGACACCTCGCCGGAGATGTGGTCCGACATCAACTCCGAGTGGCCCGACGAGCCGTTCGAACTGTACGGTCCCTCCGACGCCTCCGGGACCTACGACTACTTCCACGAGGCGATCCTCGGCGAAGAGACAAGCCACCGACAGGACTACTCGCCGACCGAGCAGGACCGCACCATCATTCAGGGCGTCACCGGCTCGAAGTACGCGATGGGCTATCTCGGATTCGCCTACTACAGCGAGAATCAGGACTCCGTGCAGGCGGTTTCAGTCAAAGACGGCGAGGGCGAGTACGTCGAACCGTCGCTCGAAACGGCGCTCTCGGGTGACTACACGCCGCTGTCGCGGCCGCTTTTCACCTACCCGAAGGTCTCGGCGCTGCAGGAAGCCCACATCGAGGCGTTCACGCGCTTCTGGATGGAAAACGCGACGAGCCGCGAAATCGTCGCCGAGGAAGTCGGGTACGTCCCGCTCAGCGAGGACGAACAGCAGGCGATGCTGACCAGAATCGACGACGCCGTCGGCGGATCGAACTAGACAACGCGTGCCGCGCTCGTACGTCTAACGAAGCGCTTTTTCATCCCACAATAATCTGAATACACAATGAGCACAGACGAGTTGGAAACCGACCTCACGCGGCAGACGGAGAACTCCCCGCGAGAACTCCTGACGCGGACGTTCTTTTTCTTGTGCGCGGCGTTGTCCATCGTGACGACGATCAGTATCGTCGTGTTGCTCGTGACAGAGGCGGCGAAGTTCTTCACGATCACCGCCCCGCTGATGGGCGTGACCGGGGAGACGGCGTCGCTCGTCGACTTTCTCACCGGCACGACCTGGCAGATCAACAGCGGCGAGTTCGGTGTCCTCGCTTTGGTTTCGGCGACGCTGATGATCACGATCGGCTCGGCGGTCATCGCAATTCCGCTCGGCGTCGCGACGGCGATCTATCTCAGCGAGTACGCCAGCCAGCGGGCTCGCTCGGTGCTCAAACCCGCACTCGAGATTCTCGCCGGCGTGCCGACCGTCGTCTACGGTTTCTTCGCACTCATCTACATCACCCCGGCGCTCGCCACCGTGATCCCACAGATTGGGACGTTCAATATGCTCTCGGCGAGCATCGTCGTCGGGATTATGATCATCCCGATGGTCGCCTCCATCAGCGAGGACGCGATGTCGGCCGTCCCCGACGACCTCCGGCAGGCCGGGTACGGGATGGGCGCGACGAAGTTCGACGTCGCGACCGGCATCGTCGTCCCCGCGGCGCTCTCGGGCATCTTCTCGTCGTTCATCCTCGCGCTCTCGCGCGCCATCGGCGAGACGATGGCTGTCACGATCGCTGCCGGGTCGCGCGCGCAGTTTCTGAACCCCGTCAACCCCGCCTCGTTCCTCGAGGGATCGCTCCCGATGACGGCCGCGATGGTCCAACTGCTCCTCGGTGACATCACCGGGGGCGGGCTGGCCTATCGCAGCCTCTTCGCGATCGGTCTCGTCCTCTTCGTCATCACGCTCGTTATGAACGTCATCAGCGACTTCGTCGCACAGCGGTACCGGGAGGAGTACTGAGATGGCCACCGAAACCGAACACGGAGAAATCGAAGGGTTCGGACAGGTCAGCCGGACCGTCGGTACGGTCTTCAGATACCTGCTGCTCGCGGCGACGATGTTCGGCATCGTCACGCTGGCGGTACTCCTCGTGTACGTCGCCAACGACGCGATCCGGCCGCTCACTGCGGATCCCGGCTGGTATCTCACCTACTTCCTCACGCTCGTCGTACCGACGCTTTTGGTCGGCGCGTACGTCCGCACGCGGGACCGCGCAGCGTTCTCGTTCGGCGTCTTCCTCGTCGGACTGCTCGTGGTCTCGCTGATGTTCAGCGGGGGCGTCGGGCTCCTCGTTGTCGACGTGATCCCACCGCTCGTCGCGCTCTCGTTCGCGCTCGGACTCGCGGTTCCCGCCGCGGTCGCGGTCGCGCTCACCCGAAACTCCCATCGGATCTCGTTCACGACGCGGCTCGTCGCGACCTCGTTCGCCTTCTATCTCTCGCTTTTCGGCCTCCCGGGACCGATCGGTGACGCCGCGGGCCTCCCGCAGGTCGTCCCGAGTTTCGTCCAGTTCATCCAGTCAATACCCGTCATCCCGGTCGACTGGATGATGGTCGCGGCCATCGTCGGCGGGGGCTCCGCTGCCGCGGTCGGCGCGTACGTCGCCGGCGTCCGCGACGCTCGCTCGGGGCTGTACGCCGGACTCGCCGCGTTCGCTGTGAGCGTCGCGAGCGCGGTCGTCGGGCCGTTCGTCGGCATCGACCCGGTCCCTGCCGTCGTCGTGACCGCCGTCGCGCTCGTGCCGACGTCGACGTACGCCTGGCGGGGTGCGTTCGGCGAGAACGGCACTCCGGTCGGGCTGGGATTCGCCGCGACGGTCGTCGTCGGCGCGCTCGTGGGTGCCGCGGCGGTCGAAGCGTTCGGCTTCGCCGGCCCCCAGTCGTGGGTCGACTGGCAGTTCCTGACGAGTTCCCACAGCGGCTCGGCGGTTGACGCAGGGCTGTACCCGGCGATCGGCGGCTCGATCCTCCTGATGTCGACGGTCGCGGCGCTGTCGTTCCCGCTCGGCGTCGGCGCGGCCGTCTACCTCGAAGAGTATGCGCCCGACAACGCGCTCACGCGCTTCGTCGACGTCAACATCTCGAATCTCGCGGGCGTTCCATCCGTCGTCTACGGCCTGCTCGGGCTCGGCGTCTTCGTGACGTACCTCGGACAGTCCGCGGGGACGGTCCTCGTCGGCGGCGCGACGCTCGCGCTCTTGATCCTCCCCATCGTCATCATCTCCTCTCGGGAGGCGATCCGGTCTGTCCCGTCGGACCTCCGACAGGCATCTTACGGGATGGGCGCGACGCGCTGGCAGACCGTTCGCAACGTCGTCCTGCCCGAGGCGTTCCCCGGCATCCTGACCGGGACGATCCTCGCGCTGGGTCGTGCGATCGGCGAGACGGCACCGCTCATTATGATCGGTGCGCCGAACGTCGTGTTCAGCCTCCCGACCGCGCTCAACTCGAAGGTGAGCGCGATGCCGCTGCAGGTGTACGCGTGGTCGAGTCTCTTCGCCAGCGAGGACTTCTACACGAAGGCCGTCCCCGCCGGCGTGGTCGTGCTGCTCGCGGTGCTCCTCGCGATGAATTCGGTTGCGATCGTGCTTCGGAACAAGTTTGAGCGAACAGGGTGAATTTCAGCCAATGAGTCAACAGAATACGAACGAATCAAACGCGCGCGCGGATAGCTCGCCCGACCCGACGGACGACGAGATGCTCATCCAGACCGACGTCAGCGGGAGCGTCTCCTCGTCTGACGGGCCGAGCAGGCGAGAGACCGTCGTCAGCGCGGAGAACATCAACGTCTGGTACGGCGACGATCAGGCGCTACAGGACATCACGATGGACATCCCCGAGAAGAGTGTGACCGCGATGGTCGGCCCCTCGGGGTGTGGGAAGTCGACGTTCCTCCGGTGTATCAACCGGATGAACGACCTCATCGACAGCGCCCGCGTGGAGGGCGATCTCTACCTCCGCGGGAAGAACGTCTACGACGACGACGTCGACCCCGTGGCGCTCCGCCGCCGCGTCGGGATGGTGTTCCAGAAGCCGAACCCCTTCCCGAAGAGCATCTACGAAAACGTCACCTACGGGCTGAAGATCCAGGACAAAGGCGGCGACTACGACGAAATCGTCGAGGAGTCGCTCAAGCGCGCCGCACTCTGGGACGAGGTGAAAGACCAACTCGACGAGTCCGGCCTGGACCTCTCGGGCGGCCAACAGCAGCGTCTCTGCATCGCTCGCGCCATCGCGCCCGACCCGGAAGTCCTCCTGATGGACGAACCCGCGTCCGCGCTCGACCCGGTTGCGACCTCCCAGATCGAGGATCTGATCGAGGAACTCGCCGAGGACTACACGGTCGTCATCGTGACGCACAATATGCAGCAGGCCGCCCGCATCTCGGATCAGACCGCCGTCTTCCTGACCGGGGGCGAACTCGTCGAGTTCGATGACACCCAGAAGATCTTCGAGAACCCCGAGAGCCAGCGGGTCGAAGACTACATTACCGGCAAGTTCGGGTAACGTCCGTCGATTCTGTCTCTGTCTCTCCCTTTCGCTGCTCTGCGTTTCGCCGCTTTCTGTTCTCGCCTGTGCCTCTCCTTCGCGACACTCTTATACTGCCGTCCTGTGTGCCGACAGGTATGCCCCGACAAGAGTACCAGGAGTCGCTCTCGAATCTCCGAGACGACGTTCTGTATATGAGCGAGGTCGTCGCCGAACGGTTGCGACTCGGCCTCGACGCGCTCGAACAGAAAAACGAGGCCACCGCCGAGGAAGTCGTCGACGGCGACGACGAGGTGAACCAGATGTACCTCGACCTCGAAGGCCAGTGCGTAGATCTGATCGCGCTTCAGCAGCCCGTGGCCTCCGATCTACGGTTCATCGCCGCGTCGTTCAAGATCATCACCGATCTCGAACGTATCGGCGACCTCGCGGTGAACCTCGCGCAGTACGCGATGGACGCCGACCGGGACGTGTTCCCCGAGGTCGACGTCCAGCAGATCGGCGTCGAGACGCTGGAGATGCTCGAATCCGCGATGGCTGCCTACGCCGACGAGGATCCAGAAGCGTGTTACGAGGTCGCCGACCGCGACGACGACCTCGACGCGATGTGTGAGGCCGCCAGTTCCATCGTCGTCCGTGACCTCATCGAGCAGGACCCCTTCGGTGACGGGAGCGAGGACGCCGAAGCCTATCTCCAGGACATCTCGCGACTGCTCTTGACGGTCCGCGACCTCGAACGCGTCGGCGACCACGCGGTCAACATCGCCGCGCGGACGCTGTATATGATCGAAGACGACGCCGAACTGCTGTACTGACTCGCGGACTCGATTCTCTTTCTCAGAAGATGTTCGCCTGCCGGTAGACGCTGATCCCCTCGGCGGTGAGTTCGTACGGTTTCGTCTCCCGGGAGTGATTCGCGTCCCTGATCTTCTGGATCTCGATCGCCAGCCGCGTCTCGCGGAAGTCGCTCGGCCGCACGTACTGCAGCACGAACACGGCGTCTGCGAGGTACTCGACGATTCCGAACCGCGAGGTGTAGGGGTTGTCGTCGTTCGCCTCGGAGGTCAGAAGCGTCGTGATGCCGGCGCTCTTCAGCGCCCGCGTGAAGCCGAAGACCTGGCTGCGTCGCTTCTGCGCGCTCTCGTACATCATCTCCAGCAGCGAGACGGAGTCGAGCACCAGCCGATCCGCGCCGAACTCTTTGATCAGTTCCGGGAGGTCGTTCTGGATGCTGTCGAGGCTGTTCGCCATCTCGATCGGGTCGATGTCGACGATGGCGAGGCGGTCTTCCTCGACGTAGCGCTCGAACTCCCAGCCCTTCTCGCCCGCGGTCGCGAGGATTCGCTCGTGGCTCTCTTCGAGTGCGATGTAGACCGCGTCCTCGCCGTTTTCGAGCCCGTGATTCAGAAACTGCAGGCCGAACGTGGTCTTGCCCGTCCCGGCGGACCCGACGGCCACCATCAGCGACCGTCGCGGGACGCCGCCGAGGATCATCTGATCGAGTCCTCCGATCCCGATGTCCAGCCGTTCGAGGTCGGAATCGAAGGACTCCTCGTCGAAATCGTCGGTGTCGTCCTCGAAGTTCGCGAAGCCGAAGTCGTCGCCGTCGCCTGCGCCGGCGTCCGCGGGGCCGAACGGACTCTCCGACCCACCTTCGTCGGGCGGGCTCGATCCCGAAGCCTCGCCCATCGCTGCTCCGACTCCGGACCCCGGCTCGGGGGCGTTTTCGAGCGCCGAGGCGAAGTCCTCCTCGAACGGGCTGTCACCGGCGCTCTCGTCGCTCGTCGCTCCGGGTTCGCTACCGGCGGGGCCGCTACTTTCGTCGGCTCCTCCGGAGTCGGCCCCGGTGGAGGCTGCCTGTTCTCCGAGTTGCTGGTCAGTTTCTTCGTCGCTTCGCGCGCCCTCGGTATCGCGAGCGGCGGCTTGGGGTTCGACCTGGCTTTCGTCCTCGCTTCCGGCTTTGCTTTCGTCCTCGCTCCCGCTTTCGCCTTCGGTCTCGTCGATCGGCGACTCGCCGTGCGGTTCGGCGGTCGTTGGCTCCCGCTCCACCGCTACGTCGCCGTCGCGCTTGCCGTCCTCGCGGCCGTCCTCGTCGGCGTCTTCGCTCTCGTCGTCCTCCCGAAGCGCGCGCTCGAACCAATCGTCGTCGTCACTCATAGCCGTCACCCGCCCCCTCGCTCGGGTCAGGCTGCGACGCTCGACTCCGACGCCCCACGTGGTGGCCGCTGCGTTCCATCGCCGTCGTCGAAACGAGAGGACCGGCGCGGGTATCAATGTTGCCCGTGTGCGCCGGTGGCAGTGACCGCTCGCGAGCGATGACCGACGCGTGACGGAGCCCTTTTTTGACGTCGCGTCGAACCTGGCGACGGAGATGAAGGTGGCCATCGTCGCGCAATGGGGTAACGACCGGACGGCCCGTCTGGCCGGCGACCTCCGGGAGCGACTCGTCTCGGCGGACGTCACGGTGTGGCTCGATGCGGCGACGGCCGACGAACTCGGCGTCCCGGGGCGGCCGATCGAGGCCTTCGACGCGGCCGACCTCGTGGTGAGTATCGGCGGCGACGGAACGTTCCTCTTTGCGGCCCACGGCGCGCGTACGACGCCGATCCTCGGCGTCAATCTCGGCGAGGTGGGCTTCCTCAACGCCGTCAACCCCGAGGACGCCGTCGAGGCTGTGATGGAGGAGGTGCGAAACTTCCGGGAGGCGGGCGAACTCCCGACGCGGTCGATGCCGCGGCTCGCAGCCAGCGGCGAGGACTGGCTACTCCCCTCGGCGGTCAACGAGGTCGTCGTCCAGGGCGCTCGCCGCGGCCACGGCGGCGGCGCATCGATCGAGGTGCGCGTCGACGGTTCGCGCTACGCCACCGGACACGCAGACGGCGTCCTCATCGCGACGCCGACCGGCAGCACCGCGTACAATCTCAGCGAGGACGGACCACTGATCCACCCGGGCGTCTCGGGGTTCGTCGTCACCGAGATGGCTGGCGCGCAGGGGATGCCGCCGCTCGTCGTCGACCGCGACGCCACGGTCTCGGTTACTGTCGAGGAAACCGAGAACGCCGTTGTCGTCGTCGACGGGCGCATCCGCGAGCGCGTCGAACCGCCGGCCGACGTCACCGTCGAGATCGCCGACGATCCCGTTCGGATGGCTGGCCCGGCGTCGGACTTCTTCGAGGCGCTCAAGAAGTTGGAGTAATGGGTTCGCCGCGTGCAGTCGCCGACGTTTCGTCGGAGGCCAGCAATATAGCAATCCCCATTAACCCCGAACCCGAACCGCTCGAATATGACTCAGTCGTACGTGATCATCGGCGACGGTGTCGCCGGCAGTTCCGCCGCCGAGACCCTCCGCGAGGAGCAACCCGACGCCGAGATCACCGTCATCACGGACGAGGGCGAGGCCCTGTACAATCGGATCTTGATCAAGGAGTTCGCCAAGGGGAAACTCCCCGAAGCGCCGATCTCCATCCACGACGAATCGTGGTACGACGAGCGCGACATCGACCTCCAACTCAACACGCTCGTCGTCGATATCGACGTCGACGGCCACACCGTCGAGACCCACGAGGGCGAGGAGTACGCCTGGGACAAACTGCTGATCGCGACCGGCGGGACGCCGACACAGCTCCCGGTCGACAACTCCGACGCCGACGGCGTCCACCACTTCTGGACGTTCCAGGACGCCCGCGCGATCAAATCCCACATGGAACAGGCCGACAGCTCCGTCATCGTCGGGGCGGGCCTGCTCGGGATCGACCTCGCCGCGATCACGGCCGCCCAGGACGTCGAAGGCAAGTACCTGATGCGCGGTGACTGCTGGTGGCGCTACGCGCTCTCCGAAGAGGGCGCAGAGATCATCCACGACGCGCTGCGAGAGCGCGACGTCGAGCCAGTCTTCCAGTCCGGCGTCGATCACTTCGAGACCGACGAGGACGGTCGCGTGACGACCGCCGTCGACCCCAACGGCGACGAGTACGACGCCGACTTCGTCGGCATCGCGATCGGGCTGAACTTCAACACGGAGATCCTGCAGGACACGCCGATCGAGTGCAACGACGGCATCGTCGTCGACGAGTATATGCAGACGAACCACGAGGACGTCTTCGCCGCCGGCGACATCACCGAGTTCAACGACCTCATCCTCGGCGAGCGCGCGCAGAACGGCGCGTGGGGCTCCGCGAAAGAGCAGGGGACGATCGCCGCGCAGAATATGGTCGACTACGGCGCCGAGCCCTTCGAGTGGGTCTCCTCGTACTCGATCACCCACTTCGACTTCCCGTTCCTCTCCTTCGGGCATCCGACGCTGGGCGACGACGAGGCCGAAGCGAAGTACTCCGACACCGAGTGGCGGCGCCTGGCGTTCAAAGACGGCCAGATCGTCGGCGGCGTCCTCATCGGCGACCTCTCGCCGCAGTCGAAGTACAAGAAGCTGATGCGCGAACGGCGCGACGTCGCCGATCAGAAAGACGTCCTGATGCAGCAGAACTTCGAGATCGACGAACTCGACCTCGAAGAGACGCCCGCCGAGTAACGGTACCAGACGGACCCCAGTCGCGTTCTACACGCTCTCTTTTCCACTGCTATCCGTCGCTCTACGCGACGGTTTCGGCCGCGACCTCTGCTGGCCGGAACCACCGGTCTGTCACCTGCCCAAAATCTTTATGATCTATAATGTATATTGGTACCATATGTCACGATCTATTGGCGGTTCGGGGGGTGCGGACGTCGCAACCGTCGTCGTCGAGTGCGACCCATCAGACGTCGGTCCGACCGACCGCGTCCGAGACCTCGATCAGCTCACGCCGGCCGCTCGTCGGGAGTTCCTCGACGCAGTGTCCGGATCTGACCGCGCAGTCGACGCTGCCGGACTCACGACCGGCGACGTCGTTCGCTTCACCGAGTACTACCGCATCATCTGATCTTCGCTCTCGACTGTGGGGGACCGATGCAGTTTTCGGCGGGTAGGCGATAGGGGCAGGTATGAGCGACGAGCCCTCGGGTGGCCCCGGCGGCGACGCCGATATGACGCTGGCGTTCGAGTTAGAGGCACTTCGCGGCCTCGCGGACCCGAATGCCGTGTTCAACGACGCCCGTCAGTGGACCGAGTACGTCGGCGTCGTGAGTGAGAAGCCCACCTACGTCGTCACGAACTTCACGCGCAAGCACCGGGTCCGACAGGACTTCTTCTCGGGGCCGCGAGGCGTTCGCGAGAGCCTCGAAAACGTGAAAGCGCAGTTCGACACCGACCGACACGTCCTGGTCGGAACCACCGACGCGGACGCCGACGTCGCCGAGGCGGCCGGCTGGGAGTACCTCCCGCTCGAACAGGCGGCCGAAGCGGCCGGCTGGCAACTCGCTGGTGACGCCGACGAGGAGGAAGATCCCTTCGAGTCCAGCGGGCGCGACGACTGGCCGTAGGCGGCGCTTTCGTCGGGAGACGGAACGCGACGGAACCGCCTCTACCCGACGCGGCGTCGGGAACTTCACTCTCAAACTTCGGCTAACGAAAGCGTTAATCAAACTGCGTCCTTCCCGTGTGACAATGAGTCACCAGCTTCCTGACGTGCAAGCGAGCCAGCCCGACGTAACCGTCGGGTTAAGTCAGGTCGGCGTCACGGGCGTCGACAAACTAGTGAAGATCGCCCGCGACGGCAAACGACCGCTCGTTCTGATGGCGGAGTTCGAGGTGTTCGTCGACCTCCCGAGCGGTCGGAAGGGGATCGATATGAGTCGGAATATGCAGGTCATCGACGAGACTCTCGAAGCGGCCGTCTCGGAGCCGGCCTACCGCGTCGAAGATATGTGTGGCGACGCGGCCGAACGTCTCCTCGCGAAGCACGATTACACCTCGACCGCAGAGGTGCGGATGACGGCCGACTACGTCATCCGCGAGGACACGCCGGCGAGCGGTCTCCCGACACAGAGCACGATCACTATCGTCGCCAGCGCGACGGCGACCGACGAGGGCACTCGCGAGGAGATCGGTGCGGAAGTGACGGGGATGACCGTCTGCCCCTGCTCACAGGGGATGTCAGCCTCTCGCGCCCGCGAGGTTCTGCAGGACCTGCAAGTCGACGACGGGACCATCGAGGAGTTCCTCGATACGGTCCCCCAGCCCGGTCACTCCCAGCGCGGCCACGCGACGCTCACGATCACCGCCGACGGCTCGCCCGACGTCGACCTCCGGGAGATCGCAGAGCTGGCTCGCGACTCGATGTCCGCGCGGATCTACAACCTCGCGAAGCGCCCGGACGAGGACCACATGACGTATCAGGCGCACGCGGACGCGAAGTTCGTCGAAGACTGCGTCCGCTCGATGGCCGAACAGGTCGTCGAGGAGTTCGACCACTTAGACGACGACGCCGTCGTCCATATGAAGCAGTCCAACGACGAGTCGATCCACCAGCACAACGCCCACGCCGAGCGCGAGGTTACGCTCGAACAGCTTCGGGCGGAAGTCGACAACCAGTAGCAACCGACTGGCTGACGTTCGCCCGGATTTTTGACGCTACTCGCCGCCGAGTGACGACAACGCGAGCGGTTCGGCGGCCTCCCACTGCGGGTCGAACATCTCGCGCACGTCAGCCGCGAAGTCGGGGTCTTTCAGGTCGATCATCGCGAACGCCTGGGCGGGATCCAGCGGGTTCGGGACCTCGATACAGACTTCCACGTCGTCGATGAGCTCGAACGTCCCGGAGAGTCCAGGGGCCGTTCGAACTGAGAATGCGGGATGATTCGCCAGCCGCTGGGTGTAGCGCTCGCCGACGCTCTCGGGCAGCGATTCGACGAGTTCCGGCGCCATCAGTACGGACACGTCGACCCCGCGGTCCAGCGCAGCCTCCAGTTCCTCGACGACGCGCTTTCCGACCGCACCCAGATCGAACTGTGGGGATACGGCGCCCGCGACGACCACCAGCGAGTCGTCCGCGGCCGCGAGGCGCTCGACGAGGAGTTCGACGGACTCCTCGGTCCCCACCGCAGCCGTCCAGAACTGGCTTTCGACCGGCTCTGCGGTCTCCAGTTCGTCTGTGAGGTCGTCGACGACGCTCTCGTACTGCTCGGCTTTCTCGCGAAGCTCTCGCCGTTTGTTCTCTAAGAGTCGATCGAGCGCCGTGTCGGGTTCGACGGCGACGTACTTCTTCGGTCGGCTCGCCGCCTGACTCCGAACCAGATTGTGCTGTTCGAGGCTGTTCAGAACGTCGTAGATCCGGCCCATCGGCACGTCGCTCGCTCGCGACAACTCTTTGGCGGTTGTCGCTCCCGTCCGGAGTAACGACCGATACGCACGCGCTTCGTATTCGGACAACCCGAGGTCCCTCAGACTCGCCATACCTCACTCTCCAAGCCCACGAATAAAAACGAATCGGAGGTTTACACGCCGCGAGCGTTCTCGGAACTACCCCTGTGTGCCGTCGGTGAGCGCCGAAACGGCCCGCATCAACTCCTCGGGCGTGGTCGCCTCGCGCGTTTCCGCGCCTCGGCGTACAGTGGCCGTCCCGGCGGAGACGGCCGGCGCGTCCGGAACGACGACCGCCTCGTGGTCGGCCACGCGGAGGGCCGCGCGGTGGAGGTCCGCACCGGCGGCGTCGCCGACGCCGATCACGAGGTCGGGACGGACGAGTCGAGCGGTCACGGCACCGTAGCCGGCGACCTGGACGCCGATCCGGTCCCACGCGCCGGCGAAGGCGGCGACGGCGTCGTGGGCCGCGTCGGCGTAGCGGTCGCCCTGACCTGTTTCGTCGTCGGAGTCGGCCGTCTGATCGAGCAGCGCGGCGAGATCCACCAGCGCATCCGCCATCTCGACGCCGCCGTCGAGCGGGCGCAGGGGTTCGTCGAGCAGGCCGACGTCCACGTCGGGGCCGTCGCGGAACGCGCCGTCGGATTCCTGGAGTTCCTCGATAGCGACGTCGGCGATGCGGCGCGCCAGTTCGAGCGGACCGTCTTCGGTCGCGAGCGCGTCCGGGCCGAGGACCTGCCGCGCTCGCGTGAAAGCTGCGACGGCGCGCGCCTGATCTTCTAAGAGTAGTTCGGGGACTGCCCCGTCGCTTTCGTCGGCGGATTCGTCAGTCCCTGCGGCCGGATCGAAGTGAGAGACGACGCCGTCGTCGTCGACGAAATCGGCCGCGAGCGCGTCGAGGACGCGTTCGGCGTACTCCCGCGACGTCTCGTCGTCGGTGTAGCCCGCGAGGGTGAGGAACGCGTCCGCGGTCAGGGCGTTGCCACCGGCGAAGGCCGTCAGATCGCGGCGCGGTCCGAATCCGTCGTCGTCACCGTCGCCGTTCGAGTCGTCGTCCGGGGCGACGCTCCCGCCGAAGGCGGTGCCGTTCCAGAGGCGGTCGACGAGGAAGTCCCGCGTCCCGTAGGCGGGATCGAGCAGCGCCTCGTCGCCGGTGTAGAGGTAGCCGTTCGCGAAGGCTCGAATGAGGGCGGCGTTCGCGTCGAGCACTTTCTCTCGGTGCGGGTCTGTCCAATCGCGACCCTCGGCGTAGCGGTAGAACCCGCCAGCGTCGTGGTCGTATAGCGATTCGCTAACGACGCCGAGCGTCTCTGTGGCCTGCTCGCGCGCCCGCTTCAGGGCGAACTCGATCGTCCGCGGCAGCGGGAACTTCGCGCCGTCGCCCCAGCCGGCGAACCGCGGATCCCACTTCTCGTCGAGTTGGCCGGCGAGGTGCGCTTCGATCCGCTCGTCGATCGCACCTGCAGGCGTCGGATTGCCGGCCAGCGCGCGCGGGATCCGCCCGGCGTCCTCGCCGCGGTCCGCCCAGACGTCGCGAACGGAATCGAGTACCTGCCGCATCCCGTCGGGACCGAGGTACGTCGCGCCCGTGATGACCTTCCCCGACGGCGTACAGAAGACCGTCGAGGGAAAGCCGCCCATATTGTATCGCTCGCGGACGCGCGGTCGGCGGTCGACGTCAACGCGAACCGGCACGAAGCCGTCGTTGACGTTGGCGGCGATCCGCGGCTCGGCGTACGTCTCGGCATCCATCTCGTGACAGCTGTCACACCACGTGGCGGTGAGCGCGAGGAGGACGGGGCGGTCGGCCGCGCGAGCCTCCTCGAACGGCGCGGGACCCCACTCGCGCCACTCGACGTGCGTCCGGTCGTCGGTCATACCTGTGCTCCGACGTGCCGGCGGGTAAGCCCTTCGAGGCACGTTCACTCGCACCGTCGCGCTCACAACTTTCGTCGCCGAGACGCCGACCCGCGCGACACAAGGGCTATGAACGGCGGTCCCAAACGGTGGCGTATGCAGACGCGCTGGGTCATCGCGCTCCTGTTGGCCATCCCACTCGCCGACACGCTCTTGTTGTTACCGGTCGCCTCGACGATCGGCTTCGTTCCGACGGTGCTTCTCGTGGTCCTCACGGGGCTCCTCGGGATGTTGCTCGTCCGGGCCGAGGGCCGCCACACGCTCTCGAAACTCCAGCGGAAGACCGCGACGGGCGAACTTCCGACGAACGAACTGCTCGACGGCGGCCTCCTCATCGCCGCGGGCGCGTTCCTCCTGACGCCCGGCATCGTCACCGACGTCCTCGGGTTCACGCTCGCGCTGCCGTTCACGCGCTATCCGATCCGCGGCGTCCTGAAGCGCTACGTGGTCCGGCCGTATCTGGACAAACAGACCGGCGGCTTCGTCTCGGGGAACGTCTGGGTCGGCGGCTTCCCGGGCGACGACGACGTCGTGAATCTCGATCCCGAGGAGTACGGCCGCCCCGGCGACGACAACTCCTGATACTGTCGGACAGAACGATGTGAAAATCATCAGCACCCCGTGGGTGCCAATATGATTCACGAACGTCTGTCCGACAGTATGACCACGTGCGTCCCGGTTCTGTCGACTGATTTTGATCCCGTCTTTGTCACGTCTCGCCGTCGCTGATCGGGTGACTGCGTCGCAAGCCGCTACCGAAAGGAAACCCTTAAACTACTCATCGAACAACGAGTAGATGCGCTCGCCTGGGCCAATAGCTCAGTCAGGTTGAGCGCTCGGCTGATAACCGGGAGGTCCACGGTTCAAATCCGTGTTGGCCCACCTTCCACACGGTCGGTCTCCGACCGGCCGTGGTTGGGGCCCCAACTCCCCAGCCATCTAACTTCGTGCGATACTCACACTCGAGAGCGACTCGTGTATCCAAAGCGCGTTCTCTGTGGCTCTCTCGTCAGTGGCGTCAGCGTCGCCGACGGCCTACAGTAGCGTGTGCAACTGAGCCCGAAGCAGATCGGTCACCGACGGCGACGCTGTTCGTCGCGGTCGCCGGAGTCGGGAGCGCCCCCGACCGGATTCCCGAGACGCTTAGTCGTCGTCGGCTGGGAGTTTCTCGATGCGCTCTGTGACGTCGGCGTCGACGCTGACTGTCCCGTCGCTATCGACGGTGACTCGGTGATTCGCGTAGGTGAACGAAATATTGCCGTTCGCCATCGCATCGACGAGTGCCTCGAGTGCGTCCGGATCGATCGACTCGTACAGCGGGGGGAGTTCCAACACGTCGCACTCAGATGCCTCCGCAACTGCTTCGACAACACGTTCGGACGTCGTCGGCTCTACGCCGGCCATAGTGCAGCCTGGGGCACATCACATATAAACGTTCGTCAGGAAAGTTTTTTTTACACGAGCATCCGAAGCCGACTGGTCAGAGTCGTCTGCGCATCGGTTCGGGGGCGGAATTAATCTGTCTGCCGAGCGAACAGTACGTATGGGAAGACTCACCAGAGCCGCGCTCGTCGGCGGCGGGGCGGCCCTCGCCGGCTGGATCGCGTGGGGACTGTACGCGACCCGGTCGGCCGAGTCAGTGCCGTTCGAACGCGTGCGAACGCTCGACGGCGTCGAAGTACGGCGGTATCCGCAGTTGGTGCTCGCCGAAACGACGGCGTCGGATCAGATCACAGCGTTTCGCCGACTGTTCAGATACATCTCGGGCGCCAACGAAGGCGAAACGTCGATCTCGATGACCGCACCCGTCGAGACGCAGGGGGCGTCCGTCTCGATGACGGCCCCGGTGCGGACCGAACCGACCGGCGACGGCGACGCGGTGCGGATGGCCTTCTACCTGCCGGCGGAGTACGGTCCCGACACTGCGCCGGAACCGACGGCGTCGACAGTGACACTCACCACCGAACCCGAGCGAACTGTCGCCGTGAAACAGTTCTCCTGGTACGCACCCCGATGGCGGGTCGCACGGCAGGAGCGAGCGCTCCTCGCGGCGCTCGATCGGGCTGGCATCGACCCCGTCGGCGACCCCTCGCTTCTCCGGTACAACGACCCGTGGACACCGCCGTTTATGCGCCGGAACGAGGTCGCCGTGGCGGTCGAAGACGAGGGGTGATCCACCGAATATGAGGAGCAGTCCACCGAAGACGGCCCGGCACCTGCCCACCCGTTTCGTCCCGTCTACGCTGACTGTGGGTACGCCTCGTCGAGCGAGCGCGCCCGCTCCAGTTCTGCCTGGACCTCCCCCCACGGGACGGGCGGGTCGACCGATTCGAGCGTGGCCCGGAAGGCGTCGATCCGGTCGCCGTACTGATCACGCCACGCGGGCCGTGCGGTGGCGGCGAGGTCGTCGCCGAGTTCCTGGGCGCGTGCGTCGATCTCGTCGAGTCTGCGTTCGATCGCGTCGACCCACTCGCCGTCGGCGTCGTCCCACGCGTTCAGTTGCCGGTGGTCGTCGAGTTCGGCGCGCACGTCGGCGACGAGCAGTCCCGTCAGTTCGGCGCGCAAGACCGCGTCGACCCACGTCTCGGCGTCAGGATCGTCTCCCGGCGCGATGACGTCGAGCGCCTCCGCGACGGCGTCGACGTCCTCTTCGAGGGCGCTCTGTCTCCGCTCGGGCGTCGTGAGCCACGTCTCGAAGTCTTCGATGTCGAGCTGCAGCTCGTCGGCCCGCTGCTGGACGTCCTGTGCCCCCGACGCGACGCGTCGGAGTCCCATAACCGACTCGTAGAGGCCGTCGGGGTCGTCCTCGGGGTTCGAGACGCGCTGAAGCTCGGATCCCAGTTCGCGAACACGCGTGGTGACTTCATCGAGCGTCGTCTCGTAGCGGTCCAAGCGCCCCCGGACGAGATCGAGATCTGCGACGCCCTCGGCGGTGTCCCGCGCGTCGTCGAGCGCCATCTCTCCGAGTTCGGCGCGCGTCTCTGCCGTCGCGAGCATCTTCGAGGTGTCCGAGACGGTCTCTTCGATCCCATCGCGCGTCACCCGGTCGCCCTCGGTGACGTGGTCGAGCACCGACCGTACCGTCTCGGGGTCGCGTTCGGGGCCTGCGGCGACGATCGCCTCCGCCGCCGCGTCCGTCGACAGTCCTACGACGCCGTCGCCCCCGTCGTCGCCGTCCGTTCGCTTCCGGGTCATTATCGACGCGTTGCCAGCGAGACGGTTTACGTCCTGTCGTTCGTCCATACAGTGGTGTATATAGTGCTATAGACGGGTGTGTGCGGGCTATACTGCTACGCTCGGAACCCATCCCTCGGTACGGGCGTGGAGACGCATAGACCCCTATTATAAACCGCTTTTGTCCGATACGGATTCGATCCAGTTGATGACGCGTGAATCAGACCGTCTCGCGGACCGAGTATCACGTCGGAAGTTCCTAATTGCGTCTGGCGCCGTCGGCACCGCCGGGCTCGCGGGCTGCTCGGGGCAGTCGGACTCCGGTGGGGACGCGGAGACCGAGGCTGCTGCGGACGAGAGCACGCCGACCGAACAGTCGAGCCAGGACACGGCGTCCTCCGAGAGTGGCAGCAGCGGCCCCTCGATGCTTACCGCCGAGGGCTCCTCGACGGTCTACCCGATCGCAAACAAAGGGAGTTCCTACTGGAACGCCAACGCACCGCCGGATGACGGTGAATACTGGGGCTCGAACCCCGAAGAGGGCAACACTGTTCCCGGGTGGGAGGCGCTCGGCGAGCCGGATATGCGCATCGCCGACTACTTCGCGAGCCTCTACGGCTTCGAGCCGGGCGGTCAACAGGCGACGCCGCCGTTCCCGACCAGCATCGGCCTGAGCCACTCGGGTACCGGGTGTCAGTCGGTCGTCGACGGCCTCGTCGACATCGGCAACTCCTCGGGTCCGATCACGGCCGAACTCGGCTGGAGCGAGAGCAAAGCCGAAGAGGAGGTCGTCGACCACGTCCTCGGCCGCGACGGCCAGCCGGTCGTCGTCAGTAGCGACGTCTACAACAACGGTGTCACACAGCTCACCGGTGATCAGGTCCGCAAGATCTACCAGGACGAGATCACCAACTGGAGCGAAGTCGGCGGTCCGGATCAGGAGATCTACGTGATCGGCCGTGCGGAAGGCTCCGGGACGGACACCGCGTTCCGGCTCAATATGCTGGGTTCCGCCGACGCCCCGATGCCGGGCGTCGACACCCGGTTCGGTCAGAACCAGCAGGTCGCCCAGGCCGTCTCGCAGAACGAGGGCGCCATCGCGTATATGGCGCTGGCGTTCACGAGCGACACCGTCCTCCCCATCGGTATCGAGTTCGAGGGCACGCTGTACGAGCCCGACAAGGACGCCGAGAACACGATCTTCGACTCCGCGTACCCGCTCAACCGTGACCTCCACCAGTACACGAAGATCACGGAGGACACCCCCAGCGGGACGGATATGCGCGAGGCCGCGTTTATGAATATGTTCCTGACGGACTTCGGCCAGCAGGTGTTCGTCGAAGCGAACAACTACATCCCGCTGCCGACCGCCGACATCGAGTCCGAGAAGGCGAAGCTCCCTGAGCAGGTGTAACGCCGGCTGTCGCAACTCGCCTCGCCGTACAACCAGTTCGTCCATTTATCCACTCATTCCAATGCATACGTTCCGAAACGATGGCTCAGACGACTAGCGAAGAGACCGGCGTGGAGGCGCTCGGCCACCTCGTCAGACGCTTCCGCAACTTCGTCGACGAGACCGACCGGGAGGCGCTCGCCGTCGTCGGCGTGATGTCGGCCGCACTCGTGGCCGCGTTCGCCGGCTTCCTCTTGGTCTCCTCGTACACGGTCGCTCCCGTCGCCGTCTTCCTCGTCACGGCCAGCTACGGTTGGCTCCGACACCAGGGCCTGACGGCACGGCTTCTCACGCTGACGATGACGGTGTCCACGATCCTGATATTGATCCTCATCACCGCGTTCATCTTCGTCGAGGCGGTTCCAGTCGTCTTCTACGAGAGCGCGACGGTGTTCGGGATCGAGATCCCCGGGCTCCGGATGTTCATCCAGCCGGAGTGGGACGCGGTCTCCTCGCCGATACGCTACTCGATGGTCCCGATGATCCACGGGACGGTTATGGTCACGTTCGTCGCGACCGCCGTCGCCGCGCCGCTCGGCGTCGCTGCCGCGCTGTTCCTCTCCGAAATCGCACCGCGAACCGTCCGTGAATTAGTCAAGCCCGGTGTCGAGATCCTCGCCGGGATTCCGTCGATCGTCTACGGCTTCATCGGATTCACCGTCCTGAGTCCGTGGGCGTCCGATCAGTTCGACATCCTCGGTCAGGGGACGTACCTGTTCGTCGGCGTCGTCGTCGGTCTGATGGCGCTGCCGACGGTCGTCTCCGTCGCCGAGGACGCGCTCAACAGCGTGCCGGAGTCGATGAAGAGCGGATCGCTGGCGGTCGGCACGACCGACTGGCAGACGATGACTTCGATCACGCTGCCGGCCGCCTTCTCCGGTGTCTCCGCGGCGGTCCTCCTCGGTGTCGGCCGGGCCATCGGCGAGACGATGGCCGCGACGGTGATGCTCCGCGGCGTCCCCAAACTCACGGACCCGCTGTACAACGTGTTCTACGGACAGGAGACGCTAACGTCGCTCATCGCCCGGAACTACGGCGAGGCAGACGGCCTCCAGATGGACGCGCTGTTCGTCGCCGGCGTCATCCTGTTTATCACCGTCCTCGTCATCTCGGTCGGGTCGCAGTACGTCGAGTGGCGGATGCGCAAGAAGTTCGGAGGTGACGTCTGATGGCGGGCGCGACGCGAACCCGACTGGTCCGAGAGGACACCTCGGGTGCTGACGCGGTCGCGGCGCTCGCGGTGGGTGTCGCCTCGGTGCTCTTCGGACTCGGTCTCGCCGCGATGTTCGAGGTGGTCGGACTCACGGGTACGCTCGCCGGCGTTCCGACGCTCCCGCTTCTCGGCGGCCTCCTGCTCGTCCAGGGTGTCGCCGTCGTCGTGTTCGGCGTCGGTTCCCGGTTCGGTGCCGTCGAGACGAACCCGCGACCGGACGCCGGCATCGTCGCCGCCGTCGCCTTCACGCTGATCTGGCTCGTCGTCGGCGGGCTCGTCGCCTCCCAGGTGCTCGGCCTCGGCCTCGCCGGCTGGCTTCTCGGGGCGATTCTGACGGGGGCAGCCGGATTCGCGGCGACCGTCCTCCCGCGTGAGGACGTCGGCTCGACGCTCCCCGCTGGCGTCGTGACCGCGCTCGTGGGGCTCGTCTTTCTCAGTGGCTACATCGCGCCGACGTCGGTCTGGGACCTCGGCTGGGAACAGAAGGCGTCGCTGACGGCCGAGTTTATGGTGCCCGTCGTGACGGTCTTCTGTGCGCTCCTGACCGGCTGGGCCGCCGCGAAGGCCTACGGCGGCTTCGGCGCCCGCGGCCGCCGCGTCGGCGCGTATCTCCTCGTCTATCTGAACGCGGCCGCGATCGTCGGCGTGCTCTTCGCGCTCGTCGCGTTCACCGTCTTCAAGGGCGTTCCGGGCCTCTTCCGCGGCCTCACCTTCGGTCCCGGCGTCGGTCCGGAGTCGACGGTCGCGCTGTTCGGCGCGAGCGTCACCTTCTCTTGGCCGGTCTACTTGCCGTTCGCGATGAACGGCGTCGGTCTCCTCAACGACCTCAACGGCGTCCTCCCGGCTATCGTGGGGACGTTCTGGCTCGTCGTCGGCGCGGTGCTGTTCGCGGTCCCGCTCGGCGTCGGCGCGGCGATCTTCCTCACCGAGTACGCCGAGCGCGGTCGCTTCACGCAGGTCGTCGAGGTAGCGACCAACGGACTGTGGAGCACCCCGAGCATCGTCTTCGGTCTGTTCGGGTTCGCGTTCCTCATCCCCCGGTTCGGCAACGGGAAGTCGCTGCTCGCGGGGATGCTGACGCTCGGCTTTATGCTGCTCCCGCTGGTGGTGATCACGAGCCGCGAAGCGATGCTTTCGGTCCCCGACGAGTACCGGGACGCGAGCGCGGCACTCGGCGTCACCAAGTGGCAGACCATCCGCAGCGTCGTGCTCCCGGCAGCCCTGCCCGGTGTCGTCACGGGGACGATCCTCGGCGTCGGCCGGATCGCCGGCGAGACGGCCCCGATTCTCCTGACGATGGCCGGCGGGGTGTTCGTCCCGGGGAGCCAGACCGCCGACGTGATCGGCGGCTTCCAGTTCACGGCTGCCCCGCCGTTCGTCTCGAATCCCGAACTGCTGCAGGCGACGTCTGCGCTCCCGTATCAGCTCTACGCGCTCATCACGGCCGGTGTCGGCGCGTCCGGAAACGTCGGCAACCCCGACCAGTTCCGCTGGGCGACGGCGCTCATCCTACTGCTGGTCGTGTTGTCGTTCTACGCGGTCGGCATCGTGACGCGATACTACTTCCGGAGGAAACTCGACTATGAGTGAGACCAAACAGAACCCACGAAAGGATACGACCCAGCCGCTGCAGACCACGAGCGGCGAATCAGAAGAGAAGCTGCGCTCGGAGTGGACGGAGTACGAGTTCGACGGCCGCACGAAACTCGCCGTCGAGGACCTCGACGTCTACTACGGCGACGACCACGCGCTCAAGAGCGTCTCGATGGACATCCCCGAACAGAGCGTCACGGCGCTCATCGGGCCGTCGGGCTGCGGAAAGTCCACGTTCCTCCGGTGTCTCAACCGGATGAACGATCGGATCAACTCCGCACGCGTCGACGGCTCGGTCGCGTTCGACGGCAAGGAGATCTACCAAGACGGCGTCGATCTGGTCGAGCTCCGAAAGCGCGTCGGGATGGTGTTTCAGTCGCCGAACCCGTTCCCGAAGTCGATTCGTGCCAACATCTCTTACGGCCCGCGAAAGCACGGCGACATCGACACCAGCCTCCTCGCGAAGGTCTTCGGGCGAAGCGACGAGGACGCCGAAGAACGGCTGGTCGAGCGCTCGCTCAGGCAGGCCGCGCTGTGGGACGAAGTCTCCGACCGCCTCGACGACAACGCCCTCGGGCTCTCGGGTGGGCAACAGCAGCGACTCTGTATCGCTCGCGCGCTCGCGACTGACCCCGAGGTGTTGCTGATGGACGAACCCGCCTCCGCGCTCGACCCGATCGCGACCGCGAAGATCGAGGAGCTCATCCACGACCTCGCGGAGGACTACACGGTCGTCATCGTGACGCACAATATGCAGCAGGCCGCCCGCATCTCGGATCAGACCGCTGTCTTCCTGACTGGCGGCGAACTCGCCGAGTACGGCGACACCGACCAGGTGTTCGAGGACCCCCAGAGTCAGCGTGTCGACGACTACATCAGCGGCAAGTTCGGATAACACGGCTTCGCCCTCCCGCGTGCCGCTGTCGGCCGCCCGACTCCCGCTCGACGCGCCGTGACACTGCTGGTACCGTCCGGACGACTGACCGCAGAGTAGAGACTGCGACCGACCCGAGAGACCGAAGTTTACGATGGAGACACGGAAGATACAACGAGTCAGCAACGGGACGTACACGGTGTCGCTGCCGCGCGAGTGGGCCGAAGAACAGGGCCTCTCCGCGGGCGCGGTCGTCGACCTTCACACGCACATCGACGGCTTGCTGGTCGTCCAGACGGCCGACGAGCGCGAGGCGGCACGCATCGATCTGACGATCTCAGATGAGACGGCGACGCAACTCGCCAGGATCCTTCGAGCGGCCTACGCGACCGGCGCGCTCGAAATCCACATCGAAGCCGACGGCGAGTTCACGGGCGAACAGCGGACCGCCCTGCGATCGGTCACGCGAGCGATGGCCGGCGTGACCGTCGCCGACGAGTCGGAGTCACACGTCGAGATCCGGAACGTCCTCAACTCCGAGGAGGTGTCGGTTCGGCAGTCGGTTCGGCATCTCCAGTTCGTCGCGCTGTCGCGACACCGGGAGGCGACGGCCGCGCTGCTCGGTGACGGCCCGGCGTCGACCGTCGCCGACAGCGACAATCGCGGGGACCGACTGCACGGGATGGTCGAGCGCTACTTCGTGCGGAGTCTCTCGCGGCTGGACGAGGTCGACAGCCTCGGCGAGAGCCGTCCGGAACTGTTCCAGTTCTACGAGATGGCCGCCGAACTCGCACAGGTCGCGACGCACGCCGACCGGATCGCGAGCTCCGCAGCCGACGTAGACGAGCCGATCGACGCCGACCTCGCAGCCGAGGTCGACGCGGTCGCGACGCAGGCTCGCGACGCGGTCGAGACCGCGGTCGACGCGACGTTCGCTCCCGACCCCGACGCCGTCTGGTCTGTCTTCGAGGCGCGGGACGACGTCCGCGCGACGACCGAGTCGATCGACCGACGACTGTTCGAGGCCGCCGACGCGGACTATCGGACGGCGAACGCGGTAGAGCGCATCCGTCGAACGGCGGACTGCGCGGGACGCATCGCAACCGTCGGGCTTCGCGCTGCGATCCGAGAGGGTCACACCAGCGACGGCGTGCGCGTCGGCGTCGACTCCGACGAGGGATCGGATTCCCGCGTCGCCAGCGGTGCCGACGAGTAAACGGCGGTCTGTAGGCGCTTCTTCGAGCCGCATTCACGGTCTTGCGCACCGCCAGCGGGTTGCGTCGGTCCCGCGCTCGGCACCGCTGCGCGAGTACCGGACCGCTATTGTCGGCACAGACCACTATTGAGTGTTCTTAGCAGCACTCATTCGGGGAACGCTCCGAGAGAGTGTATGGCTACAGACTCCGAGCGGGAGCCGGCAGCGACGTTGCGACGGTGCCGGGGTGCTGTGTGTGACATCGCCGCTGCAGAGTCGAAGGCGGACCTCTTCGAGCGAACTGCCGCGGCCACAGCGGAACTGTTCGGCGTCGCCGACGTTCGACTGTGCGCCGTCGACTCCGAGCGGGAGTCGGTCGCCGTCGAGCGCGTCGCCGGTACCGACGTGGGAGCTGAAGATGGCGACGGCGCCGCAGTCGGATCGGACGGCGGGCGTGTCGCTCCGGCTGACGCTATTTCCGCCGCTGCGCGCGAGGCACTCGCCACCGACGAGGTCGTCGTCGACGATGGTGAGACGACCGGGTTCGTCGTGCCCGTCGACGACACCCGAGTGCTGTGCTTCCGGCGTCCTGGTCGGCCGGAGCGGCCCGATGCGACGAGCGTCGACGGCGAAGACGCCGCGCTCGCCGGGCTGATCGGCCAGGCGTTCGCAACGACGCTCGACCGTCTCGATCACGCGGCCGCGCTCGACGAGCGGGAGTCGGCGCTGGCGCGGAAAAACGAGCGGCTGGACCGGTTCGCCGGGCTCGTCGCCCACGAGTTCCGGAACCCGGTCGGGATCGCGTCGGGACACCTCGACCTCGTCGTCGGCACCGAGGGCGACGAGCGGCATCTCGAAGCCGCACGCGGTGCCGTCGACCGAATGGACCGCCTCACCGAGAGCCTCCTCGATCTCGTTCGCGGCGAACCGCTCTCGGGGAACGCCGACGCGGTCGATCTCGGCTACCTCGCGAAAGGCGTCTTCGACACCGTCTGTCCCGCGGCGGCGACGCTCACGATCGAGGACCGCACGACCGTCCGCGCGAACGAGCGCCGGCTCCGCACGGCGTTAGAGAGCCTGTTCGACGACGCCGTCGCCCGCGGCGGGTCGTCAGTCGAGATCCGCATCGGCGCGCTCGACGAGGACGGATTCTACGTCGCCGACGACGGTCCGGGTCTCGAACGCGACGTCGGCGTCGATCCCTTCGGCTACCGCCCGGTGAACGAGACGGACCGTCGCGACCTCCGGCTCGCGATCGTCTACGACGTCGCGACGGCGCACGGCTGGCAGGTCGCACTCGCAGACTGTTCGGACGGCGGCGTTCGCATCGAGTTCGAGACCGCCGACGAGTCCAGCCGGTGAGCGGCCGACCGAGTCATTGAGGGGTCTTCGGCTCCAACTGGCGGTAATGACCGAGGACGACGCCGGCGGACGCACCGAACGCACCCAGCTCTTCGAGTTGACCCGTAGCAAACTCCTGTTGGCTGCCATCCTCCTGATCGGCGTCGCGGGGTCCGGAATCGCTCGCCGCCTGCTCGCGGAAGCCGGCTACGACGGCGTCGGTATCGTCGTGTTCATCCTCGGATACGGCGGGATGGTGTTCGTGATCTGGTACGGCTGGATCCGTCCGATGGACATCACGGGACCGAAGCCCGAGTAATCGAGCCGAGAACGATCGAGCAACCGCACGGGCTGCCGCGTCGCGGCCCGCGAAGAACGGAACTTTAATACTCGATTCGCGCCGAAACTCCGGACAAGGATGCTCCCCTTACAGCTCGTCGACAGTTTCCTGCTCAATTACAACGTCGGGCAGGCGTTACTGCTCGTCTTCGTGCTCGCGACGGTTGGCGTGCTCCCCCTGAAATCACAAAAACTGCTCGCGCTCAACGTGATCGTGTTCGGGCTGATCTTCGCGCTGACGCCGCAGTCGCTCGTCCCACTGCACTACCTGTTCCTCGGCCTCGCACTGTTGGTCATCGGGCCGCTCCTGTACGCGACCGCGAGCAACTGAGGGGATACCACTCCGTTTTTTCGACGGCGTCGACGGGACGCGAGCGAGTCGCTCCGGAGTCACGGCCGATTTCGGAACGCGACGTTTAACCCCCGCCGTCGACAACGCAGCGTATGGCACAACCGCAGGTTCCGGGCGGTGGCGGGGAGACGCTCGAACTGCCGTGCGGTGAGACGAAGTCGATCGGGACGCTCGATCTGGGGATGCGCGAGTTCGAGTGCGCGTGCGGAGAGCGTCACGCGGTCGTGATGGACGTCCACCCGCCGGAGCGATTTCTGCCGGAGTTTCTCGTCTCCGTTCTTCGGGAGGCTGTCGAGACGACGAGCGAGGAAATGCCGGAGTTCGGCACGGCACACCTGATGGGCATCGTCCTCGAGGAGTTCCCCCAGCGCGTCGTCTCCGCCGACGTGAGCGACGACGGGGACGTTGGCGCCGGAATCGTCTGGGTGACCGACTTCGAGGCGCGACGGCTCCACGAGATCATCGTCGAACTCGTGGTCGAACTGATGGAACACGCCGTCAGCCACGCCGACGACGAGACCGCCGTCTCGGAGTTCGAACGGCAGATGCTGGATTTCGACGTGAGCGAGTTCGTCGAGGAGTACCGCGCCGAACGGGATCTCTCCGCGGACGACGTCTACGCCTGAGTAAGGTCTCGATCGCTGCGTTTCACCGCGTCTGACGCACGTCGCACTGAATCCTAAGCCCTGTCGCGTTCTACATTCGCGTATGAGCATCACCCGGCCCTCCGGGTTCGAGGAGGTCTGCGACGTACTCGCCACCGCGGAGGAACCACTGACCGCCCGGGAGATTCTCGATCACCTGCGCGCGCGAGGCGTCGACGGTTTCGAGACGTCTTATCGCGTCGCGACCGTGCTCGGACGGGCCGCAGAGCGTGGGGCGGCGGTCACCGTCATCGACGGGAGCCCGTACCGCTACCGACTCGACGAGCCGTCTCGCTGAGACAGCTGTATCGAGACAGTTTTTCGTTCGTGGATCGGACCGTTCGATAGTCGTCGATGAAGCTCCCGATCGGGGTCTCGCCACTGCTGTGTATCGGCGCGCACGGAGGACAGCGCACCGGCCCGGAGCGATTACGAATTTCGAAATGACCTTTCGCATCTCGTAGTATTTCGCCGGGCTTATTACGATGTACGGACTGCCTCACAGTGATGACTGACGAGGACATCTCGACAGACGGTGAGGCAGCGTCCGAAGACCGGACGATACTGCTCATCGGTAGCGGACCCATTCAGATCGGACAGGCGGCCGAGTTCGACTACTCCGGCGCACAGGCCTGCCGGGCGCTGCAGGAAGAAGGCGCGCGAGTCGTCCTCGTCAACTCGAACCCCGCGACGATTATGACGGACCCGGAGATGGCAGACCGGGTCTACATCGAGCCGATCACGCCCGAGGCGATTTCGGAGATCATCCGCGAGGAGAACCCCGACGGCGTCATCGCCGGCCTCGGCGGCCAGACCGGCCTGAACGTCACGGCCGAACTCGCAGAGCAGGGCATCCTCGAGGAGTACGACGTCGAGATTATGGGCACGCCGCTCGACACCATCTACGCCACCGAGGACCGCGACCTGTTCCGCCAGCGGATGGAGAACATCGGCCAGCCCGTCCCCGCGTCGACGACGATTTCGCTCGACGAGGGCGAAGAAGTGCAGCGGATGACCGAAGCTGACCTCCAGGACCGCGTCGACGACGCCGTCGAGGAGGTCGGCGGGCTGCCGGTCATCTCGCGGACGACCTACACCCTCGGCGGCTCCGGGTCGGGCGTCGTCCACGAGAAAGAGGAACTCTACGAGCGCGTCCGCAAGGGTCTCCGCCTCTCCCGGAACTCCGAAGTGCTCATCACCGAGTCCATCTCGGGCTGGGTCGAACTCGAGTACGAAGTGATGCGCGACGCCGACGACTCCTGTATCATCATCTGCAATATGGAGAACATCGACCCGATGGGCATCCACACCGGCGAGTCCATCGTGGTCACGCCCTCGCAGGTCATCCCCGACGAGGGTCACCAGGAGATGCGCGACGCCGCGCTCGAAGTGATCCGCGAACTCGGCATCCAGGGCGGCTGTAACATCCAGTTCGCCTGGCACGACGACGGCACGCCCGGCGGCGAGTACCGCGTCGTCGAAGTGAACCCGCGCGTCTCGCGCTCCTCCGCGCTGGCCTCGAAGGCGACCGGCTACCCGATCGCCCGCGTGACCGCGAAGGTCGCGCTCGGGAAACGGCTCCACGAGATCGAAAACGAGATCACCGGCGAGACGACCGCTGCCTTCGAGCCGGCTATCGACTACATCGTCACCAAGATCCCGCGGTGGCCCAAGGACAAGTTCGACGACGTCGACTTCACGCTCTCGACGGCGATGAAGTCGACCGGCGAGGCGATGGCCATCGGGCGGACCTTCGAGGAGTCGATGCTGAAGGCGATCCGCTCGACGGAGTACGAGCCCGCGACCGACGTCGAGAGCGTCTCAGACGAGGAACTCGAAACAGAACTGCTCGAACGGCCGACCCCCGACCGCACCTACGCTATCTTCGAGGCGTTCGACCGCGGGTACAGCGTCGACGATGTCCAAGAGCTGACGGGCATCAAAGAGTGGTACCTCGAACGCTACCAGCGCGTCTCCGAGGCGATGGACGCGGCCCAGGAGGGCGACTTCACGACCGCTGCGACGGCCGGCGTGACAAACGCCGAAATCGCCGCTTCGACGGGCGAAAGCGTTGCTGACGTCGAGACCGCCGTCCCCGGTCGCACGTACAAACAGGTCGACACCTGTGCCGGCGAGTTCGCCGCACAGACGCCGTACTACTACTCCTCGCGCAAGCCCGAGTTCTACTCCGGCCCCTACGAGGGCGACGCCGCGGCGGGCGAACTCCGCGTCGACCGCGACGTCGAGAGCGTCGTCGTCGTCGGCGGCGGCCCGATCCGGATCGGCCAGGGCGTCGAGTTCGACTACTGTTCGGTCCACGCCGTACAGGCCCTGCGCGAGATGGGTATCGACGCGCACGTCGTGAACAACAACCCCGAGACGGTCTCGACCGACTACGACACCTCCGACGGCCTGTTCTTCGAGCCGATCACGGCCGAGGAAGTCGCCGACGTCGTCGAGGCAGCCGACGCCGACGGCGTGATGGTCCAGTTCGGCGGCCAGACCTCCGTCAACATCGGCCACCCGCTCGAATCGGAACTCCAGCGCCGCGGCCTCGACTGTGAAATCCTCGGGACGAGCGTCGACGCGATGGACCTCGCGGAGGACCGCGACCGCTTCAACCGCCTGATGGACGACCTCGGCATCCTCCAGCCCGAGGGTGGCTCCGCGACCAGCGAGGCAGAGGCGCTTGACCTCGCGAACGAACTCGGCTACCCCGTCCTCGTGCGCCCCTCCTACGTGCTGGGCGGCCGCGCGATGGACGTCGTGCACTCCGACGCAGAGCTGAAAGAGTACATCGAGGAGGCCGTTCGCGTCTCCCCCGACAAGCCGATCCTCATCGACCAGTTCCTCGCCGACGCCATCGAACTCGACGTCGACGCCGTCTCCGACGGCGAGCGCGCGATCATCGGCGGCATTATGGAACACGTCGAGAGCGCGGGCGTCCACTCGGGCGACTCCGCGTGTATGATCCCGCCGCGCTCTCTGGACAAAGGGACGATGGCCCGCGTGCGCGAGGTCACAGAAGACATCGCGACCGCACTCGACACCGTCGGCCTCCTGAACGTCCAACTCGCCGTGAAGGACGGCGAGGTCTACGTCTTGGAGGCGAACCCGCGCTCCTCGCGGACGGTCCCGTTCGTCTCGAAGGCGACGGACGTTCCGATCGCGAAACTCGCCGCGAAGGTGATGGCCGGCGAGACCCTCGAGGACCTCGACGTCCCCGAGAAGATCCCCGAGGACGTAAGCGTCAAGGAGGTCGTCCTGCCGTTCGACCGCCTCCCGGGTTCGGACCCGCGCCTCGGCCCGGAGATGAAGTCGACCGGGGAAGTGATGGGTACGGCGTCCACGTTCGCGAAGGCCTACGACAAGGCCCAGGACGCGACGGGCAAGTCGATCCCCGAGTCCGGCACCGCGTGGGTCGACCTCTCGGCCGAGGAGTTCCCCAAACCCGGAACCGAAGACGGCGACGCCCTCGAAAACGGCTACGCGGAGTACTTCGACCTCGCGACGTTCGACGACGAAGAAGACCTCGTCTCGGCGCTCCGTGAAGGCAAGATCGACCTCGTCGTCTCCCGCGACCGCGACGCGCTCGAGGTCTGTGTCGAAGAGGAGATCACGTACTTCTCGACGACCGCCTCTGCGTTCGCCGCACTGGAGGCGCTCGACGCGAAGGACGACCCGATCGACGTCGAAGCCGTCTCCGATCGCCCGCGCCGCGTCGAGAACTGGGGCGCACAGTCCGACGACTGATAGGGAGTATCGTAAGTCCTCATAGACTTCTTGAGCGGCGTTCGCCGACGACGAAGTCGGTGACGCAGAGTCGACTTTCGCTCTCTCAGTTCTTCTCATTTGTCTCTTTTGGCCGTTCGTGAGCGATGCAGCGCCTGCACGCGTGTGATTGAAGGTCTGTCGGTCCCAAGCGGAACCGATGAAACTCCGTCAGAACCTCCGGCACTTCGCGGCGAAGAAAGCGCTGACGATGCCGGTCGTCGGCGACATCGCGACGGACAAACTCGTCGACCTCCACGTCCGCGTCTTCGGGCAGAAGGCGGACCCCGACCACCGCGAGGAGCGCGAACCGCATATGGAGACGTTCTTCGAGTTGACGTTCGACACGTACGTCCGCGCGCTCGAAGAGGGGTTCAGCGAGGCGGAAGCCCGCGAGATCACCCACATCCAGGCCAACTTCGACTTCTACAACTACGGCTGGACCGAGATGATGGAGTTCCCCGTCGACGAACTGGAAGCCCACTACGAGCGTTACGCGGACTTCTTCGAGCGCTACGACATCGACATCGCGAACCCGCTCGGCGACTTCCGGACCAAAGAGATTCCCGACGCGCCCGCGACGCCGGAGCGACTCGACGACCCCGAACACCCGCACGCCGTGGGCGGTTTCGCCGACGACGTCTACGTCGAGGGCGAGGACGGCGACGTCCGCGTCGGCGGTCGCGAAGAACCCGAGGACGTCGACGTCGACATCGCGCCCGGCCTCCAGGACGTCGACGCCGACGCGGAGACCGACGAATCGGAAGCCTAATTCGCGTTACTCGTCCGTTTTCGACCCGATCTGCGCGTCGATCCGGTCGGCCACCTCGTAGCCGGCGACGACCCCGCCGTTGAGCGAGCGCTCGGGGTACTGCGCCTCCGAGGCCATCCCCGCGTAGTAGACGCCCTCGCCGACCTCTTCGTCGAGCTGGTAGGGGACGACGAGGTCGAGATAGCCGCACTCGTAGATCGGCGCAGCGCGGGGGTTGCGGGCGATCCGGAATTCGGAGACGGCTGCCCGATCGAAGTCCGGAAACATCGATTCGATCTCTGCGAGCCACCTCTCCCGCACCTCGTCGTCGTCCAGTTGCCACAGGTCCTCCGTCTCGTCTTGCACGTAGGAGGCGACGTACAGCAGGTGGTCGCCGCCGTAGCGCTCCCGTTCGACGAAGTTCGTGTGTTCGACGAGCGCGCCGAACGGTGCGTCGTGTGCGACGTTCAGCCAGTAGGTGTCGAGCAGCGACTCCTCCATCGTGACGAGACCGCAGATCGCCCCCTGGAAGTCGATCTCACAGGAAAAGCCCGTCAGTGATTCCAGGACGTTCGGCATCGTCGCGACGACCGCGGCGTCGACCTCGTGTGTCTCCTCGGCGTCGGCTCCGGGGGCCGCCTGGGTACCGTCGTAATCGACAGTGAGCGACTGGATCTGCCCATCTTCGACTGTGAGGTCCGTGACGGGCGCGTTCGCCGTGATGTTCTCCCGACCAACCGCGTCGACGAGTGCTTCCAGAAGCACGCCGAACCCGCCGTCGAAGTACCCGAGGATCTCGCCGCGTAAGAGGTCGCGCTCGCCGCGGAAGCGCACGCGTCCGAGGAACCACGCCGCGGAGATGTCGTCTTTTCTGTCCCCGTACTTCCCGTCGAGCAGGGGATCGACGAAGTTCTCGTAGACGCTCGTCGTGGTGTGTTCTTCGACGAATTCCCGCACGGTGACGTGCTCGTACTCCGCGAGGTCGTCGTAGGCGTCGAAGTCTGGGAGTCCGCCGCGAACGTCGACGCCCTGCGTGAGCATCCCGAGCCGGAACTTGTCGTAGAGGCTCATATGCGGATACGCGAGAATCTCCCAGGGGGTGTCCAGCGGATGGACGACGCCGTCGACGTAGTAGCCGTTGGTGCCGACGCGCCACTCGATCCGGTCGCCGACGCCGAGTTCCTCGGCGAGGTCGACGATGGTCTCCTCCGATTTCGAGAGGTGGTGATAGAACTGCTCGATGTCGTCACCCGGCGTCTCGTAGGTGGCCGCGAGGCCGCCGAGCTGTGGCGCGGCCTCGAACACCTGTACGTCGTGCCCGCGCTGCTGTAGCCGATAGGCGGCCGCGAGACCTGCGATCCCGCCGCCGACGACGCCGATCATACGCGCAGTACTCGACAGCCCGGAAAGTGCTTTCCGTTCCCGGTGTCGGCGCCGCGTGTCGCCGCCGAGCGGCAGGACCGCCCGACGGGATCCCGCCGAGTTATAGGGATTGTCGTAACTGTTCAGAGATTCTCGCCGTATCGTCCGGCGAGAAATCTATGCGGACTTACGATAATCCCTATTACCGTCGTTCGCTACCTTTTTACCCGCCGTTGGGCAACGGAACGCGTATGCAGACGGTCAGGGCCCCCGCGACGAGCGCGAATCTCGGGAGCGGTTTCGACGTCTTCGGCGTCGCCCTCGACCGTCCCGCCGACGTCGTCCGCGTCGAGAAGGCCGACCGGACGACGATCGAGATGACCGGCGTCGGGAGCCAGTACATCCCCGAGGACCCCGAGAAGAACGTCGTCGGCGCCGTCGCCGAGGAACTCGACGCGCCGGCGCACATCCGGATCGACAAGGGCGTCCGCCCCTCCTCGGGACTCGGATCGTCGGCGGCCAGTTCGGCTGCGGCGGCCGTCGCGCTGAACGCGCTCTACGACCGCGGGCTCTCCCGTGAGGAACTCGTCCCCGTGGCCGCCGAGGGCGAAGCGGTCGTCTCCGGTGAGGCCCACGCCGACAACGTCGCACCCGCATTGCTCGGTGGATTCACCGTCGCCCGCGGCGACGCGGTCACGACTGTCGACGCCTCGATCCCGCTCGTGGCGTGTCTCCCCGAGATCGCCGTCTCGACCCGCGACGCCCGCGGCGTCGTCCCCGAGTCGGCGGCGATGGAAGACGTCGTTCACACCGTCGGCTCCGCGGCGACGCTCGCCATCGGGATGTGCCGCGACGACCCCGAACTCGTCGGCACCGGGATGGACGAGCGCGTCGTCACCCCCGCCCGCGCGGAACTCATTACCGGCTACGATACGGTCCGCGAAGCCGCTCTCGAGGCGGGGGCGACGGGCGTGACCGTCTCGGGTGCCGGCCCGGCCGTCATCGCGCCGTGCAGCGAGTCCGACCGTCGGGACGTCGCCGCGGCGATGGTCGACGGCTTCGCCGACGCCGGCGTCGACTCCCGCGCGTACCAGACGCGCGTGAGTCGGGGCGCGACGCTGTACTGACGCCGTCGCTACATCTTCGTGTGTTCAGTTTCGAGAGCCGCTGCACCGCGCTATCGGCCGGGACTGGATGTATGCAACGGCGAAAACGAGCGGAACAGCGCGCGTGAAACGGAACTAGACGAGACTTGACTGCGGACCCGAACGTCCGCTTAGACGCCGCGGCCCTGCAGTTTCTCTTCTTCGGGGAGGTCGGTGTTGGCCTCGCCCTTCATTCCCTGACCGAGGTTCGAGGCGATTTCGGCGAGGGTGTCGGGGTCGTCCCAGTTGTTGACGGCCTCGACGATCGCTTCGCCCATCGCCGGCGGGTTCTCGGCGCCGAAGATACCGGAGCCGACGAAGATTCCGTCACACCCGTGGTGCATCATCAGGGCCGCGTCCGCGGGCGTGGCGATGCCGCCGGCGGCGAAGTTCACGACCGGCAGCCGACCCATCTCGGCGGTCTCGTGGACGAGATCGGCGGGCGCTTCGTGCTCGCGGGCCCACTTCTCGCGCTCCTCGTGGGTCTTGCCTTCGAGTTCGCGGATCGCGCCCTTGATGTTGCGCTGGTGGTGGACGGCTTGATTCACGTCGCCGGTGCCGGCCTCGCCCTTCGTTCGGATCATCGCCGCGCCCTCGTCGATCCGGCGGAGCGCTTCACCGAGGTTGCGCGCACCGCAGACGAACGGCGCGGTGAAGCCGCGCTTGTCGATGTGGTAGCGCTCGTCGGCGGGGGTGAGCACCTCGCTCTCGTCGATCATATCGACGCCGACCGACTGCAGGATCTGCGCTTCCTTCGTGTGGCCGATCCGGGACTTGCCCATCACCGGGACGGAGACGGACTCGACGATCTCTTTGACGTCTGCGGGGTCGGCCATCCGCGCGACGCCGCCGCGCTTTCGGATGTCCGCGGGGACGGCTTCGAGCGCCATCACCGCGACCGCACCGGCCTCCTCGGCGATCTTCGCCTGTTCGGCGTCGACGACGTCCATAATGACGCCGCCCTTCTGCATCTGTGCGAACCCGCGCTTGACGAGGTCGGTCCCGCGACGGAGTTCGGACAGATCAGTCTCCTCGGACATACTACTCGGTTGCGGTCGGACGCACTTAAACAGTTCACCCCACGGCCGCCGCTGACGGGCCAACAAATTGCCACGTCGGCGGCGCTCGGTCCCGAACCGGCACCCCTTTTTCGCCGCACTCCGAGCCACCTGTATGACATCGTCTCCCGCGTCGTCTTCGGGGCTTCGTCGGTTCGTCTCGGGCGACGGCCTGCCGGTACCCGACGGGCTCCCGTGGTGGCTCGCGCCGCTGCCGACGTGGCTCGAAAACGTCGGCCTCCGGTTCGCGTGGCTCGTCGTCGCGATCAATCTGCTCGGGACCGCCTTCGGCTTCTGGTACTACGGCTTTCACCCGCTGCCGCTCTCGGATCCGCTCATCACCTGGCAGTTCGCGGCCGAACCGGTCGTGATGTGGCCGTTCGTTCCGGACAGTCCGCTGGCGACGCTGTTCATCGCGCTGGCGTTTGCGAGCTGGAAGCTCGGACGGACGAACGAGTACCTCGTCGCGTTGGCGTTCTTCGGCTGCTGGAAACTCGGCCTCTGGACGCCGTACGTGCTCTCGGTCTTCGCCGACGCGTTCCTCGACATCACGTGGTTCCCACTGTACGTCTTCCTGTTCGTGAGTCACCTCGCGATGGTCGTCGAGGCGTTCGTCCTCCATCGGATCTCGGACTTCCCGGTCCGCGCCGTCGCCGTCGCGCTCGTCTGGTACGGCTTCAACGACGTCGTCGACTACTTCGTACCCATCGTGGGCGACCCGCACCACACGTCGATTCCGCTCGCCGACAGCGCGGTCGTCGGCGGCACGACTGCACTCCAACTCGCGGCTGCCGGGGCCGTCGTCCTCACGTTCGTCGCCACGTTCGCCGCGCTCGCGACGCGCGTGAAGAAATTGGAGTTGCAGATCGAGCGCGGGTAACGCCTCTCGGCCGCCGGTCACCACCGCACCACCGCCCACGCTTTTGCCCGCGCCACGCGTACCCTGATTCGATGAGCGATCTCTTCGACGCTGTCGCCGACCTCTCGCTCTCGATCGAATCGACCGACCGAACGCGACGCGACCGCGACACGTCGAGCGGTTTCGTCAGAACGACGACGACGTTCCATCTCTCCGGTGCGGGTCACACCGGCCGCGGCGAGGATGTCGCCTACGACACCGAAGATCACGACGCGCTCGCGGACGCGCCGGCGTTCGATTTCGCGGGCGAGTACACGTTCGCGTCGTTCTCGGCGCATCTGGACGACGTCGACCTGTTCCCGACGAAGTCGCCCGAGCGTGAGACGGCGCGGCACTACCGGCGCTGGGCGGTCGAGTCGGCCGCGCTGGATCTCGCGCTCCGGCAGAACGCCCTTTCGCTGGCTGAGGCAGTCGACCGCGATCCCGCGCCGCTCCGCTTCGTCGTCTCGACGCGCCTCGGCGACCCGCCGACGACCGACCGTCTCGATGCGATTCTCGACGCGTATCCCGACACCGAGTTCAAACTGGATCCGACAGCCGAGTGGACTGACGAGGTCGTGGAGGCGGCCGCCGCGACCGACGCGGTTCGGATTTTGGATCTGAAAGGGCTCTACGAGGGGACGCAGGTCGACACCGAACCCGATCCGAATCTCTACGGGCGACTGCTCGATGCCTTCCCCGAGGCCGTCATCGAGGACCCTGGACTCACATCGGAGACGCGACCGCTCTTTGACGGCGAGGAAGGCCGCGTGTCGTGGGACTACCCGATCACGGGCGTCGAATCCGTCGAAGCGCGACCGTTCGAGCCAGAGTGGCTGAACATCAAGCCCTCACGCTTCGGGACCGTCGAGTCGCTGTTCGAGACGATCGAGTGGGCCGAAGCGCGCGACGTCTCACTCTACGGCGGCGGCCAGTTCGAACTCGGCGTCGGCCGCGATCACATTCAACTGCTCGCGTCGCTGTTCTACCCCGATGGCCCGAACGACGTCGCGCCCGCGGGCTACAACGATCCCGACGTGCAGCCGGGGCTGCCGAAGAGTCCGCTCGACGCGCCGGAAAATTCGATTGGGCTCAGTTGGGAGTGACGCCGGCTGGTGGCGAGAGAGCCGGATCTTACGCTTCGTCGAAGCCGTCTTCGAAGACGAACGTCCCGTTGCGCTGGACGACCTCGCCGTCGACCTCGATGACCGAATCCTCGCTCATATCGACGATCATATCGACGTGCTCGGCGCTCTCGTTGCGCTCGTTCTCCTCCCCGACGGTCTCGGGGTACGCCGAGCCGACGGCCATATGGACCGTATCGCCCATCTTCTCGTCGAACAGCATATTGTAGGTGAAACGGTCGATCGCGCGGTTCATCCCGATCCCGAGTTCGCCGAGGTAGCGCGCCCCCTCGTCGGTCTCGAAGATCCCGTCTAACACGTCCTCGTTCCGACCGGCGCTGTAGGATTCGACGCGGCCGTCCTCGAACCGGACGCGGACGTCTTCGATCTCACGACCCTGGCGATAGAGCGGCATATCGAAGTACACCTCGCCTTCGACGGAGTCCCGCACTGGCGCGGTGAACACTTCCCCACCGGGGAGGTTCTTCTCGCCGAAGTCGTTGAGCGTCTTGTTGCCCGCGAGGCGCATCGTCACGTCGGTCTCCTCGCCCGACTTGATCCGGATCTCGTCGGCCTCGTCGAGGATCTCGACCATCTGCGCCTGGTGCTCGCGTTGGGCCTCCCAGTCGAGGCTGACGGCGTCCCAGACGAACCCCTCGTAGGCTTCGGTGCTCATCCCCGCGAGCTGGGCGTTCCCGGACGTGGGATACTGCGTGAGACACCACGTCTTCGAGAGCCGCTCTTGGAGGACCGGCTTCATCGCGCGCCGGTAGGCGGCGTTGCGCTCTGGGGCGACGTCGGCCGTCTCGGTGGCGTTGACGTCGCCGCGGACGGCGATGTAGACGTCCATCTCCTCGTACATCGCGAGCAGGTGCTCCGGCGTCTCGAAGTCGCCGTCGTGGTTGCGGAGGAACGCCCGCGTCGCACGCGAGTCGCTGTTCAGCGAGACGGGATGGGCCCCTCTGTCGGCGCACTCCTCGTGGAGTGCGACCACGAGGTCCTCTGCGGCGGCCGGCGCGCTGATCACGACGCGGTCGCCGGCCTCGATGTCGGCCGAGTGGTCGGCGACGATCCCTGCGTGTTCGCGGATTCGCGGGTCCATACCTGTGGGTCGTCCGTGCGCACCAAACACCTTTCGCCCCCTCGTCGCCCGCGAGTTTCGAGCGCCGCAGACTCACGATGGCGCGGGATCGTGACTACCCGCTCACTCGGACGGCGACCAGTCGCGCTCGCCCGCTCGAATTGCCGTCTCCAGCCAGTTCTCCTCGGGTGGGAGCGGACACTCGAACGTCTCGCTGAACGCGCAAAAGGGAGTGTACGCGAGGTTGAAATCGAGCACGACCGTCTCGTCGTCGGCGAGGTCGCCCTCGGGGTGCAGTTCGATGTACCGCCCGCCGCGGTAGGTCTCCTGTCCGGTCGTCTTGTCGCGGAACGGGACGAAGATCGGCTCCTCGTCGTCGTCCGGACGCTGTTTGTAGCCGTGGACCTCGTGGGTCTCTCCGCCGAGCTCGAACGCGAAGGTAACGACGCGAACGTAGCGCACTTCGTTGCCGGCGGTCGTCTCCATCGGCACCGGCTCGGGGTCGTCGTGAGCGGTGACCGTCGCCTCGACGCGGAGATCCGGCGCGGGATCGAAATACGCCAGCCCGTCGAACGAATCGCGGTGCTCCGGGGGAATGGGCGACTGCGGATGCGAGCCGAAGAACTCGTCTTTCTCCTCGCGATTTGCTCGCAGCTCTGCGACGTACGCCGCCGAATCGTCGGACGGATCTGATTCCGACGAGTCGTGTGTCTCGGTCATATCGAATCCACGCGCGCCGTGCCGTAACCTTTGACGGTTCTGCTGCGAGTAGTTGCGAATCGCTCTCGGCAGTCCAGAGCGGGCGAGCCAGATGGACGGCGAGGACAGCCTCCACTACCTGTCTTCCGTCACCGGGCGTCGCCGTCGGTGTGGTAGCTGTGTCCCACGACGAGCGCGACAGCGTTCACGGCGAGGAGGGCGACGAACGCGTTCGGTTCGCTCCCTTCGAGGCCGCCGGCGAGAAGGGGCAGATACAGAAACGGGAGGGCAACGGCGGCCCAGAAGGACACGAACCGGACCGGCGCAGCGAGAAACTTGATCGGGGCCTGGAGGGAGGCCGGCGGCGACTCGATCACCTCACGGATGCGACCGATCCGCTCGGAACCGAACGGGCGGTGGGAGTTCGACATTTACGGGGACACCTCGATCACTACTACGGTAGCAGGGGTCATATAGCCGCCAGAGCGTTCCCGTCACTTCATAATCGTTCACGCGAGAAGCCGCCGGCTAATACGTTTTATTGCAGACTGAAAGCGGCCGAGACGATTTATACGGCGATCTAATCCTTCGATGGCGTTCCGACAGTGCAAGCAGCCGTCCCCACACTTGGTCGACCGTCGGCGATGGTAGCACGGTGAGTCTCACCCTCTCCGTGTGTACGATGCCCGTGGTGAGGACCGCCTCGTGACGTGCTCTCGAACGGCGAAGCGCCCTTCAGTCCCGCGGATTTTTGTGCTCAGGCGGTAAGTCCCGAACGTCTATGACAGACGACGACGTCCCGACGGCGCGGTCGGTCGACAGCAACCTCTTCATCACGGTTTCGGGACCGCCGGGCTGTGGCGCGACGACCCTCTGTGAGGGGCTGTCGTCGGCGCTCGACTGCGGCTACGTCTCCGGCGGCGACATCTTCCGCGACCTCGCCGACGAGCGGGACCTGTCGCTCTCACAACTCATCGCGAAGACCGACGAAACCGACGAGATCGACCGCGCGCTGGACCGTCGCCTCCGAACGATCGCCGAGAAGTGGGGGGCGTCGAGCAAGCCGTTCATCCTCGAATCGCGGCTCGCCGGCTGGCTCGCCGGCAACCGCGCCGATCTCCGGATCTGGCTCGACGCCCCCGAGGAGGTGCGCGTCGAGCGCACGCGGGACCGCGAGGAGATGGAAGCCGAAATGCGGGTTCGCGAGGTCAGCGAGGCCGGACGGTACAAATCCTACTACGACATCGACGTGTCGGATCAGTCCTTCTACGACCTCTCGATCAACACGGCCCGCTGGAGTCCCACGGCGACGCTGGAGATGGTCCTCACCGCGGTCGAGGAGTACGACCCCGAAGTCGACGAGGGTGCGTTCCATACCGAAGACGTCGAACTGTAACCCGAAGCGAGCGGACTTCTTCTGTGTGGGTCGCGAACGCTACGAGCGGACCAGCCGTCTGAGCCGCGGCAACTCCGCGCGGATCGCCCGCCGCTTGAGGAGGAGAAAGCCGACGAAGATCACGAGAAAGCCGACGACGGTGTAGGTCGTCGGGACCTCGTCGAGGACGGCCCAACCGGCGAGCGCGGCGAACACCGGAGCGACGTAGGAGACGAGGTTGATCTCGATGGCTCCGAGGCGCTCCAAGAGATCGAAGTAGACGAGAAAGCCGAGCGCGCTGGCGACGAGCGCGAGGTACGCGAGCGCCGCGATCGATTCGACAGTCCACACGACGTCGGCGAACGACTCGCCGATACCGATGCTGACGCCGTGCATTATCAGCGCGCCGCCGACCATCGACCACGCTTCCATCGTCTCGATCGGCAACGAGGCGTCGATACGAGTCGTCAATACCGACCCGAGCGCGAACGCCGCGGCCGCGCCGAAGATGAGCAGTTTCGCGACCGCACCCCCGGTGAGGAGGTTGTTCGGATCGGGGTTCGAGAGGATTGCGACGCCGACGAGGCCGAGCAAGAGCCCCACGATGCCGACAGTCGTGAGCCGCTCCTCTGGGAGGAACACGCGCGCGAACCCCGTGGTCAACACGGGACTGAGACTCACGATAACCGCCGCTGCCGCCGAGGTGACGGCCGGGTCGGTCTCGCCGATGAAAAGCAGCGTGTGATAGCCCGCGATGAGAAGCGTCGCGCCGATGCCGACGACGGCCCACTGGCCGCGTGTCTGTGGGATCGGCTGGTCGGTCGCGTAGAACGCGTACGCGAGCATTAACAGGCCGGCGACGTCGTACCGGAGCGCTGCGAAGAGCACCGGCGGGATGAACTCCAGTCCCGCCTTGATCGCCATAAACGCGGAGCCCCACGCCGCCGCGAGGAGGACGAATAAGAGGAGGTTTCGATACCGGGTCACAGCGAAGGTGCGGTGGCGGCCGCCCTCAACGTTTCGCTCTCCCGGCGTTCACTCCGTGCCCGACTCGTCAGCTCCCGCCTCAGTGGCGCGGCGCTCGTCCCGAATCGCGCGGATCACGTCCTGGCGGGCGACGATCCCGACGAGTTCGCCGTCGTCGAGCACCGGCAGCCGGTTGATGTCGCGCTCTTCGTCGGCCAGGAGGTCCAGAATCTCGTCGATCGACGCGTCGGGCTCGACGGTCACGACGTCCGACGTCATCACCCCGCTGATCGGCTTGTTCGTGTTTCGCAGGAGGTCGATGCCGAGATCGAGGTCGTCCCAGGAGACGTCGACCGCGTAGGTGAGCGTCTCTAAGAACGGCGGAAAGCCGACGGGGATCCACAGCGTCCGGTCCTGCGTCTGGAACAGCCCGACGAGGTCGTGCTGGGTGACGATCCCCGCGAGCGAGCCGTCCTCGTCGACGACGGGGTAGCCGTTGAAGTCCGCGCGGGCGAGTCGGCTGAGCACCTCGCTCACGTCGTCGTCGACCGACACCGTCTCCACGTCGGTCGTCATCAGATCGCGAGCGGTCAGCGTCTGGATCTGAGCCATACGGGAGTATTGGCCGGTCGCCGTCTAAGCGTTTGGCCTGGGTCGGACCGAACGCTCGTGTCTCGGCCGGTAGCGGACTCTCGATGGACTGCACCCACCTGTTCGAGTCTGCTTTATATATGCTCGCACCGTTATCGAGGATATATTTAAGAATCCGCGTTGGCTAGCAGGGGTATGGCCGCTCACGGCCGTCCGACGCTCCGTGACCTGTTCGACGACTCGCCGACGCCGCACATCGCGCATCCGCCGCGCACCCACCATCGACACTTCTACGTCGCGACCGACGGGTCCTATCGTCGCGACGGTGCCGGCGGCGGCCTCGGTGCCGTGATCGAGACCCGGGACGGGACCCGCGTCGCGCGGGTCTCCCTGCCCGACACTGCGCCGAACAACAACGTCGCCGAATATCGCGCGCTCCATCTGGGTCTCGACGTGCTCGCGGCAAGGACGCCCGGGAACGCCCGCGTCGGCGTCCTCGTCGACCACGACGACCTCGCGGCCGCAGTCAACAGCGAAGTGCTGGCCGGAGCCGGCGGCGACACCGAGTGGCGGCCGCACGGCGTCGAGCGGATCCCGCCGGGCAGCGAGTCCCACTGGCGCGGCATCCGCGCCCGCATCGCCGGCTTCGACGAACTCCGAGCGGCGCGAATCGACGGCCGAGAGAATCCCGCACACCCGCTCGCGAACGCGCCGCAGGATTACGCGCACGTGAACCGGCGCGCCGACCGCTGTGTCCTCCCCGACCCGATCGACACCGGAACGCGGGGGACGGGCCTCGCCGACGACGTCCGCGACGGGAACGACCCGCAGTTCCCGCCGCCGTCGCGGTTCGAGAACCGCGCGAGCGACTGATCGGAGGTCGAACGCGCCCGCAGTGGCGCGATTACTCCTGTGCGTCGACGACGGCGACGCCGGCGAGGTTGACGATGTCTTTCACTTCGTCGCCGCGCTGCAGGACGTGCACCGGCTTGTCCATCCCGACGAGCATCGGCCCGATGGCTTCCGCGCCGCCGAGGCGCTGGAGGAGCTTGTAGCCGATGTTCCCGGATTCGAGGTTGGGGAACACGAGGACGTTCGCGGGCTCGTCGAGCTGAGAGAAGTCGTAGGTGCCTTCCAGAATGTCCTCGACGACGGCGGTGTCGGCCTGCATCTCACCGTCGACGGGGAAGTCGATGTCGGCGTCGGCGTGGAGCATCGAGACGGCGTCGCGGATCTTCCGGGTGCTCGCGTTCTCGACGCTGCCGAAGTTCGAGTACGACAGCATCGCCGCGCGCGGTTCGACGTTGAACCGCCGGGCGAGTTCGCCGGTGTGCTTCGTGATCTCCGCGAGCACGTCCGAGTCGGGGTCGAAGTTGACCGTCGTGTCGGCCGCGAAGATGACGCGGTTCTTGAACGTCAGCATATACACGCCGGCCGCGTAGTCTGCGTCCGGCGCGGTACCGATGATCTGCAGCGGCGGGCGGAGCGCCGAGGGGTAGTGGTGAGTCAGCCCCGTCAGCATCGCGTCGGCGTCGCCCTGTTCGACCATCACGCTGGCGAAGTAGTTGCTGTCCCTGCGGATCAGCTCGTGCGCCTCGTTCTCCGTGACGCCTTCGCGCTGACGGAGTTCGTACAGGCGGTCGGCGTAGTGGTCCCAATCGCCGCTGCGCGGGTCGACGATCTCGGGCTGGAATTCGAGGCCGAGGTCGGCCGCCGTCTCTGCGATCTCCTCGGCGTTGCCGACGAGGATCGGCTGGGCGATCCCCTGCTCTTGCATCTGGTAGGCCGCGCGGATGATCTTCTCGTCGCCGCCCTCCGCGAGCGCGACCCGCTTGGGGTCGGACTTCGCCTTGTTGAGGACGACGCGCATCATCTCGCGAGACTTGCCGAGGCGCGCCTCCAGGCGCTCCTCGTAGGCCTCGAGGTCGACCTCGCTCCGGGCACAGCCGGAGTCCATCGCCGCTTTCGCGACCGCGGGCGCGACCTCGAAGAGGACGCGGGGGTCGAGCGGCTTCGGGATGACGTAGTCGGGGCCGAACTGGAGCGGCTGGTCGCCGTAGGCCTTCACGACGGCGTCCGGCACGTCCTGTCGGGCGAGTTCTGCGAGGGCCTTCGCCGCCGCGCGCTTCATCTCCTCGTTGATCTCCGTCGCGCGGACGTCGAGTGCGCCGCGGAAGATGAACGGGAATCCGAGGACGTTGTTCACCTGATTCGGGTAGTCCGAGCGCCCGGTCGCCATAATCACGGTGTCGTCGCGGGCGGCCTTCGCGTCCTCGTATTTGATCTCGGGGTCGGGGTTCGCCATCGCGAAGACGATCGGATCGTCCGCCATCGAGGCGACCATCTCCTGCGAGACGATGCCGCCGACCGAGAGGCCGACGAACACGTCCGCGCCAGCCATCGCCTCTTCGAGCGTGTCGTCGTCGGTGTCGGAGGCGAACTCGGCTTTGTACTCGTTGAGCCCCTCGCGGTCGGTCCCGATGACGCCCGAGGAGTCACACATCACGATGTTCTCTCGCTGCACGCCGAGGGAGGTGTAGAAGCGAGCCGTCGCGAGCGCGGACGCGCCCGCGCCGGAGAAGACTACGTTCAGGTCTTCGAGTGCTTTGTCGACGACGTCGGACGCGTTCAGGAGGGCCGCGCCCGAGATGATCGCCGTCCCGTGCTGGTCGTCGTGGAAGATCGGAATGTCCGTCTCCTCGCGCAGTTGCGACTCGATCTCGAAGCACTCGGGGGCTTTGATGTCTTCGAGGTTGATGCCGCCGAACGTCGGCTCCATCGCCCGAACGGTGTCGACGATCGCGTCGGGATCGTCGAGGTCGAGTTCGATGTCGAACACGTCGATGTCGGCGAAGCGCTTGAACAGGACGCCCTTCCCCTCCATCACGGGCTTGGACGCTTGCGCGCCGATGTCGCCGAGGCCGAGGACGGCGCTGCCGTTCGAGACGACGCCGACGAGGTTCCCCTTCGCGGTGTACTCGTAGGCGCGCGTCGGGTCCGCGTCGATGTCGCGGCACGGGGCCGCGACGCCCGGCGAGTACGCCAGCGAGAGGTCACGCTGGGTGTTCGTCGGCTTCGTCGTCGAGATCTCGATCTTCCCAGGCGGCTCCTCGCGGTGATACTCTCTCGCGTCGTCGTCAAGTCCCATAGCGGCGGCGAGGATAGCTGCACAAAAAAAGCTATCTGTCGAAGCGTCATTCGACAGACGACGTACGGATTGGTCACTCGCTACGACGGCCGGCGTGCTACCCCGGAGAGTGTCCCCAGCCCGGCGTCAGAGCGTGCGGACGTCGTGCCGCTCGATGGTGAACGCCGACCCGTCGATGGCCGACGTTACAGAGCGGGTGGGCCACTCGCCGGTGCTCGTCAGGACTTCGACCCCGTCTTCGGTGACGAGCACGGTGTCTTCTGACTTCGCGCCGCGGACCGTCGGGTTGTACGCGTACGCGAGCGGTGCCTCGATCGGCTCGTCGCTCTCGGGTGCTGCGATCCACTCACGCGTGTCGAAGCCGGTAGCGCCGCCCTGGTGGTGGTTTCGCCACTCGTCGGGTTCACCGAGTGTGTCGTACGCGCCCGCGATGGCGTCGAAGACGTCGCCGGCTGTGCCGCTGCTCTCACTGCCCCCGACTGCGCGCTGCGTCGCGTCGAGTGCCGACGCCTCGACGCGCATCGCCGTCTCGTGACGGCTCGCGAGCCACGCCGGTGCGCTGTCGAACGCGACCGTCCGGGTCGCGCTGGCGTAGAGCCCGCCGCGCTCGGCCGACACGGAGACGAGCGCGTAGTCGCCGAGCTGCGCACCGGTTGGCGTGAAGTGGCGGTACGTCTGCGCGCGCTCGCTGCCGCCGACGAGCGTCACGGGCGCTTCGATCCCCAGCGTCGCGAGCGAGATGCGGAGCCCCGCGGCGGCCTCGTGTTCCGTGTCGCCGGGCTGGAGTTCGCGCGCGACGCGTTCGAGCGCGTCGGCGACGTCGCGGCCGAGCGCTCGGTACCGCTCGACGTCCGTCGCAGAGAGCGGGCGGCGGAGCCGACTCGCGTCGAGGTCGTCGAATCCGGGGACGTGGAAGTCGGCGGCGCCCGCGCCCGCGGTCGCGTCTGCGACGGCCGACGCCAGCGAGGACTCGTACCACGGGACGGACGTGATATCGAACGGCTCCGGCAGTTCCTCGTCGGCGAGCCGTTCGGCTTCGATGTTGTTGGTGACGGCGACGAAGCCGTCGTCGCGGGTGTAGCCGGCGGCGGCGACGCCCACGTCGGCGTCGCGGTCGACGACGTTGCTGCCCGTCGTCAGCCACGCGAAGGAGTTCGGCTGACCGAACCAGATCGCATCGAGTCCCTCGCTGTCGAGAAACTCGGTCAGTCGCTCGCGGCGGTGATCGAGGTGTTCCTGCGTTCGGTCCCGGTCTGCGTCGTCGTCCGGAGCCGCAGTCGGCGGTGTCTCGTCGGTCATACCTCCGGGTACCGCCGCTGCGACTTGAAACGTGTCGAAACCGTCGCGGCCTCGGTGTCACATCGCTCGTCATCGACGGCCGACCGAGGGTCTCGCCCGCCGAGAGAGCGATTCAAGTATCTCCGGTCCCGAGCCGTGGATATGGACACACGTCTCCGTCGGCTCGTCGGCATCTCAGCCGCGCTCACGGGCATTCTGATGGTGCTCGGCGTGTACACTGCGGCGGCGGGCGCGGGGCTGACCTGCGCCGGCCGCTGGCCGCTGTGTGACGGATTCCTCGGACTGTTCCCGGCGAACTGGAGTAGCTTCATCGAGTGGTTCCACCGACTCGTCGCGATGATCACCGGCTTCCTCGTCCTCGGGACGACGATCCTGGCGTGGCGCGAGGGCGCTGACCGACGCGTTCGTCTCGCGCTCGCCGGTGCGACGATTCTGCTTCCCTCCCAGATCATCCTCGGCGCGCTCACGGTGAAGACCTACCAGTGGGCGATCCTGCTGGCGCACTTCAGCACGGCGTCGATCATCTTCACCGGCGTCGCACTGGCGGCGGCGTGGACGTACGGCTCCGCCGGCGCGAGCTACGATCGGATGCGGAAGTCGCTCACCACGGCTGGGCTCTTGCTTCCGGTCCTCCTCGCACTGACGCCGCACGCCTTCGTCACGTTCGGCCCGCCCGTACAGGCCGCCTACTACCTCCTCGGGCTCGGTACCTACGCCGCGCTCCTCGCCACGGCCGTGTGGTCGTCGCCGACGGCCGGCACGGACGCGGCCCGAGCGTCACGCCGCGTTCGCCGACTCGCCGGCGCGGCCGCGCTCGTCGTCGTCTCGTTGCTCGTCGTCGGTCGGCTGGTGTACGGTGGGACGCTCCAGTACGTCTCGATCGCCGGCAGCCTCGCTGCGCTCGGGCTCGTCGCCGTCGCGTGGTACACGGTTCGACGCGGCGCCGACTCGGCGGGCTCGCGCGGCGTTCCCGGAAGCGACTGACCCGCGACGCGACGCCGACTCGATCGATCCGGCGCGACGCCCCACGATGTAACCGGCCGACTGCGCCGACTGCGCCTCTCCAATCGCCCCACGGCGAGGGGGACTCGGACTAATCGCACGACGTCGCCGCCGGATCGAATTTTGTCCCACGAGCGGTCGAAAAGCCGTTAGTTGGGTGAACGGACGTATACCGAAACGACACGTTGTTATATTCCTCTCTATAACTCAACGGTGTTATGGACAGACGGACCTACGTGAAGACTGGTGCCGGCGTCATCGCCGGCGGGCTGTTCGCCGGGTGTACCGGCGGCGGGTCTGGTGGAGAGGCAACTGAAACGACTTCCGGCGACAGCGGGTCGTCGACGACGGAGTCGGGTGAAACCGAGGCGACGACGACGGAATCGGCCGTCCCCTCGAAGGTCGTCATCGGCTCGGACATCCCGTACCGTCCCTTCGAGTACGAGACGACCTCGGGGGAACTGACGGGCTTCGACGTCGACATCGCGGCGGCGGTCTTCGAAGACCAGCTCGGGATCGACTACGAGTTCAAGCCGACGAGCTTCGACTCGATCATCCCCTCGCTCAACAACAACAACTTCCGGATCATCATGTCCGCGATGACGATCAACGACCAGCGGGCGCAGGAAGTCGACTTCTCGGATCCATACTTCACCGCCTACCAGACGGTCATCGTTCGTGAGGGCGGTTCGATCTCCTCGAAGGCGGATCTTCAGGGACAGCCGATCGGCGTCCAGAAGGGCACGACGGGTGCCAACGCCGCCGAACAGCTGAAAGAGGAATTCGACGGCGACCTCGACCTCAAGAAGTACGACCAGATCTCCGGCGCGTTCCAGGCCCTGATCAACGGCCAGGTCAACGCCATCATCAACGACAACACCGTGAACGCCGAGTTCGCGAACGAACGCGACGACGTGGTGTTCCTCGAAGGCGAAGGTGCGGCCGCCGAGAGCGGACAGGAAGCACCGCCGTACCTGACGCTCACCGTCGAGAACTACGGTATCGCGTTCCGTCAGGACGACGACGAGTTCCGCGAGCGCGTCAACGAGGCGCTCGCGACGATCAGGGACAACGGCACGTACGACGAGATCTACTCGGAGTACTTCTCGGGATAACCCTCGACAGATCTGTATTTCGTCCCAACTATGGCAGATTCATACTCGGGCGCGCCGGCCGAAGCCAACGCCACCGCGGACGGGTTTTTCGACGATCAGACGCTGAAGTATCTCGGTGTCGGACTGTCGAGTCTGTTCGCGCTGGGCGTCGTCTTGCTCGTTCTGTACATTCTGTCCGTCCAAGTCGATTACGGGCTGATCCCGACGATCCTCCCGCAGTTCATCAGAGCCTACGGGCTGGTGCTCGGCATCGTCGTCACGGGGAGCGTGCTCTCTGTGACCTCCGGGATCTTCGTCGGGCTCGCGCGCGTCTCGAAGACGCGGATCACGAGGGGGATCTCCGCCGCCTACGTGCAGTTCTTCCGCGGGACGCCGCTGCTGTTTCAGATCTTCGTCATCTACTTCGGCGTCCCGACGCTGTGGCCGGGGACGTTCCCGATCTCGAACTGGGGGCTTCCGACGGCGATCATCTCGCTGACGCTGAATCACGCGGCGTACGTCGGCGAGGCGGTCCGCGGCGGGATCGGTGCGGTGCCCGACGGACAGATGGAGGCCGCGCGTTCGCTCGGGATGGGATACGTGCAGGCGATGCGCGAAGTCGTCATCCCACAGGCGTGGCGCAACGCGCTGGCGGCGGTCGGCAACGACCAGATCATCCTCGTGAAGGACACCTCGCTTTTGACGGTCATCGCGATTCCCGAACTCATCCAACAGTTCCGCGACGTCAACAGCGCCACGTTCGACCCGTGGACGCCGCTCGTGTTGGTCGCGATCGCGTACCTGTCGATCACGATTCCGATGGGTCGCCTCGTCGAGTACCTCGAAGCCCGTTCGGACTGGGGCGGTGAGTCCCAATGACTGCGGACCACTCCTTACTGGAGTTCGACCACGTGGACAAGTACTTCGGCGAGACGCACGTCCTCAAGGAGATCTCGCTCGACATCGAAGACGGCGAAGTGTGCGTCGTCGTCGGTCCCTCGGGATCCGGCAAGTCGACGCTGCTGCGCTGTGCGAACCGCCTCGAAGAGATCCAGGCTGGCGAGATCCGCCTCGACGGGCGGTCGATCTCCGACCCCGACGCGGACATCAACCGACTTCGACAGCGCATCGGGATGGTGTTTCAGTCGTTCAACCTCTTCCCGCACAAGACGGCGCTGGAGAACATCACGCTCGCGCCGCGGAAGGTCCGCGGTATCGACGAGGAGGCCGCTCGCACTCGCGCCGAAGAGCTGCTCGAAGACGTTGGCCTCCTCGAACAGGGAGCCTCCTACCCCAATCAGCTCTCGGGCGGCCAACAGCAGCGCGTCGCGATCGCGCGGGCGCTCGCGATGGACCCCAAAGTGATGCTCTTCGACGAGGTGACGAGCGCACTCGACCCCGAACTCGTCGGGGAAGTGCTGGAAGTGATGCGCGGGCTCGCAGACGACGGGATGACGATGATGGTCGTCACCCACGAGATGGGCTTCGCCCGCGAGGTCGGCGACAGGATCGTCCTGATGGACGAGGGCCGGATCGTCGAAACCGGCGAGCCGAAGTCGTTCTTCGAGAACCCGCGAACCGACCGCGGCGAGCAGTTCCTCTCGAAACTGCTCTGATCGGGACTGCCGTCCTCTCTTTCTGCGACGAACTGCGGGAAAGCACTTACCGGCGCTCTCCGTAGCGCCGCCCGTGACCAACGTCCCCGGCCCCGGATTCGTCCTCCTCCTCGCTGCGGCTGCGACGTTCGTCGTCCTGCCGCTTCTGGCTGGCCTGAGCCTCCTCGTCGCGACGGTGCTCGGACGACGTCTCACCTGGACGCTCGTCGGTGTCCACGCCATCGCGATCCTGGTCGGTGTCGGCGCACTCGCCGCTGGCTCGCCGGTCGGAATCCAGGACGCGCCGATCGGTGCGACCGTCGGCCTCGCCCGATTTACGGTCGGCGTTCTCCTCGGTGGGCTCCTCGTTGCAGCCATCGTCGAGGGACTCCCGATCGCGCTCGGTGCGCTGGTGACGGTACTGTTCCGTGACACCTCGCGAGAACGTGGCCTGCGGTGTGCGACGGCTGGCTACGCGCTCGGCGGCGTCGGCGGCGCGCTCGTCGGATTGCTTCTCACCGGAAGCCCGGCCGCCGTGGTCGTCGGTGCACTCTTCGCTCCACTCACCGCGTTCGGCGGCCCGATACTCGACGCGGCGGCGACGTGGGCAGGCACCTCCGAACTCACATAAAGTCCGAGAGTCCGGCCTGACCGTCGTCATCCGCCGCGTCGGCCCCGTCACCGCCGTCGTCGGCCTCGGTTTCGTCGCGGTCCAGCACCTCCGCGCCGAGCGTCTGCTGGGAGTCGTCGCCCTCGTCGTCGCTCGCGTCCGCACCGGCGCTCCCGTCGCCGGCCTCGGCGTCGCCAGCCCCTCGGTCGCCGCCGGCGAACGCCCCACCCGCGTGTGCTTCGAGTTCGTCAGTTCGGAGGTCGGCAGCGTCTTCGACGATCGACTGCACCTTGTTCGTCGTCTCGCCGCTCCCCGTGATGTAGGAGACGGCCGCCTCGTCGAGGTCGTACCAGGCGGCCATCGCCACGGTCAGCTCTCGGGGCTTGCAGTGGTGCGTCATCGCCGCGAGGAAGGGCAGAACGTCGAGCCGAGCGGTCGACATCGAGAAGCCGCCGGATTCGGCGATCGAGCGGACGACCTCGTCGCGGGTCGCGTCCCGCGTCGACCGATAGGGCGCGCCGCCGTAGCGCGTCCAGCCGCCGCGGGTGTGGTCGCGTGCGGCCGCGACACCCCCGGCGAGGTTGTCAGTCGCGTAGCGCCACCAACTGTAGTCGTAGTCGGTCGCGTAGACCCGGCTCGTCCAGACGTCGGCGTTCGCGAGGAACTCGTAGGCGCGGGCGAGTTCTTCGCCCTCGTAGACGAGCGGGACCTTGTCTTCGACCCATTTGAGAAGGTCTTCGGGGGTCTCGTCCACGTCGTAGGCGGTCTGTAGCGCCTCCTGAGCGGGCTTTTCTTTCAGCACGGCGTCGAGGAACTCGAACAGGCCGACCGCGCGGTTTCGCGAACCGGTGGTCACGTCTTCGAGCGTGACCCGGGGTTTCCCGTCGGCGGTCGCCTGCAGGTCCTTCACCGCCGCGCGGAGGTCGCCGCTGTTGGCCTCGGCGATCCGTTCGAGCGCCTCCTCCTCGAACTCGATGTCTTCCTTCCGCAGGGTGTCTCGGAGCACCGGGACGATCGAGCGCGCCGAGACGTCGCGGAACTCGATCTCCTGGGCGGCGTTCCGCAGCCCGTTCGACATATCGTAGTACTCGTTGGCGATGAGGACGATCGGCTGGTTGGCCTCCTTGAGCAGGCGCGTGACGGCCTGCTTGCCGCCGCGGTCGTACTGGTAGTGGATGTTGTCGGCCTCGTCCATTATCACCAGTTGGCGGCCGCCGCTGTCGCCGCCGACCGACCCAGCGAGCGTCGCGTTCCGCGAGGCCCGTCCGGCGAACCGCTCGATGGCGTCTGCCGTCCGCTCGTCGGAGGCGTTGAGCTCGACGACCTCCCAGCCCATATCGTTCGCTAGGGCGTGGGCGGCGGAGGTCTTCCCGACGCCGGGCGCGCCGTGGAGGACGACCGGCTCGCGGTGGTCGTCCCACGTGTCGGCCCACTCTTTCAGGGCGTCGCGGGCCTTGTTGTTGCCGCGGACCTCCGACAACGTCGTCGGGCGGTACCGTTCGGTCCAGTCCGTCATTACCAGTGGAAGGAGCGAGGCCCGTTTAGTGGTTGCGGGGTGGCACCGCGCAGATCGCGCGCTGTCGGTGCCGGCTCCCGAACGGCTCCCTTTTGTTATAATCGAGCGACAGTTTATGGTTCCGTGGCACCTATTGTCACGTATGTCCGCAGACGAGAGCGCTGTCGTGCTTGACCGCGAAGCGATCGACGAACTGCTCGGGACGGGCGGCGTCGGCGTGCTCGCGCTCGCCAGCGACGACGACCCATACGCGATTCCTGTCTCCTACGGGTACGACGCCAACGCCGGCGAGGTGTATCTCCGCCTCGGGTTCGGAACCGACTCCGAGAAACGCGAGTACCTCGCCGGCTCCGATCGAGCCGCGCTCGTCGTCACCGCCGAGGGCAGCAGCGGCTGGGAGTCCGTCGTCGTCCGCGGGCCGCTGGTGGAGATCCCCGAAGCGAGTATCGACGGGACGGTCGTCGAGGCGATCCGCTCGATCGACATCCCGTTCTTTACCATCTACGAGGAACCGCCTCGGGAGCTGGAGTACACGCTCTACCGGTTGCGCCCCGAAGAGATCACCGGCCGCCGCGAGAAACCGGCGACCGGAATCGAGTAACCGGGTGCTTGCCGACGGCGACTTCGTCGGCGTCTCACTCGACCACAAGACACCTATGGGAGTACTCTCACGTGGAACCGATGGCACGATCCGAGTCGACACCGACGTCGCGGCGAGGCTACGCCCCGGACGGTCGAACGCTCGGTATCGCCGCGCTGGGCGGCGTCCTCGCGTATCTCGTTTCGTACGCGCTCACGTACGCAGTGACCGGCCAGCAGATCTCGAACTCGCTTGCGGCCCGGGTTCTAGAGATCGCCACGGGCGAGCCCGGAACGTGGAAACTGGTCGGCTGGGTGTTCTACAACGCACACTTCGTCACCAGCGAGATCCCTGGGCTGTTCGGCTCGACGGCCGTGAACCTCGTCGGGCGCGGCGACACGTTCTCCGCGGCGCTCTTCGTCCTCCCGCCGGTCGCGCTCGCACTCGCGGGAGCGCTCGTGGCGGCCCTGAGCCGGTCCGAGACCCCGATGGCCGGCGCGGTCGGCGGCGCATCGGTCATCCTCGGCTACCTCCCGCTCGCGGTCGTCGGCGCGTTCCTCTTCGCCGTCGACGTCGGCGACGCCACGGCCGGACCGACGCTAGTCACGGCGATTCTGCTCGCAGGGCTCGTTTACCCGCTCGTCTTCGGCGCGTTCGGCGGGGCGCTCGGTGCGCTCGCCACGCCCGGGCGCGCGTGAGGCTCCGAATCTGAGTTATCGGCCGCTCTGCGTTACAGATCGCGAGCGACCATCTCGCCCCAGTGCTCGAAGCCGTATCGCTCGTAGAATGCCTGTGCTCTGTCGTTCTCGCGGTCCACGTCGAGAACCATCCGATCGAGCGGGAGGTCCTGGGCACGCGCGCTCTTGACGGCGGCGTTCATCAGCGCGTCGGCGACGCCCGTTCCGCGGTAGTCGGGAGCGACGAAGATCTCGTTGAGGATCGCGGCGTCCCAGACGAACGACAGCGACTCCGGGAGGACGAACGCGTAGCCGACGACGTCGCCGTCGCCGTTCTCACTGTTTTCCGCTGCTGCCGCTTCGTCGACGGCGACGAGGACGCTGTCTGGGTCCTCGTCGACGCAGCGGTCGACCCACGCGAGCCAGCGCTCGCGGTACTCCGCCGTCAGTTTTTCCTCGTAGACCGCGCCCTTCTCCTCGCCACCGGTGTCCGCGCCGATTCCGAGCTCGAACCCGCGCTTCAGTTCCCAGAGCGCGTCGCGGTCGGTATCAGTGTCGTACGATCTGATCGTGGCGTCGGCCGACGTTGCCTGCTCGGTCATCAGTCTCACTCGACGTCCGGAGCGCAAGAACGCTGCCATCTCCGCCGAACCGGTAGTGAAGGCTCGACCGTCCGATCACTCCTCGGCGTCCGCGCCCGCTCCGGTAGCGCGCCGCGTCTGCCACAGTCGGACGGCGGTCACAAATGCCGAGAGGGGCAGTAACCACGCGCGAAAGCCCGTCATCGCCACCGGGAAGATGCGCTCGACGCGCTGTGGCTGTCCCGAGCCGCTGCTCCCGTCGCCACTCGCCGTCTCGACGCCGAGTGTCGGTTCGACGTCCAACACCGTCCGGAACGCGAAGTTCTCCGTCGTGCGCCGTGATTCCGTCTCGGGTGGTGAGAGATCGACGAACGTCTGGACCCACCCGCGGTCCGTCGAGTAGAACAGTCGCCCGTCGACCGTGTAGAACGTATCGTGGAGTGGATAGAACGCGTTCACGCCCCCGACGACGAGGTCGGGGACGATCGCGGCTCCGAAGAGGCAGCCGACCGCGACGAACGCGACTCGGAGCCCGCGGTTGCCGTATCGCTGGCGGACGATCGAGTCGGCGCCGCGTCGGGCGTCCCACCACAGCAGGGCGAACAGGGCCGCGGGGAAGAGCAGGGTGTGGCCGACAGAGCGGTGTGCGCCCGAGAGGATCGGTTCGAGCGCCACGTCGAGGTCGGGGAGCACGGTCGCCGCGGTGACGACGAGTGCGCTCCGACCGTCGAACTCCTCTCCGAGGAGCGCGGCGGCGATGAGGAGTGCGAGCGCGACGTGGACGAGCGTCGATGGCACGACGGTACTCTACGCCCGACCAGACTTGAACGTTCGTGCGTTGCTACACCGCTGCTCGCCCCGCGACAGCGATCCTGTCGGCCCCGCCCGGCGGTTATACTCTCGGCGTTCGTCGAACCCCCCGTTCGATACGCTTTTGCGGCCGCCTCCCCCAGTTCCCAGCAGTATGTATCGTGAGCGGTCGATCGCGGAGGGCTGGAAGCCGTGACGACGGTCCCTCGAGAGGATCTCGCACGGCGAATCGCGGGCGAAATTACGTTGAGTGACGATCCGGGCGCGACGCTTCGCAAGTGGCGCACGGACTTCGACGTCTCACAGACGGCGCTCGCCGAACAGTTGGACGTCTCTTCGTCGGTCATCTCCGACTACGAGAGCGGGCGGCGCGAGAGCCCCGGCATCGGCGTCGTCCGACGGATGGTCGAGGCGCTCCTCGATATCGACGAATCTCGGGGCGGGGGTCGCATCCGCCAGTACGCTCGCGTCATCTCTGCGGGATTCGAGAGCGACATCGTCCAGGACCTCCGGGAGTATCCGACGTCCATTCCGCTGGAGACGCTGTACGACGCGATGGACGCGACCGAACTCGTCCGCGGCGATCAGGACCGGATCAGCGGCCACACCGTTATCAACAGCATCGAAGCGATCACGCGTCTCTCCTCGGAGGAGTTCTACCGCCTCTACGGCCAGTCGACCTCGCGCGCGCTGGTGTTCACGGGTGTCACCCGCGGGGAGTCGCCGCTGGTCGCGATGCGCGTCGTCAATCCGACGCCGAACGCCGTCATCCTCCACGGGCTCACCGAGGACGACCTCTGGGAGCACGCGCCCGCGCTCGCCACGATCGACGGCTTCTCGCTCGCGATCTCGAATCGGGATCTCGACGAGATGCTTGACGACCTGCGGCGACTCCCGTAGGTACTCGACTGCGGTCGCCGCGAGAGAAAGAACAGTCGCTGCCGCCGATCCGCGCTCCTCGTAGCGACCTATTCGACGTACTCGTAGCGCCGCTCGTTCATCCGGCCCCAACCGGTGAAGACGAACTCGCCCTCGGGCTGGGTGAACTCCTCGACCTCGACTTCCTTCTGGTGGTTGTGGACGTCGTGGACGAGTTCGTACTCCTCGAAGGAGAGATCGTAGCGGTCCGCCAGTTGCGCGTCGACGTCGAGACTCTCGACGCCCTCGCGCCAGCCGTCGCGGACGGTTTCAGCGTGAATCTCCGCCTGCGCGCCCGAGCCGTAGGAGCCGACGAGCATCTTCTCGCCCGCGAGGTCGACGTCCTCGGACGCGGCCGCGCGGAGGGCGGAGAGCCGAGCGAGATGCACCGAGGCTGTGTACCAGTTGCCGACCTGCCCGGAGACCTGGATCGTCGGCTCGATCGCCTGCTCGTACCACTCTTGGTACTGACGCGTCCCTTTCAGTTCGTCCATATACGCGCGGATCGCCTCCTCGTAGTCTTCGCGCGTCTCGTAGTTCTCCTCGCGCGGCTGCATCCCGATGTCGTCGGCGAGGGCGTCCTCAATCTCGGTGTCGCGCGTGATGTGCCGGTAGCCGAGCAACGCGGCTTTTCGGACCATCCCCGGATACGGCGTGTGGAACGGGAAGTAGACGAAGTCCTCGGGGTGAGTGTCGCCGGCGACGGACTCGTAGTCTTCCAGGGCCTCGCGCATCCGCGCGAGGTACACCTGAATCGAGCGCTTGCCGTCGACGCTCGGGAACTGCTGATTCGGCTTCAGGAAGTCGGTCTCGTCGGCGCTGCCGTAGCCCTGCTCTGTCGAGAGCGCGACGATGTCCGGCTCCTCGTCGATGAGCATCGCGACCGCACCCGCACCCTGGGTCGCCTCACCGGGGTCGCCGCGCTCGTAGAGCGCCGTGTCGGTCGCGATCACGAGCGCCGCGCGCCCGCGATTTCGCCCCGCGCGGATCCAGTTGTACGCGTCGTCGAGACACTGCGTGCCCGACAGGCAGGCGAACTTCCGCTCGCCCTTGTTCGCGTGGTGGAAGTCGCCGTCGTACACCTGTTCGAGACAGCCCGCGATGTACGTCGAAACGGGCTTCGAGTTGTCGAAGGCGGACTCGGTCGCGACGTCGATCCGACCGATGTCGTCGGGCGTGAGGCCCTTGCGGTCCATCAGTTGCTTGGCCGCGTTCGCGCCCATCGTGACGATGTCCTCGTAGACATCGGGCAGCGAGGAATACTCGATACCGATGCCTTTCGTGTACTTTCCGGGGTCTTCGCCCTTCACTGGCGCGAACGTCTCCGCGAGGTCCAGGCGGAGTTTCCCAGACCAGAGTTCGATGGCGTCGATGCCGACGGCAGTCATACCTCTCCCATCTCGTGGTTCGCTTATTGTTTTGTCGATAGCGGTGTCGACGATTGTCTAACAGTAAAGACAGGGTCGACGATGCCCAGCGTACGCGGAGAGGTGCGACTCGGTATACAATGTCGGCCGAGAGTCATCTCCAGATCCCACCGAAGATATCACCCCAGTCCCAGCCATCGCCGCCACCTCGGGGCTCGTCATCGTCGTCACCCCAGAAGTCGTCCCAGAAGCCGTCCCAGAAGTCACCCCAGAACCCGTCATCATCGTCGGACTCTGGGTAGACTCTCACGTTCACTTGGTCGGTGTCAGTCGCGCCGGCGACGTCGGATACCGTTAGCTCAACCGTGACCTTCCGGGTATCAGATGGTGGTGCACCGACGAGCACCACTTTCGGGGTCGCACTCTCTGAATCCACGAGGGTAATGGTCTCCTCGGCGAGTCCGTCACGATCGGTGATCTCCCAGCTGTAACTCAGTTCGTCCCCGTCTGGATCCCTACTCCCGGTCCCATTGAGTTCGACGAACGTCCCTCCGATTTCATCCGCGTCGTCGTCGTCGGCCGCTGCAATTGGGACGGCCTCGATCGATACGGGGTAGATCACCGCTGCACTCGGGACACTAGGTTCCGTGAGCGCTCCCCCTTCGCCCCTGCCGATGTTGTCTGGTCCAGCGTGCTCAGGCGGTCCCTCTCCGGGGTGACCGTCGCCGTCATCCTCCTCGTTAGCACGGAGTTCTTTGTCGTCGCCAGCGTCGGCGATCGGCGGTTGGTTAGCCTGTTCGACCGTCACTGTCGTTCGATCCTCTCCGGTCGCCGTCGCGTTCTCGACGGTCAGTTCTACGACAACTGTGTGATTCGCGTCTGTAACGTTCTCTCGGACCTTGAACGTCGAATCGAGGGAATCAGTGTCCGCGACCGCGACGGCGTCGGTCGAGACGCCGTCGTAATCGACAATATCCCACTGATACGTGACCTCGTCTCCGCTGGCGCTGGTGCTCCCGTCTAGGCCTACCGCAGAGCCCTTTTCGCCGGAGACGGTCTGCTGCGGCCCGGCGTCGACCACGAGCGTCCGCTCGGCCGCATCTGTCCCGTCCGCGCTCCCGTCGGCGTCCGATTCGATGGGTGATCCGATCGTCGTCGTCTGTTGGAGCAAGAGGGTCTCAGTCGCGTCATTTATCACCGAGATGGTGACCTCCGATCCGGAGGCCTGATCCCACCCGAGTTGCCACGTCTCACCCGGATCAAACTGTCCGTCTCCACCGCCGCCATTGCGGATCTGTCCGGACGCGAAGGCGTACGAGGACTCTCCAGAACTGTTTGTGACGACAACCCGGAGTGCGTCCGTAGATACCGATGCCCCGCCGCTGTGCGAGAGTGTGAGTGACTCTTCGGTCGCCGTCATCGTGATCTCGATCGGCGTCCCGCTCGCGCTGCCGGCTGCGCCTGCTGCACCCCCGTTAGATCCTCCAGTTTGAGAGGAGACGTAGTATGCACCAAACGTCGTCGCGCTGACAATCACCACCGCGAGGAAGAGGACGGTTCCGAGGGACTCTGCTTGGGCGCGGGTGTCTATCATCCGACGGCCTTCTCCTTTACTTCGACGTTGCCGTCAGCATCTTTGGCAGTCACACGCACCACGTACGGATCGGTTTCTCTTTTTTCGTTGAAGTTCTTGTCTGTAATGGTTAAAGAACCAGTTCCTGCACTTGTATCCGACTGGATAAGGATAATGTTTCTATTTCCATCAACAAGTTCGATAGTGAGTTCTTGGACGTCATCGTCGCTGTCGCTATCTTTGGCGGTCACTGTCTGGATTTTACCTTTTATTCTGTTTGATTTACTATTATCGTCAATGTCGAATGGCTCAATCGTAATCGCCGACGTATCCGACCCACCATCGTCAGGGCCGCCACCACTTGCGGCCTGAACGTCCAGTGTGTACTGTATGTTCTCGTTTCGGTCTCCCTCGAAAGCGGGGCTGCTCACGTCGTATACGCCACCGGCCGCTGTCCGATAAGTCACGTTCACCCAGTCTGGCCCTGCCGCTCCAGCAGTGTACTGATACCGATAGCGCCCGGATTCTACGACGACACCGTCGGGGACGGTTCCGCTCTGACTGTCTCCGAGTACGGACGTTCCGACCGGGTTGTTGTACTTGTCGCGGGATTCGACGACAAACGGATACGTCCGTCCAGCGAACGGACTCTTGGTCAGGTCCTCGACGCTCGTCAGGTACGCAGGCTCCGTGTCGTCGACGTTCGTCCCAACCCCGACTTTCGAGAGTTTCAGTTGGTAAGTCACGTCTCGCTCGAAGAACAGTTCGATGCCGTCCGGTCGCTCTTCGACCCGATAGACGTATCCACCGTCGTTCGGATCCGCGGCGGGATCGTACTCACCGGTCTGATTCAGGAGTTCGAGCCACGACTGGCGATTCAGTTCCGAGGGAACGAAGATCGAGACGTTCTCGCTCGTGCTCTCGTTCGAGATGCTGATCGTGCGCGTCGAGACGCTCACCGCTCGCGGATCGACGGCGAGTGTACTGGCACCGCCTCGGGAGAGGTCTCCGGACAGTGTGACGAGCGAGATTCGTCGCCCCGACACGATCGGCTGATCGGTGAGAGTGAGATTTCCCGAGCGGAAGCGGTTGTAAACGATGCCGTTCTCGTAAACGGTCGCGGGTGCGCCGTCGTAATTCGCGTAGCTCGGCCGATAGACGAGCGACTTCGTGGTGTAGTTGTGCGTCGTCCCGTTCCAGAAGTCAGCGGTCTCGGGGTAGTCCTCCTCCGTGGTGGCGCGGTCGTCGGCCGTCGCGTTCCGAATCTGAACCGTCCCAAGCGACGACGTCGAGAGCGTCCCGCTCGGTGGCGCGGGATTCACGGCGACGACGCGCGTGGGATATCGTGTCCCAAGTTCGACGCTGACCGGCCCTGACGATCCTGTCGCAGCTGTGCCGAGGATCGTGTTCCGGACTTCCTGGAGATCTGACTGAACGCGCTGATTGTGCTGGAACTCGATCTGCCGATTCTCCTGTGGAACGACAGTCGCCTGATACAACGAGAGTGAGATAACGAGAAACCCCAGGAGCAGGACCGCTCCGATCTGTACCGTCACGGCCCTGTCGTCGCCCCCGAGAGACATACCCCGGAATCAGCGACTGGTGGATAAAAATATGCCGGCAAAGCGGCACGAATCGAGGCCGAGATCACGTCGGCGACGAACGCTCACGTTCCGGTCACGGGAATGATCGACTGACTGTCACTCCCGGCCACCGCGAGTGCCGTCGCGACGACGCGTGCCGCTCAGTCCTCGTCTTCTTCTTCGACGACTTCGGGATCGCTCATCGCGCTCTGGAGGCTGTCCAGTCCGTTGACCCACTCGGAGACGAGCCCGTATTCGAGCTCTTCGACGACGGCCATATCGAGTTCGTCGCCCTCGATGATCCGCGTGCCGGCCTGCACGAGGTAGCCGAGCGCCGCGTCCATATCGTCATCCTGCTCTGCAGCGGCGGCGGCCTCGACGTACTCCGTCAGCGGCGCTTCTTCGGCCGCACCGGCGACGATGTACTCCTCCGCAGCGTAGAAGACGCAGACGAGACTCGTCTGTACGCCGTCGATGAGCATCACTTTGTCCTCGCGCGCGGCCTCGTCTTCGATGTCCAGTTCGGGCTCGGAGAGGACGATCGTGCGGACGCGTTCGAGTTCCTCGATCGCTTCCTCGTCTTCGAGCCGTCCGTCCTCGTACGCAGAGACGATCTTCGCGACCGCGATGGCCGCGTCGTCCTGCAGATTCAAGAGCAATCGCGCGGAGTCCTCGTTTTCGGGGTCGAGCTCTTCTTCCTCGACGCGCGAGAGCCAGTTTTGCCAGCGTTCTTCGGTGTAGTAAGTCTCCTCGGCCTCGGTCATATTCCACCATTTCCGCCGGGATTCAAATGCCTTTCTTGTCGAGGGTCCCGACGAGCGCTCGACTAGCGTGACAGCGCCGCACGCGTGTCGATCCCGTAGACGTCGGCGGGAGTCTCGACGTGAGCGCGCTCGACGGCTGCGTCGTACCCCGATTCGAGGAGCCATCGCACGCGACGCGGCACGGTCTTCGGACCGAGCACCATCCCTGGACGGTCGGGATCGTCGACGAAATCCGTCTCCATCAGGAACGGCTCACCCGATTCAGCCGCGACTTCCAGGCGATCTTTTTCGCTCATCACGCTCGGCGTCGGGCCCGCGAGCGTCCCACCGGCGTAGTGTTTCACCACCTTGTGGGCTGAGAGCCCGCGCGCTTCGGCCCACCCGGCCACCTCGGTCAGGTCGTCTGTCGCCTCAGTGTGCAACTGGACGGCGCAGCCGTGTTCTGCGCCCAGCGAGAACGCGTGGCGCATTACCTCGTTCGAGGCCTCCCACACCGCGTCAGAGACGTCGTAGTGCGGCCGCCCGGACTTCAGCGCGAGCGCGTCGCCCCCGGCGACGTACTCCGCCGCGCAGTCGAGTCCCGCCTGCATCAACGCGCTCGCGTCCGCCGGCGAGAACCCGCGGTCGTCGACGAGCTTCGAGACCAGACCCGGATGGACGCCGAGCACGGGCCACGCCCGGCCCGGCAACAACTCGGTCGCTTCCTCGACCACGTCGATTGTCGTCTCGAAGACCGGGCGGAAATCCTCACCCGTCTCGGGTTCGACGCCGAGGAGCCAGGAGGGTTTGTTCACGACGAGCAGGTGCGTCCCGCCGAGCCGCGCGAAGTCGCGGACGGCGTCGAGGCCACGGCCGTGCGCCGGGTCGAGATGTAGGTGGTTGTCGAGCACCGGCGTGCCGAGATCTTCCATACGCGCCCCTCGGCTCGCCACTCAAAAAATTCGCCCGTTTGTCGCTGGGCGGAAAGGTCGGTGTGGCGGAAAGGTCGGTATGGGCGGCCAGGACGATGACGCGTCGTGGTCGTCGCGCGCCTCGCGAACCGCACCGTCTCCGACGCTTACGCGTCGTAGCCGACGAGGGTCGGGCTGTCCTCGTCTTCCTCTTCCTCTTCCTCTTCGAGTGTGACGCGCTCTGTCGCGGCGTTCCGCAGGGCGTCCGAGCGGCCGAACTCGCCGGGGGCGATCGCGAAGGTCCGACAGCCGTAGGAGTTCGCCGTCTCGATCGCGGGCTTGAAATCGGTGTCGCGGGAGGCGATAGCGATGATGTCCGCACGGTCTTCGACGGCAAAGCGGGTCACGTCGACGGCGAGTCGGACGTCGACGTCGCCGCTCGTGACAATCACCTCGAAGCCGCGTGCTTCCGCCGCCTGGATGAGCCCCGGCGTCGCGTGCTCGTCGAGATAGAGCCGTATCGCCGTCAGCTGCCCGACGGCTGCAGCCGCCTCGCGTACGTCGTCGAGGTCGACGTCGAACTCGTCGCGGAGGACGTTCGGGCCGTCGACGAAGAGCGCGACCCGCGGTTCGTCCGCCTCGTCGGCGAACAGGCGTCCCAGGAGGTCCATAGCACCGATTTCACGGGGACCGACATAACGCCGACGATGCGGGTTGCCTCCGAACGCGGATCGCGGAGGCCCCAACCGGCGATGTAGTATATCTAGAATATACACCTAGAACACCTAGTAGAGTATGTTTATGAAGCAAGTCGGAGGAATAGTGGACATAACGAGTCCGATACCGATGACCGAAACAGATTCGTTTACTGTCGTCACCGCGATGAACCCACACGATGCGCTGACCGTTCGGTCCACGACCACGCACGCGACCTACCAGTTGGTCGAGTACACCGACGAGTCCACGCGTGACGCGCTCGCGTCGCTGCAGCCAGGCGAACCGGTACGGCTGTCGCTTTCACGCATCGGCTGGCGCGGCAACGTCTGGCGCGTCGACATTGCGTCTCACCGTGTCCACCCAGAGGCCGTACGGACCGAATCGCAGGCCGGAACGTAACCGGAACCCACGACGAGCCGGCGGTGGTACGCCGCGTCCTTCCCGCGCACTCAGAACGAGGTGTCGTCAAGCACCGTCTCGAACAGTGCCGCGACCACCAGTGCGCCGGCGACGATCACGCCCTCGACAATCCCGTATTGGAACGGGTAGACCGTGAGAGCGATCAGGACGCCGGCGCCGACGAGGCAAATCACCGCAACGAGTAGTGCGCGTGTGCGTCGCCGCATCGCTGTGAAGTCACCTCCGTACGCCGGATTACAGACGCCAAATCTGTAATATGTGTCGGCACCGCCGACACCGGATCACGTGCTCGCTGGGTGTGATCTTCCTCGCGAACGCAGTCCCGCGCTGTAGCGCTACGACGTTCGATTCGGGACGTCCAGCAGGTGGATATTTCTCTCTGCCGCACGCGCGCTCAGACACCTGATGACACAGGAGCGCGTCGGCCAGGGACGGGACGAATCGGGACCACTGGATACTTTCCGTCGCTTTTTCGCGCTCGAACGCGACGTGCTGGTGCTGTCGCTCGCGATGTTCGCGTTCAGTCTCGGCTTCCAGATGACGAACCGCTTCCTCCCGGAGTACCTCGTCGCGCTCGGAGCCAGCGGCTTCGTCGTCGGGCTGTTCGGCACGGTCGGGAACGTCATCTCGGCCGTCTATCCGTACCCGGGCGGTGCGATCTCCGATCGGATCGGCTCCCGCTACGCGCTGACCGTGTTCGGCCTGGTGTCGACGCTGGGGTTCACCGTCTGGCTCCTCGCGCCTGGCGTCGGTCCGGTGTCGCTCGCGGGCGTGACGATCCAGCCGTGGATCTGGATCTTCGTCGGCCTGCTGCTCGCGCAGGCGTGGAAGTCGTTCGGCCTCGGTGCCACGTTCGCGGTCGTCAAGCAGGCGACCGAGCCCTCGCGGTTGGCTGCTGGGTTCGCCAGTACGGAGACGTTCCGCCGGACGGCTTTCCTCGTCGGCCCCGTCCTCGCCGCCATCCTCATCGGTCTCCATCCGGCGTTTACGGTGAGTTTCCAGTACGTTCTCGGCGTCGCCGTCGCGTTCGGCGTCCTCGGGACGGTCGCCCAGCACCTGCTCTACGACGCCAGCAAGGACACGCTCGGTGACTCCTTCGCGGGGCTCGATCGAATCCGCCGCGACCTCCGCGAGATGCCGACGACGCTGCGGCCGCTGCTCGTCGGCGACACCCTGGTTCGGTTCGCCAACGGGATGGTCTACGTGTTCTTCGTGCTGGTGATCACGCGGATCTACCAGGTCGGATTCGCGACGACCGTCTCACTCGCCGGCTTCTCGTACGCGATCGACCTCTCTCCGGAGGCGTTCTTCGGCTACCTGCTCGGCGTGGAGATGCTCGTCGCACTGCTCGTGATGGCACCCGCAGCGAAGGCCGCCGAGCGCGTCGGCCTGAAGCCCGTCGTCGCGCTCGGGTTCGCAGTGTACGCGCTGTTCCCTGTCGTGCTCATCAACGCGCCGGGGACCGCGACGGCGATGGTCCTCGTCTTTGCGTTCTCGGGGTTGCGATTCGCCGGTCTCCCCTCGCACAAGGCGCTGATCGTCGGCCCCGCACAGCAGGGGGCTGGAGGGCGAGTCACTGGTACGTACTACCTGCTCCGGAATACGATCGTCATCCCTAGCGCCGCCCTCGGCGGGTACCTCTGGGAGTTCGTGAGTCCGGAGGTCGCGTTCACCATCGCCGCCGCAATCGGCGTCGTCGGCACGGGCTACTTTCTCGTCTTTGGCGAGGAGTTCGAGGCGTATGCATAACCAACGGTTACTTCGACCGCGGTACTCTCACGCCAACGGGATCGTTCTCCGTTCTTTCCCCCTCCACGATCCGACCGCTGATATTTAAACACGCTGTATATTCAATTCTGATAACAAGACACAGAGTTTATAATATCTTAGTATTTTCATTTGCGATATGGGGACAATCACCAAGCAAGAGCGGGGGCAGGTGGACGGGCAGCGATTAACCGAGAAGATCGGTATCGACGACGGAGAGATCAACTGGCGAAAGGACTTCACGCAGTTCGACGAAGCTGACTGCCAGAACCTCGAACAGACGGCGCCGGTTCTCGACGACATCGCCGAGGACCTCGTCGACGACTTCTACGATCACATTCAAGCGTACTCGGAGTCGGTCGCGATACTCGAGTCGTCCTCGAAATCGGTCGAAGCTCTCAAGAAAAGTCAGATCGAGTACTTAAAAGGACTCGGACGGGGAGAGTACGGGCGCTCGTACTTTGATCGGCGGGCTCGGATCGGGAAGATCCACGATATGCTCGATCTCGGACCGAAGATCTACCTCGGGGCGTACGCCATCTACTACGAGGGGATACTGCAGGGAATCGCGGACGAAGTAAAATCGAGCGTACGCGCGGCGGTCGACGAGCCCACGGCTGCTGCGCGGAACGGGCACGACTCGGCGTCTGCTGTCGAGGAAGCAGTCGAAGATGCTGTCGACACCGTCGTCGACCGGACGCTCTCGGTCCTCAAGCTCATCAATCTCGACCAACAGGTCGCGATGGACACGTATCTGCACTCCTACACCGAACGGATCGAGCGGGAACTCGATCGGCAGCAGTCTGTCGCCCGTGACGTCGACGCGTCCGTCAGTGCGCTGCGGGAGGCGTCTGACGACGTCTCCGAGTGCGCTCACGAGATCCGCGAGGTCACCGTCGAACAGTCCGAGAGTATGACAGAGGTCTCGGGTGAAGTCTCGAACCTCAGCGCCACCATCGAGGAGGTGGCGTCGACCGCGAACCAGGTCGCGACGACCAGCGAGCGCGCCGAGACGCTGGCCACGGAGGGACGCGAGTCGGCCGCGGACGCGATGGACGTAATGGACGACGTCGGCGAGGCCGCAGACGAGGTCAGCGACGACGTCGAACAGCTCAAAGCGCGCGTCGAAGAGATAGACGAGATCGTCGAGGTGATCAACGATATCGCCGATCGGACGAACATCCTCGCGCTGAACGCGTCGATCGAGGCCGCGCGGGCGGGTGAGGCCGGTGACGGATTCGCGGTCGTCGCCGACGAGGTGAAATCGCTGGCCGAGGAGTCACAGACGCAGGCCGGTCGGATCGAAACGATGATCGACGAGATCCAGGCTGACACCCAAGAGACGGTCGCCAGCCTCGATACGACGACCGAACGAATCGACACCGGCGTCGACAGCGTCGGCGCCGCGATGGCGAAACTGGACAACATCGCCGAGGCGGTCTCCGAGACGTCGAGCGGCATTTCCGAGGTCGCAGACGCGACCGACGATCAGGCAGCGAGCACCGAGGAACTCGCAGCGACGATCGACGAAGCGAGTCACCGCGCCGAACGTATGGAGACCAAGATCCAGGACGTCGCGGATGCGGTCGACCAACAGGGAGAGAGTATCGACGCGATTTCTGAAACCGTGCGAGAGCTCACGGATAACGGCCAGCAGCGGAATTCGGTCGGTTTGTGACGAGCGAAACTCTCCGTATCCGTCTCGACGCAGCCTCCCCGCAACACATACCCCCACGTTCAGTGCCGACCTGTCGCAGCGGCTCGGCGAGCCGTAGTGATGCGCTTGCCGGAGAATCCGACATTTCATATCGCGGTATAAAATTTATGACGCCGCTAGCGGCCACAGAGCATACCAAAACATTTCTTGTATCAAACCAAGCCATCAGTATGGCCCATCGGAAGCCACCGCTGTACGACGTGTACGCCGCAGATGCGACGTTCACGGAGTTCGGCGGATGGGATATGCCGGTCGAATTCGACTCGATTCGGGCGGAACACGCCGCCGTCCGCGAATCGGTCGGGATCTTCGACGTTTCGCATATGGGCGAAATCGTCGTCACCGGCTCGGATGCAACGGCGCTGATGCAACGGCTCACCTCCAACGACGTGAGCGCGCTCGCGCCCGGAGACTCCCAGTACGCGATGCTCACCGACGAATCGGGGACGATCGTCGACGATACGATCGTCTATCAGTTGCCCGACGAGGAGACGACGCGCTACCTGTTCGTCCCGAATGCGGGCCACGACGAGGAGGCGTATCGGCGATGGGTCGACCACCGGGACGAGTGGGACCTCGACGCGGAGGTCCGAAACGAGACCGACGCGTGGGCGATGCTCGCCGTCCAGGGACCCGACGCCCCGGACGTCGTCGACGCCGCGACCGACGTCGACGTGACGCCGCTCTCGTGGGGCGAGGCCACCTACGCCGACATCGACGGCGTCCGCTCGTGGGTGTCGCGGACGGGCTACACCGGCGAGGACGGGTACGAGATCCTGTGTCCGAGCGACGACGCCGAGACCGTCTGGTCGGCGTTCGAAGGCGACGTCACGCCCTGTGGCCTGGGCTGTCGTGACACCCTTCGTACCGAGATGGGCTTTCTCCTCTCGGGGCAGGACTTCGATCCCGTCGAGGAGCCACGCAACCCCTACGAGGCCGGCGTCGGCTGGACTGTCGACCTCGACACCGACTTCGTCGGCCGCGACGCGCTCGCCGAGATCGAACGCGAGGGCGTCACCGAGACGTTCGTCGGGCTAATCCTCCGCGAGCGCGGGATCGCCCGGCACGGCCACGAGATCGTCGCCGACGGCGAGGTCGTCGGGCACGTGACCAGCGGGACGATGAGTCCCACACTGGGAGAGGCGATCGCGCTGGGCTACCTCCCGACAGCCCTCGCAGACCCCGGCACCGAACTCAGTGTCGTCGTTCGCGACCAGGAGAAACGAGCGGAAGTCGTATCCACACCATTCATCGAGGACAACTAATGTTCGAAACACCCGAAGACCGCAAGTACCAGGAATCGCACGAGTACGCAACCACCGACGACGAGACCGTCACGATCGGCATCACCGACTTCGCACAGGACGAACTGGGCGACGTCGTCTTCGTCGAACTGCCCGAGGTCGGCGACGACATCGCCCAGGGCGAGGAGTTCGGCGTGGTCGAGTCGATCAAAGCCGTCTCGGACCTCTATGCCCCGATTTCGGGCACCGTCACCGAGGTCAACGAGGAGCTGTTCGACCGCCCGGAACTGGTGAACGAAGACCCCTACGGCGAGGGGTGGATGCTCAAAGTCGACCGCGCGGACGACGCGGACTTCGACGCGTTGCTCTCGGCCGACGAGTACCGCGAGCAGACCGAGTGAGGGCGGCAGTGAACGTGACTGCGATCGCGGTTGCTGTCCACAACGGAGAACACCGATGAGCAATCACAACCGACACGAACGCGCCCAGGGAAGTCCCTACGCACCGCACACGCCCGAAGACACGGCCGCGATGCTGAACGCGATCGGCCTCGAAAGCGAGGCCGAGTTGTTCGACGTCCCGGCGGCGGTCCGCTTCGAGGACGAGCTGGGGATCGAATCGCGGAGCGAGCGCGAACTCCGCGCGGAACTGTCGTCGACGCTCGCGAAGAACGCCGATCTGACGGAGTTCCTCGGCCGCGACCACCACTCCCACTACGTGCCGTCGCTGATCGACGAACTCTCCGAGCGATCGGAGTTCCTGACGTCGTACACGCAGTATCAACCCGAGATCACGCAGGGATTCCTCCAGGCGCTCTTCGAGTACCAGTCGCTCGTCGTCGAACTGACCGGCCTGCCGATCGCGAACTGTTCGATGTACGACGCCGCGACCGCGCTCGGTGAGGCCGCACGGCTCGCCGGGCGCGTCCGACAGGCGTCGGGGACGCGCGTGCTCGTCCCGGAGATCCTCCACGAGAACAAGCGCGCCGTCCTCGAAAACTACGTCGACGGCACCGACCTCACGGTCCACACGTATCCGATGGCCGACGGTACAGTCGACGTCGAGGCGCTCGCGGCGGCCGCCGACGAGGAGACGGCGATGATCTACGCGGAGAACCCGACTGTCCACGGGACGATCGAATCCCGACTCGCAGACGTTGGCGACGTCGCAGACGACGTCGAGGCGCTGTTCTGTCTCGGCTCGGACGTCGTCGCGCTCGGCTTGCTCACCGAACCGGCGAGCGTCGGTGCCGACGTCGTCGTCGGCGAGGCCGACGCGCTGGGACTGCCGACGGCCTACGGGATGGGTCTCGGTCTGTTCGCCACGCGCGAGGCGTTCCTCCGACAGGTGCCCGGCCGACTCGTCGGCGCGGGCGAGGACGCCGCGGGCAAGCGCGCGTACACGCTGACGCTGCAGACGCGCGAACAGCACATCCGCAAGGAGCGCGCGACCTCGAACATCTGTACCAATCAGGCGTGGGTGGCGCTGCGAACGGCGATGCACCTCGCGTGGCTGGGTCCCGACGGACTCGTCGACCTCGCGAGCCAGTGCGTTCGTGAGGCGCAGTCGCTCGCCGAGCGACTGAGCGAACTTCGAGGGGTCAAAGCCCCCGTCCACGACCGTCACCACTTCAGGGAGTTCCTCGTGCGGACCGATCAGCCTGCGTCCGCCATCGCGAACGACCTCGAAGCGAGCGGGTTCGCGGTCCACGTCGTCGACGACCACCGACTGCAGGTGTGCGTCACGGACGTGAACGCCGCAGCGACGGACGCCCTCGTAGCGGCGTTCGAGGAGGCGCTATAATGAATCACGATCAGGCACGCTACGGCGACGACGAACGGTACGAACCGCTGCTTTCCGAAAAGGACACGACGAGCGTCGACGTCGACGAGCAGTCGCCGCTGCCCGACGACCTGACGCGCGACAGCCTCGAACTGCCGGGCCTCTCAGAACCAGAGATCGCTCGGCACTACACGCGGCTCTCGCAGATGAACTGGAGCGTCGAGAGCGGTCCGTACCCCCTCGGGTCGTGCACGATGAAGTACAATCCATCGTTCACCGAGGACGTCGCAGCCGATCCCAACGGCGCCGTCCATCCCGATCGGTCCGAGGAGAGCCTGCAGGGGACGCTCGAAGTCCTCCACGGCCTGCAGGACTACTTAGCGCGCATCGGCGGGATGGACGCGGTGACGCTGCAGCCCCCCGCGGGCGCGGCCGGGGAGTTCACCGGCATCCTCGTCGCGAAGGCGTACCACGAGTCTCGCGACGACGACCGTTCCGAAGTGATTGTCCCCGCATCGGCTCACGGCACCAACTTCGCGAGCGCCGCGATGGCGGGCTACGACGTCGTCGAACTGCCCTCGGGCGAGGACGGCCGCGTCGACCTCGACGCACTGGAGGCGGCTGTCTCCGAGGACACGGCGGCGCTGATGCTCACGAACCCCAACACGGTTGGCCTGTTCGAGCGCGACATCGTCGAGATCGCCGATATCGTCCACGACGCGGGCGGTCTGCTCTACTACGACGGCGCGAACCTCAACGCGCTGCTCGGCCGCGCCCGACCGGGCGATATGGGCTTCGACGTGATGCACTACAACGTACACAAGACGTTCGCGACGCCGCACGGTGGCGGCGGTCCCGGAGCCGGTCCGGTCGGCGTCGTCGACGACCTCGTGGAGTTCCTTCCGAGCCCGCGGGTCTGCGAGACAGAGAGCGGGTACGAACTCTGCGAACCCGAACAGACCATCGGCAAGGTCCACGGCTATCAGGGCAACTGGCTCGTGCTCGTGAAGGCCTACGCGTACATCGCGCGCCTCGGCGACGAGGGGCTCGAAGACGCATCCGCGAAGGCGGTCCTGAACGCGAACTACCTCGCCGAACAGATCGACTACGAGATCCCCTACGAGCCGTTCCATCACGAGTTCGCCGCGACCGCGGGAGATCGAGACGCCGCCGACGTGGCAAAGCGGATGCTCGATTACGGCGTCCACCCGCCGACGACGAAGTGGCCCGAGTTCGTCCCCGAAGCGATGCTCACCGAGCCGACCGAGGCCGAGAGCCGCGCCTCGCTCGACGACCTCGCGGCCGCGTTCAACGCCGCGATGGCCGACTCGATCGAGGACGTCGAGAGTGCGCCCTCGAAGACGACGGCGCGGCGAATCGACCAGGCTGCGGCCGCGCGAAACCCGCGGCTCTCCTGGCACGCACTCGGCGACGAGGAATAGAACTCGCAGTCGGCAAGCGGCCTACGCGTCCGCTTTTGCAGTACTGATACCGTTGATCTCGATGAAGCCGTAGCCACACTCGCTGCAACGCCACTTCGTCTTCGTTCCGAGGTGCAGTTCCATCGACGCCGTCTTCCAGAACTCCGTGTTGCCACACTCGGGGCAGTCGTACTCGCGTTCGAGACTCATACCCGCGATTTTGGCGTGGTCGGTGTTGAAGATACTGATTCGGTCGATGTCGTGCACGAGAATAAACCGATACTCGCGATACGATTTGGCGCTGAGGCCGGTCAGTCGTCTGCGACTGTGGAGGTCGCCGCCGGCTTCGGGGCTTCTGTCCGGGCCTGTTCCGTGAGCGGCGTCCAGTTGAGATCGCCCGTGTAGTGGAGCGCGCGGTGGTCCTGCGTGGGATCGACGACCGTCAGCGAGAGCCAGTCGTTGTCCAGCAGGCCGGCCAGGTTTTCGTGTTCGGCTACGACGGCGGTCACGCGTTCGACGGGCGCGTGGATGACCGTCGAGAGACGGAGCGGCTGGTGGTACGGCTCGTCGTCCGCGCTCGTCAGCGACTGCAGGGGGAGACCGGTCATCAGATCGCCGCCGTTGCCCTGGTAGACGCCGATGTTTCCGACGGGGTTGTGCGTCACCTTCGAGCCGCTGCCGTAGACCGCGTTGTCGACCGTCGCGAAGTAGTACTGCGCGTTGATCCACTGGGTGACGACCATCGGGCCGGTCAGGATGGCTTCGAGGGCGTCGCCGTCGTCATCGGTCCGCCAGTCGTAGGAGTGGAGGAACGAACGGCCGTCCAGGTCGAGGTCGTCGGTGAGTTCTCTGGGGCCGATGACGAACCCCGCGTTGCCGGCCAGCCCCCACTCCGGACGCGTCTCCGCCCAGTCGGCCGCGCGGCGCTCGGTCTCGCGGACCCCTGTCTCGGTCTCGCCTCCCATATCGCCGGCCCGTTCGGCAGCCGCACCGGCGCGCGCGGTCGCGAGGTCGGCACGGAGCTGTTCGACGTCGTCTTCGTGCGTCTCTGGGACGCTCCCGTCGTACAGCTCCACCTCGTCGGTCGTCGTGTTGTGTTCGCCCGCGACGAAGACGGTGTCCTCGGGCACGTCGATCCCGCGCTCGCGGAGTTTCTCTCTGACCGCCTCGTCGTTACAGATGGTCGCGAGGACGCGCGCGTTCGGCCCGCCGGGGTTGCCGGCGCAGGCCCCACAGTCGAGACTCGAACCGAACGGATTGTTCGTCGTGTGGCTGGCGTGACCCGCGAAGACGACGACGCGGGCGAACTGCTCCCAGCCCGTCAACTCGAACGCCGCCGCGGCGTACTCGACTTTCTCCTCGAGGGTGAGTCCCTGCGGCAGCTCGTCGTCGGCACCCGGATGGTGATCCACCGACGGCTCACAGACCTCGTGGTCGCCCGGGAGACGCTCGTCGGTGGCGTCGGCGAGGTCGTAGACGCGCGCCGGGAGGAGCGTCCGGGTGGCCAGCGCCAGTCCGTAGCCCGCTCCCGTGCTCTCGACGAAACTGAACGCCGTCGCGGCGTTCGATTTCACGCTCTTCATTGCTTTCTCCGCGGTCGTGAGCGCGGTGTTCCAGCGGTCGTACGTGCGGTGATGATTCTCGTTGCAGTCCGCCGCTGGACGATCGTCGATGTGATGCTCCGCGTCGACGATCGGCGGGCAGGCGTCCACGGTCACGTCGGAGTCGTACCCCGAGTACCGCATCGGGATCCCGAAGAACCCGGCGTAGCCGTGGGTCTCGTAGTTGCCAGTCGCCTCGATGTGCCGGCGGATGATCTCCGAGCGCGTGTCGATGCAGAAGACGAACTGGGCGTCCGGGCGGTCCGACCCTGAGTCCGCCGCGGCCGACGCGCTCGCGTCGGTGAGCGAGTCGACCAGTTCCGCGCGGTAGGTCGCCTCCCACGCGCTCAGCCAGACCTCGGGGAGCGGGACGTTACCGTCGGCCGCTTCGACACCGCTGTCGACGCCGTCCGGCGATTCCTCGGGGGCGAGCGGCGCACCGAACAGGTCTGCGAGCGTCAGGCGCACTGCCAGGTATCCCGACAGCGTGATCGGATACGTCGACTGCCAGGCGTCGTTGTCGGCCGCGCGCTGCTTGATGAACCCCGTCCAGCCGGGGAGCGCGGTCAACTGGAACTCGAAGATGTCCTGCCACTCGCCGACCGGATACTCAGAGAGTCGGGTCCGAATCGCGTCGACCGGCTGTTCGGGGAGGTCGGCGATGGTCTCGTTTCCGGGGACGTCGCCGTCGTGTGGCGCCACCGTCCGGAACGCGTCGTAAAATCCCTGCTCGCGGTTCGGCATCGGCCACTCGGCGCGTCCCTGATCGAGGAACGCGGACAGCCACTTCGTCAGGACCGCATCGACCTGCTCTGCGGCCGGCGACCGCGCGGCGGTCGAGTCGCTCGCGCCCCCGGCTTCGATGCGGTCGAGCGTCGCCTCGGGATCGCCGTCGTAGCCGTTGGCACTCAGTTGGTCCCGCAGGATCTCGGGGTCGATCTGGCCGCCTTCCCACGCGCGGCGGAACGTCTCGGCGCTCGGGTATCCGTCGCCGCCGAGCAGTTCCTCGGCGTCAGCGACGGCCTCGTGAAACGGCCGGTCCTCGAACCCAGAGAGCGGGTTCGCGGTCACGAACGAGTGGAGTGGCCAGACCGCGCCGACCGATTCGGCCGCTGCGTCGATGCTCTCTTCGATGGCGGATTCAGTACTCATTGTAGTCCTCCGTCGTCGTCAACAGGGTGTCCGTGGGCGGCTGCGTCGCGTTCAACAGCGCGACGTACAGGCGCTGGCTGCGGCGGTAGACGCCGGTCTCGATCGCGAGGTAGACGGCGAGGAACGCGGCGCCGACGAGTCCGTAGGCGAGCGTCAACTCCGCTGGCTGTCCGATCGCGGGGAGACCGGAGAGCAAGCCCTCGATCACGCCGTAGACCGTGGCGTAGATTGCGATCGCGGGCAACGCGACCAGCGGAACCGCGCCGTACCGTACCAGGGTCGGAAGCGAGGTCTGCGTGACCACGTCGCGGGTGGCGTGCATCACCGTCAGGACGACGAGCCCCACGAGCAGGACGCCGCTGTCCAGTTGCGTGCCCTTTCCAGTGAGTCCGGCGAACACCGCGCCGCCCGCGAGCGCGGTGAGCACGATCACGGCGACGCCGGCGAGACCGACCGATCCCGACTGCTTTGTCTTCGTCTTCGTCGGGCTCTCGTGTGCGACCTCACCGCCCGACGAGAGGAACTGATACGCCTTGTAGAACCCGTGGAGGATGAGGTGGGTGATGGCGGCCCCGAAGAATCCCAGGCCGGCCTGCATAATCATAAAGCCCATCTGGCCGACCGTCGAGCAGCCGAGTTTGCCCTTGACGTCCGTCTGCACCGTTCTGAGAAGCTTTCCCAGAAGGGCGCTCGCCGCGCCGACGAGGACGATCGCGAGCATCACTCCCGCGTCGGCGGTCACCACCGGCGCGAAGCGAACCAGTAGCACGCCGCCGGCGTTGACGAAGCCGGCGTGCATCAGCGCCGAGGCGGGCGTCGGTCCCGTCATCGACGCGAGCAGCCACGTGTGAAACGGGACGAGTGCGGACTGGACCATCGCCGCCAGCAGGAGTGCGCCGGCGGCGAACAGCACGACCGTAGACGACGCGCCGGCGACGCTCGATGCGATCCCGGAGATCGTCGTCGCGCCCGTGTCCCACCACAGCGTCGCGAGCGCGATCGTGAGCAAGGCGCTGCTCGCGAGGAAGTACCGGCGCGCGAGTGAGGCTGCGGCCTGGGCCTGGGGCCAGCCCTCGACGTGTCCGATCAGGTCGGCCATCAGGAGCCCCATCGCGAGCCACGCGAGCCCGAACAGCGCGAGGTGGTCGGCTGCGACCAGCAGCATCACGGCCAGCGTGAAGGCGAACACGCGCCCGAAGAACCGGTCGATCCTCCGGCTCCCGGCCAGATAGCGCCGCGAGTAGCTGTGGACGATCCCGCTGAAGAACGTCACCGTCGCCCACATCACGGCGGTCAAGCCGTCGACAGCCACGAGACCCGCGATCTCCCAGCCTCCGCCGCCTCGGAACCGGACGGCGAGCACACCCAGGCTCACAATCCACAGGACCCACACGAGCCGCGTCAACGTCGCCGGCACGCGTGAATCGCCGTTCGTCGGCGTCGAAAGCTGTCCCACGGTCGTCGACTGCTCTTGTCCGGTCATCGTTTGGGGTGTCTGTGACCGACCACTGCGACGACGGCGTGCGTCCCACACACCGATCACAGCATTCGGTCGTTCTACCCAACTGTACGAACAGATTGGTTGTTAAATCTATCTATCTTCCCATTCTGTTCGGAAAAATAAAATTATAGAACGTGATGGTATTGTGTACCACACAGGCTCGGCTAGCGGATAGGTGGCTCGCGGTACGCATCAGTAGCCAGTCGAAAGAGGTAGATCCAGCAGAACGTTCGAATACCGACGAGCAACCTTGCACACCGAGAATGCCGGACGCTGTCCTCGTCGCGAACAGGTCGGTCGCTTACAGCGTGGAGTCGAACACTTCTGTTCGATCTGTCGGATGCTCCGCTAGTGACCGTTTTCTGCGTGCGTCTCGGGATCGAACTTCCCGAACGGCGTGGTCTGATGACTCCGCACGAGGACTTCGTCGGCGACCGTCAGTCCCATATCGAGCAGTTGCTGTGCGACGGGCGTGATGTCGCTGTCGGACTCTCCGACGACCGTCACGAGGAGGTTCTGCTCGCCGGTGACCAACTCTTGGACCGATACGACCCCGTCGATCTCCAGGATCTCGTCGATGAGTTCGCCGCGCTCGGCGATCGAGGCGGTGCAGAACAGCAACATCCGGAGCGGGTAGCCCGACCGCTGGTAGTCCACCTCGGCGCTGTATCCCTTGACGATCTCGTCGGTTTCGAGACGCTGAATGCGCTTTCGGACCGTGCTGTCGGAGGTTCCGGTTCGCTCTGCGATGTCGCCGGACGACATATTTCGGGCGTCTTCCTGTAACGCATACAGGATAGCCTTGTCCACGTCGTCGATATCCTGATTGCCCATATCGGTACATCGGCGGCAAAGGCACTTTACCTTTGTATGATGGTGCCCCTCCGTCGCTACGCTTTTGATCGATTACTGTGACGTTTCGCTATGGGTTCGTTTACCGACGGAGTTGCGGTCGTCACCGGCGGCGGATCGGGAATCGGACGGACGACTGCGATCGAGTTCGCCGACCGCGGTGCGCGTGTCGTCGTCGCCGACGTCGACGTCGAGGGCGGCGAAGAGACGGTCTCAGAGATCGAAGATGCCGGCGGCGAGGCGTGCTTCGTCGAGACCGACGTCACGGACACGGACGCGACCGAAGCGATGGTCGACGTCGCAGTCGACACCTACGGCCGACTCGATTACGCCTTCAACAACGCCGGAATCAGCGGCCCGAGTGCCGCCGTCACCGACCACGACCCCGAGGAGTGGCAGGGCGTCATCGACGTCAACCTCGTTGGCGTGTTCAACTGTATGAAATACGAGATCGCACAGATGCAAGAACAGGAGACCGGTGGCGTAGTCGTGAACAACGCCTCGATCCTGGGGCACGTCGGGTTCAAGAACTCCTCGGGCTACGCCGCCGCGAAGCACGGCCTGCTCGGCCTGACGAAGACGGCCGCACTGGAGAACGGCGAGACGGGCGTCCGCGTCAACGCGGTCTGCCCCGGATTCATCGAGACGCCGCTTCTGGAAGCGGCGGGCCTTACGTCCGACCCGGATATGCGAGAGCAGATCGAACAGCTCCACCCGATGAATCGCCTCGGAACGCCTCAGGAGGTCGCGGACGCCGTGTGCTGGCTCTGTGACGACGAGGCGTCGTTCGTCACCGGCGAGGCACTCGGCGTCGACGGCGGTTATTTGGCACGGTAGCGTCGCGTCTCCCGCTTTTCAGGAATTACCGACTAATCGCTCCACTGCTCTTCGATCGGCTGGGGCGTCTCCTCGCCGAGCGCGACGGCTTTGAGCGTCTCTCCCCGTTCGGTGGTGACTTCGAGATCCGGGACGGAGACGGGATTGCCGTCCTCGTCGATCGCGACGTAGACGAAGTGTGACTCCGTCGTGAGTTTGCACTCACCCGACAGCGGGTCTTCACTGAAGACGCGTAAGTGAATATTCACGCTCGTCGACCCCGCCTCGTAAGCGTACGCCTCGATGAGCGCGGCGTTCCCGCGCGGAATCGGCTCGTGGAAGTCGACGCTCTCCATATGGGCTGTGACGCAGGTCTGCCCGGCGAACCGCATCGCCGACATCGCGCCGACCTCGTCCATCCACTTGACGACGTTGCCGCCGTGTGCGATCTCGTGGTTGTTGGTGTTGCTCGGCTGGACGAGGACGCGGTTCTCGATGTAGGTCTCTTCGAGTGAAATCATAGTCCGCTCTTTCCCGACAGCCGTAATTGATCTGTCGTCTCGGCGAAGCCGTCACGGGGTGCCGGGACGCTTACGGTTCTCCGAGCCCTGCGTTCACGCGTGGACAGGGACGGACTCGTCATCGGCATTGCAGCGGTGTTCGCGGGGACGACGGTTCTCTTGACCGTCCTCGCGTTCGTCTATCAGCCGTTTCTGCTGCTCTTGGCGGTCCCCTTCGGTATCGCGACGTACCTCCTGTGGTACCACGCGAGCGGTCGTCTCCGCGACCGTCTCCGCCGTACTGTCGAAGCCGGACCCGGATCCGGCCCCGGACGACGAGGGCCGAACGCGGCGTCCCGTGGCCCGCGTGACTTCCAGGGTTTCGGCCCGGGGAGACGCGCAGCGGGGGCCGAGAACGGACGCCGCGCAGACGGGAACCGGCGAGCGAGCGGACGCGGCCAGCGTGCGGCTGACGGCCGTGGGCGCCGGACTGCGGGCCCCCGGCGGGACCCGAACGAACCGACGCTCGCCGAGGCCTACCGCACACTGGGTCTCGACCCCGGCGCAGACGAAGCAGACGTGCGCGCCGCCTACCGCGAGCGGGTGAAGGCCGTCCACCCCGACACCGACTCCGGCGACGAAGAGCAGTTCAAGCGCGTGAACCGCGCGTACGAGCGCCTCACGGAGTGAGCGGGGCGTCTTCGCCACTCTCGCTCTCGGCCGATAAGCTACAGAGCACGCGTCCAGACTGTTACACACCGTTCGGTACCGCTACTGTGACACGAGAACCCACACCACGAAAAGGGTTTTAGCGGATCGTTCCCTATCCGCGGCTATGAGCGCTGATCGGGCCGTACTGGAGTCGGCCCTCGAGCGCGGCGAGGAGGAGGGCGGAAGCGTCGAGTTCAAAGAGCGACTCTCACGGGAGTTGCATCTCGCCGACGGCCGACTGGAGAGCCTCGCGGCACAACTGCGCCACCGGGTGCTCTCCGGCGACGGTACGGCGACGTACGTCGTCGGCGTCACCGACGACGGCGGCATCGCCGGCATTCCGCCCGAAGCCTTCTCCGAATCGATGGACGTCCTCTCGATCCTCGCCGAGGAGGCGGACGCCCACATCGAAGACGTCGAGACGTGGGGCGTCGGCGACGACGGCGAGCGCGGCCTCGTCGGCGTCGCGACCGTCCAGGAAGGGGCGATGCTCGACGTCGACGACGACCACATCGTCGTCGGGACCGCGGGTCACGTCGACCACGGCAAGTCGACGCTCGTGGGGTCGCTGGTCACCGGTACCGCCGACGACGGACAGGGCCAGACGCGTGGCTTCCTCGACGTCCAGCCGCACGAAGTCGAGCGCGGGCTCTCGGCGGACCTCTCGTACGCCGTCTACGGCTTCACCGACGACGGCGCGGTCCATATGGACAACCCCCACCGTAAATCCGACCGCGCACGCGTGGTCGAGGAGGCCGACCGACTCGTCTCATTCGTCGATACCGTGGGCCACGAGCCCTGGCTCCGGACGACGATCCGCGGGCTCGTCGGCCAGCGCCTCGACTACGGACTCGTCGTTGTCGCCGCCGACGACGGCCCGACGAAGACGACGCGCGAGCATCTCGGCATCCTGCTCGCGATGGAACTCCCCACCGTCGTCGCGATCACCAAAGCCGACACCGTGACCGACGACCGCTTCGAGGAGGTCGAACGCGAGGTCGAACGGATGCTCCGGGACGTCGGCCGGACGCCGCTCCGGGTCGACCGACACGGTGTCGAAGCCGCCGTCGAGGAACTGAGCGACTCGGTCGTCCCGATCCTGCGAACGAGCGCGGTGACGATGGACGGCCTCGACGACCTCGACGCGATGTTCGAGCGCCTGCCGAAGACGGCGACCGACACCCGCGAGGACTTCCGGATGTACGTCGACCGGACGTACTCCGTGACCGGCGTCGGCGCGGTCGCCTCCGGGACGGTCAACTCGGGCTCCGTCGAGGTGGGCGACGAACTGCTGCTGGGGCCGATGCCGGACGGCTCCTTCCGCGAGGTCGAGGTCCGCTCGATCGAGATGCACCACCACCGCGTCGATCGGGCAAAGGCGGGACGCATCGTCGGTATCGCGCTCAAAGGCGTCCGCGAGGAGGAGATGGAGCGCGGAATGGCGCTGCTGCCGGGCGACGCCGACCCGCTGTCGGTCCGCTCGTTCGAGGCGGAAGTGATGGTGCTGAATCATCCCACCCGCATCCGCGAGGGCTACGAGCCAGTCGTCCACCTAGAGACGGCGAGTGAGGCGGTCATCTTCCACCCCGAAGGCGGTCAACTCCTCCCAGGCGATACGGGAACGGCGACGGTCGAGTTCAAGTTCCGCCCCTACCTGGTCGAGGAAGGCCAGCGGTTCGTGTTCCGCGAGGGACAGTCGAAAGGCGTCGGGACCGTCGTCGACGTCGGTGAGTGAGGGTCGAACGGTCGTTCGACCGACTGACGCTCATAATGATTACTCTCGTCTCTTACCGCCGACCATCGCCTCCGGGAGTGGCGCTCGGCGGTACACAGTGAGAGTAATCACTATCAGTCCTCTTTCTCTCTGCTCCCCTCTCCCGCCCGCGAGGTTGAAGTCCCACGACGCCCCAGGAATTCGTATGGTCTCGCTATCCGCGCTCGCACTCGTCGCCCTGCTCGGCGGCGTCCAGGTGCTCGAGACGGTCCTCGACTATCTCAATCTCCGTCACGGCGCGGCGGCCGTCCGCGACGCCGTCGAGTGGGTTCGCTCGGCGCTCGACGTCGACGACCCCGAGGAGATGCTGGCCTACCAGCGCTCGAAGACGATCCTCTCGCAGATCCAGTCGTGGCTGGGCGTCCTCGTCGTGCTCGCTGTCGTCGTTTCCGGGCTCTACGGCGACGTCGCCGCGGCGCTGAGTCGAACCGGCCTCCCGAGCGTCGCTCAGGGCGTGCTGCTCCTCGCTGGAGCAATCGTCGCCGGCCGGCTCCTGTCCGCGCCGTTCGACGCCTACGAGACGTTCGTCGTCGAGGAGCGCTTCGACTTCAACAACCAGACGCCGGCGCTGTGGCTTCGCGATCTGGCCGTCGGGACGGTCGTCGCGCTCGTCCTCGGCGGCCTCGTCGGCGGCGCGATTCTGCTCGCGGTCGACGCGCTCCCGACGCTGTGGCCCGTCGTCGGCTGGGGGCTAGTTGTCGGCTTCTCGCTGCTGTTTATGATCGTCTACCCCCGCGTTATCGCGCCGCTTTTCAACGACTTCGAGCCGATAGAAGACGGCGACCTCCGCGACGCCGTCGAGAACGTCTTCGAACACGCCGGCTTCGAGTGTGAGCAGGTCTACGAGATGGACGCGAGTCGCCGATCTTCGCACTCGAACGCGTACTTCGTCGGGTTCGGGCGCGCAAAGCGCGTCGTCCTCTTCGACACGCTCGTCGACCAGATGGACCGCGAGGCGATCCAAGCGGTGCTCGCACACGAACTCGCCCACTGGAAGAAAGCCCACATCTGGAAGCAACTGGCAGCCTCCGCCCTGCAGATGGCGGTCGTCTTCGCGTTCCTCTGGTGGGTGACGACCTCCCAGTGGGTGTACGCCGCGTTCGCGCTCCCACAGGAGACCTACGCCGCGCTCGGGATTGGGCTGCTGTACGCCGGCCCCGTGCTGTCGCTGACCGCGCCGCTCACGAATCAGCTCTCACTGGCACACGAGCGCGAGGCCGACGACTTCGCCGCGGAGACGATGGGCGGGGCTGCGTCGATGACGCGCGCGCTGCGCACGCTCGCGGGCGAGAACTTGAGTAACCCCTTCCCGCACCCGGCGTACGCCGCATTCCACCTCACGCACCCGCCGATTCCCGAGCGCATCCGTCGGCTCCGGGAACGGTACGGGACAGAGAACGAGGACGCAGACCGCGTCGCGGGCGGCGATTCCGACGCGGGCGTGCCGCCGTCTGCGACGTAGACGGCGAACGGCATCGCCTACTGGCGCCAGTTATTCTCGCGCGCGCACGTAACCACCGTCGCGTTCGGCGGCGAGATCCAACAGCACGGCCCACCCCAGAATCCGTTCGACGCGCTCGCGCCAGACGTCGCGCCAGTCCTCGGCCGCGCGGTGGGTCTCCCAGACGGGCACGCGGTCTTCGAATCCATCGAAGACCGTCTCGATCGACCGGGGCTCGTCGGGATCCAGCGACGCCAGGACTTCTCGCGCGCCGTACACGCGCTCTCGAAACGCCGTTCTGAGGTGGTCGGGCGTCGGCTCGGTCGACTCCCGGACGAAGCCCGAGGACGTCTCCGAGGCTAATTCGAGCGCGCGCAGGAACGTGAGCCACGTGCGCGCGACGTCGCGAGTGGGGAAATCGAGGCGGCGCATCAGCCGGGCACAGCAGTCGTCTTCGGAGCCGGGAACGAGCGGGACGGCACGCTGGGCGTCCGCGACGCGGTCGAGCGATTCGGGTGGGTCCGGCAGGAGCTTGAATCTCATACGCGTACTCAGTTCACGCCATCAGGTTCGGTAACCGAACGACTCCGCGAGCAGTTCTTCGTCGGTTTCGCCGAGAACGTACGTCGGGCCGTCGACGACGTCGATCGTGACCTTCGCGGGCGCGAAGACGGTCTCCGGGACGTCGTAGAAGTCCCAGTCGGCGGCCGCGAAGATCTCCTCGAAGGGCGTGCCGTACTCCTCGCGAGCGCTGGAGGGCACTCGGTCGAACTCGTCGAAGTCCTCGGCGACGGTGAGGTGGACCTCGCCGCCGTACGCCAGCGCGTCGTTCGTCCGCGCCATCGCGACACTCTCGTCGTAGCTCACCGGCGCGAGCGGTGCCGAGCCGAACGCGGACTGGACGTTGCGGACGTCGTAGCCGAGTTCGAAGAGACGGAAGATCGCGAGTTCGGCGGCGCGCGCGGCCCCGGTGACGCTTCCGACTGTCGAGCCGGACGCGTACGTGGGGAGGAAGACGCCGCTCGGTTCGACGCCGGCGGTCTCGGCGACGTGCTCGGCGATACGGTCGCTCGGGAGGTCGATGCTCTCGACCGAGAGGACGGTCAAATCGAACTCGTCGAAGTAGTCCAGCGCGTGGAATTCGTCTTCTTCGGCGACGAGCGCACGGGCCGGCCCCGACCCGAGGCCGTCGAACGCCGGATCGTCGAACGTGAGTTCCCAGCCTGCTTTCTGCGAGCAGAGCAGTGACAGCGCAGGGTGGTCAGTCTGGAGTTCGACGTACGGCGTCGTCGCGCCCGCGACGTCGTCCATCCGCGTCTGGACGGTCGAAAGCCCAGCGGTCTGGATCTCTGCGAGCAACATTCCGGCTTCGACGCCCGCCTGGGAGTCGACGCCGAAATCCAGTACTGTCGCGCCCGACTCCAATTCGTGCGGCACGACGCGGAGTTCCTCCGCGAAGTCGATGGCCTCGTCGACGAGTTCGATGGCCATCCGATTGATGGAATCCATACCTCGGGGTTGGTCGTCGTGGGGTAAAGTCGTTGGTAGTTCTGTAGCTTCGTCTGCCGCATCTGTTGTGTGAGCCGTTACCACACAATTTCAGCAGTAGGAGGCTTCTCGCGCCCGCTCAGCGTCAGACAACTACACAAAGTATTTACCGGACCTGGTACTTGATTGTCTCGTACCCCTACCAATGGTGACACCAGCGAGTACTGCGGGCCACGTCCGTTCGATCGGACACACGCACTCGCGTTCCGGTGCGCGCAAAGCTGTTGTCGCCGATTGCAGATCAAACAAACTATGACAGGAAATACAAGCAAGTCCCGCGCGGTGTTCCTCGCGGCGCTTATGGTCTTCAGCGTCTTTGCTGGGACCGTGGCGTTTACGGGGAGTGCGGCTGCGGCAAACGCGGACTATCAAGGTGGTGCTGTTCATTACGATAACAACACCACAGGTAGCAGCAATTACGTGATCGAGATTCCGTTTGCGAACAGCGACGACGTCAGTGGCGTTACGCTGAACGCAGACAATTACAAGCTTCTCGATGACGACACTAACATCTCGAGTGAAGTTGATTACACCAACAGCACTGTCACCAATGGTGGCTCGACCGTCTACCTGAAAACCGACAGCGCTATCCAGTCGAACGACCTCGAGATCGAACTCTCGAGTGAAGTCTCCGACCAGAGCGGTGGCGAAACGATTTCGGTTGCGTTCGCAGCCGAGTCGTACAACACCTCGGAGCTCACTGAGGACCGCAACGTCTACCAGGGCACGACGGTCGCTATCTACAACGCCTCCTCGCCCCCGGAAACGTTCGAGATCGAGGGCGACGACACTGACTACTTCCAGAGCTTCTCTTCGGGAGACAACAGTGAAGTCTTCTACGTTGACACGGGCAACCTCGAAACCGACACGTACGACTTCGATGGCCTCTCGAACTTCACGGTTCGTAACCTCGGCCTGAGTGTCAGCATCGACGACCTGAACGTCACGCAGGACGACGAAATCGAAGGTACGGTCTCGGCTCAGGACTCGGGCCGCGACGTTACCATCGAACTGATCGACGATGCCGGTGACGGTGACACAGTCGCCACGATCCCGACCACCATCGGTGGCCAAGGTGAGGTCGACTTCTCGTTCGACGCCAACAATTACGAAACGGGCGACTACACCGTTCTCGTGACCGACAACGCGTCGGCTGTCGAGACGGAATCCTCGACTATCTCCATCAGTGAAGCAGACAACGAAGCTGACTTCGCTGACAACACGGTCTCCGAGCAGCGTGGAGACATCGCCGAGATCCAGCTTGACCTTCAGGACAGCGACTACGCGACCGTTACCGTCGGTGCAGTCGATGGTAGCGAGGGCGTCGTCGCGAACGCGACCGTCGAAGACGAAGACAACGACGGCCAGGTCACGCTCTACCTGAACACGTACCGGCTTACTGAAAATACCGGTGATGCCTTCGCTGTCGACGATGACAGTGATGACAGTGTCACCGACCAGGACGTTGACGTTCCAGTCTCTGACCTGATCGACGCTGGCGACTACGAGCTTGAGGTCGTCGCGGGACAGGACCCCGCTGCCGACACGTCCAGCGGCGCTGACGGCGTCGGAACGCTCGTCCTCGAAGAGCGCAACACGGAATCCATCCAGATGTGGACTGGAAGCTCTGCTGAGCTGAGCAACCCCTCTGAACTCGAAGACATCAACGAAGCTCTCGAGAACGGCGAGATCACCCAGTCGTCCGAGATCGCTGTCGGTGACTGGGCGGTCCACCAGATCGTTGCCTCCGGCTTCGAAGGTGCGCTCAACGCACGCGAGGACGAGGATGTCACCGACGCCTTCCTGCAGCTCAACCGGACCGGTCCGGTCAACCTGACGATCGAAGAGGCCGACCCCGGTGCGAACCAGGATGCGCGCGCTCTCGACATCAACTCGTCCGATAATATGACCGTGATCGCTGACGGCGAGAACGACACTTACTTCGTTCTCGTGAACACCGAACAGGTGAACTTCGCCAACGGTGACGATCTCCCGGCTGACGACGACACGGACCTCGAAACCAACTTCACGGTCCTGAAGAACGATCTCGGCTACGACTTCGTTCCTGAGGATCAGTTCGAGGACGACGAGAACTCCGAAACGTTCGCTACGTTCACGGCGGCTGAGCCGGACGTGAGCGTCAACGAACCGTTCGACGTTGCTGCTTCCAGCAACCAGACGGTCAGCGGCACGTCCAACATCGCACCCGGCACGGAAATCGACGTCCGCGTCCGCAGCGATGATGGCGTCACGCCGAGCTTCCTGAAGACGGCGTCGCCCGTCATCCAGCCCGACGGAACCTGGAGCGCGTCGTTCGACTTCAGTGAGCAGAACGTCGGTGACACCTACGACATCGTCGTTCAGAACAACCTCATTGATGACGTGACGGAAGACGGCGAAGTCGTCGAAGCGGTCGAGACGACTGCACCGGGCACCACGGAAGCTCCGGACACCACGGAAGCTCCGGACACCACGGAAGCTCCGGACACCACGGAAGCTCCGGACACCACGGAAGCGCCTGGTACGACCGAGCAGACCACGACTTCGTCGACCAGCACGCCTGGCTTCGGTGTGGTCGTCGCGCTGACGGCGCTCATCGCCGCTGCGCTGCTCGCGGTCCGCCGCGACAACTAACGACCTGAACTACCGGACCTAGTCCGGCCCTTCAATTTTTCATTTCTTTCGACGCTACACCCGATAGCGACAGCGACGTCCACCGACACGAGATATTGTCTTCCTTTGTAGATCGGTGCGATCTCGCTCGTGCTCGGCACTGGGATGATGCCTCACGTACGCAGCGCTGAGAACAACAGTTCGGAATCTTCGAGGAGAGCGTCGCCGGTTGCTCGGTCTGCTCAGATCTAGAATCGAGGCTAACTTCGCAGCGTAGAACGTCGACGGCACGTACGTAACTTTCGCACGCCCGGTGTTGACTGGCACCCCACGTCGACGACGGCAACGTCAGCACAGCTTGGCACGATATGCCTAATTCGAATGGGACGTCAACGTCTACGCTCGGCTTCGAAACGTCGTCAACTGTCAGTGCTCATCATCAGCGCACTGTCGATCGACTGGCATTGAGACTAGACACTCTCCCTGCAACTCATCTTACGGAAGGAATGATAGCGAATAGGCAGCACTCGGCACATTTCGGATTCAGTGCACCTGTCGGTCGTTCCTCTGACGCTTCAGAGGGGATAACACAAAAAGCCGAAGCTAGTAGCGAATATAAATCCGAAACTCGAAAACGCGCTGCTACGACGTTTGATTGAGGAAAAGTGCCCGGGGTGGGCTCCGAACCCACGATCTCCGCATATCCCAGGTCCGAGGCTCGGCGGGCCCCGTGGGGAGCGGCGGAGGCTTCCAAGGCGTACCGCACCGAATCTCAGGAAACCCTATGAGTGCGGCGCTATGTCCAGCTAAGCCACCCGGGCTCACTTCTCCGTTGTTCGATGACGTTCTTAAACCTTCGCAAGTCCGGTGGCCGCGAGAGTGTCTCACAATCGCACAACCGGCCGTATTCCGGTCTTATTGATCTCCACCAAACACCGCTCCATCGGCGCCCGTGCGCTGATCCGCGTACCACCCGTAGACCGTCGGGCCGAGCAGGAGCACGGCCACCAGCATCGCGGCGACGACGACCCGCAGGTCGGTCGCGCCCGCGAGGTCACCAGCCGCGAGCGTCTCCGCCGACGACCCCGCGAGAATCCCGACGATCACCCACGGAATCTCGCCGATCGCCGTGCCGAGCAGAAACGCCCACAGCGGGACGCCGGCCATCCCCGCAGCGACCGAGACCACGTCCGAGGGGGCCGGGACGAGCCGACTCGCGACGACGCTCCGCACGTCACCGGTCTGCTCTCTGAACGCCTCACCCGCGTCGGCGACGCGACCCGTCCGTCCGAACCGCCGAGCGAGAAGATACGGTGGCACACTCGTGAGCGTGACCAGCGCGAGGGCGAGCGGGAACCCCGACGGCCCGAGTCCGTAGCCGAGGAGCACTGCTAAGAGCGTGGTCGGCCACGCGAGCAGCGGTCGGACGGCGGCCAGTGCGATCGTGACGATAACGAGCCGTATCGGATCGGCGACGAGCCACGCCGCTCGGGAGAGCACCGCGTCGGGCGAGGTGACGAGCGCGGCTGCCGCGACGACGACCAGCGCTGCGCCGGCGACTATCCGCGCTCGCAATCGAGACCGGTCCATCGTTTGCAGGTCGCTGCCGGGTCGGGATAACAGTTGGTGACCGGCGGTGATCGAGCGGGGGCAAGGTCGGGGCGTTCGTCGTTCCGGCGCGACAGTGAAATGTTATGTCCGCGCATGCGGAAGGCAGAGTGAACTGTGGCCGACGACGAGCAATCGGATCTCTCGACGTTCGATGCCGGAAGCGGCGCCGACAGCGACACAGATAGCGGAGCCGACAGCGACACAAATCGCGGCGCGGATGGCGGCGCAGAGAGTGGCGATGCGAACGATTCCGGAGACGACAGCCCTGGCCCTGCTGGTGACACAGACGGATCATCGCCGGTGGGGCACGTCGCCGACCTCGACAAGAGCGAGCGCGTCGAACTCGGCGTCGACCTCCTCGCACACGTCGAGGCGGAGTCGCTATCGCTCTCGGAGGCGGTCGATCGCATCGAGACAGTGACGACGAACCCGGCGTTGACGCGGGAGATCCTCGATACCGCGGAACTCCGCGGCGTCATCGAGCGCGATGAGGGTCGACTCCGTACGCGCCGTGGCGGGACCTACGTTCGCTTCGAACAACAGATCGTCGAGCGAGAGGGCGACTACGAGTGTCGGCGGTGCGGAGCGAGCCTCTCGACGGGTCACTTCGTGCAGTTCCAGAGCGGCGAACTCGGCCCGTTCGGCCCGTCGTGCGTGCGAAAAGTGCTCGGTCGAGAGTAGGTTAGCGGCCGCGCCGGAGCTCTTCGATGAGCTGTTCGACCAGTTCGCGCTGGGCGCGCAACTCTTCGTTCTGTTGCTCGACGGTTTCTCGGAGTTCAGCCAGTTCCTCGCGAAGTTGCTCCTCTACAGTAGGTGTCGCAGACTGAAAGCCCGAGCCCTCGAATCCGGCGTTGGACGACGGAGTCTCGTTCGCTCCCGTGTCGTTCCCCGCGCTCTGCGTGTGACTTCCCGCTTGTGTCGAGTCAGCGTCCGCCGTCTCGGGCTCTGTGGGTCCCTGAGTGGCGTTCGCCCACGCCGTGTCGTTAGTCTCAGTGGTCTCCGTGGCCGATTGCGTACTGGAACTGGACGCTGTAGCGCTGCTTTCGGCGGTGTCAGTCGTCGTCTCCTGTGTAGGGCGTTCGACCTGCTGGGTGATGGCGTCCGCGCTGGCGTCGGCGGCGCCGACCTGTGCCGTCGAGCGGTCCGCGCTGTCGCCGGACGCGACCGCATCGGTGGGTGTGGTTTCGGCGCCGTCTCCGGATCGCGTGGCGTTTTCGGGTAACTCTTCGGGCTCTGCGGGGTCGGCGATCAGCGGGTCGGGACCGTCGCCGAAAGAGACTTCACCCGACTGGTCGCCGTCTGCGACGTCGCTTTCGGCTTCCTCCTCGTCGGATTCTGCGGCGGCACGGAGTTCCTCCAGTGAGTCGACGCCCCAATACGAGAGCAGCGTCGTCTCCAGGGCCGCGCGAACCGCGCGGGCGTCGTCGTTGGGGGCTTTGAACCGCTCCTGGCGGCCATTGACTGTGAGCACGACCGACGTGGCTACGCTGCCGTCCTCGAAGTCCAAATCGCTCACGTCGCTGTAGTGATAGGACTCGAAGTCCTCGTCCCAGAGATTCGCGCCGATGTGGCGCACCACGCGCTCGCCCGCGATGACGATCGTGAGCTCGCTGAACCGGAAGAGGCGCTCCATCGGCTCGTCGTCTTCGAGGACGTCGTTCGCTTTGAATACGCCTTCGACGATCGGCTGCAGCGCGCGTTCGAGCCGCTTTGCGGGCAGCGAAATCGTCTCCTGGCCGTCGAGGCCGTAGTCCAGCGTCACCTTCGCCTTGCGGCGGCCCTCGGAGACGGTGATGCGCTCGGCGTCGTGGGAGTACTCCTCGACCGACTCGTCGGAGAGCAGCCCTTCGGCGCGATAGAGTAGCGTCCGCGTCGGCGTCACGTACAGTTCGTCCTCGCCGCCGAGGTCGACCCGCGCGACCACGTCCTCGCCAGCGAGGGCGGCCTGGACGATCTCCGGTTGGCTCATAGCATCGTTCTCCGTCCGTTTCGTCATAAATCCGTGGGTCTTGCTGGCGCTCGCACGTGATGGTATACCGAACTTTCCCGGTGGGCGAGCAGACGGCGGCGAAACGGGGTAAAAAGAGCGGAAAAACGGCGGTCGCGGTTGGTTATGTGATCAGTCGTCGGCGACAACGTGCTGGCTCTCGCCGGTCATCGCGAGGACGTCGTCGAAGAAGCCGAGCGAGTCGTGGGGGCCGGGGTGGGCCTCGGGGTGGTACTGACGGGTGATCACGTCGAGTTCGTCGTTCGCGAGTCCCTCGGCGGTGCCGTCGTTGACGTTGACCTGCCTCACGTCGAGTTGGTCGCCGGGTTCGCCGACGGTGTAGCCGTGGTTCTGCGTCGTCATCACGACCTGTCCGGAGTCGAGGTCGCGGACGGGCTGGTTCACGCCGCGGTGCCCGAAGTCCATCTTCTCGGTGGTGCCGCCGAGCGCGCGGGCGACGACCTGCTGACCGAGACAGATGCCCGCGATCGGGACCTCGCCGACGTTCTCTTCGACCAGTTCCTGTGCGGCCCCGAAGTTCGCCGGGTCGCCCGGGCCGTTGGAGATGAACAGGAGATCGGGGTCGATCTCGGCGAGGTCCTCGCTCGTGGTGTCGTAGGGGAGCACGTGGACCGACGCGTTGCGTTCGACGAGCGAGTCGACGATCGACATCTTCGCGCCGCAGTCGACGAGCGCGACGTCGACGTTGCCGTCGCCGTAGGTCGTCTGTTCGGCCGTCGAGACGCGCTTGCCGATGTCGACGTGCTCGCTCATCCCCTTGCACTGTTCGAGTTCGGCCTCCGCGTCCGCGGGCGTCACGTCCTCGCCGACGGCGATGCCGCACTTCATCGCACCCTCCTCGCGGATCGACGTGACGAGGTCACGGGTGTCGATGTGGTCGAGGGCAGGGACGTTCTCGTCTTCGAGCCACTCGACGACGTCCTCGGTGAACTCGTGAGAGATCGCCGCGCGCGGGTGGACGCGATCGGACTCGAATCGCTCTTCTCGGACGCCGTAGTTGCCGATGAGCGGGTACGAGAACGTCAGGACCTGTTCCTCGTAGGAGGGATCGGTCAGGCTCTCCTCGTAGCCGGTGTACGCAGTCGTGAACACTAACTCGCCGCGGGTCCGCCCCGGCACGCGACCGCGGGCCTCGATAACGCGGCCGTCTTCCAGGGCCAGATAGGCGTCCGACATTACGAGAAACGCACGTGATTCTGGGGTATAAGTGTTACTTTCGTAGCTCAGTTACGAATTTCGTAATCGGTAAGCCCCCCGAGCGCGTCTGGGGGGTATGGACGATCTCGATCGCCAGATCCTCGATATTCTCCGCCGGGACGCCCGAACGCCCTACACGGAGATCGCAGCCCAGGTCGGGACCTCCGAGGGGACGGTGCGCAACCGAGTCGAGCGCCTGACAGAGGACGGCGTCATCGAGCGGTTCACTATCTCGACGCGGACGGGAAACATCAAAGCGATGATCGAGGTCTCGGTGAAAGTCGACGTCGACACGACCGAGATCACAGAGCAGATGACAGAGTGGGACCAGGTCGACTTCGTCTGGCAGGTCTCCGGCGAAGAGGACGTCGTCCTCGTCGTCGACGCCGCCGATACTCAGGCGGTGAATGATCTCATCACTCGCGCGCGCGAGCTCGACGAGGTGAAGAACACGAAGACGCGGCTCATCCTCGACGAGCGCCTCGGCCGGTCGCCGTAAGATCTGGACGCGACAGCGCCTCACGTCGCGCCGGAACGAATCGTTTTAGTGCGCGCTGGCGGAACAGGGGAGTATGGCGATCAAACCCAAGTACGTCAAACAGCTCGGGAAGCTGCTGCTGGAGAAGTACCCGGAAGCGTTCAACACGGACTTCGAGACGAACAAAGAGAGCGTCGCAACGCTGACCAACGTGGAGTCAAAGGGCGTCCGCAACCGGATCGCGGGCTACATCACGCGTAAGAAGGGCGGCTCGCAGCCCTCGACCTCGGCATAAGTCGGAGACCTGTTTCTGAACGTCGTCGATATCGCGAGCGACTGCCGTCTCTCCTCTCTCGCACGTCCAACAGCGATCCGCTATAGTAGCGTTTGCAAGTCTTCACAAGTCTTCACGCACCTAATCGCACGCAGTCGTGCGATTGGCTGTGTGATCAGTTACAAACGCTACTATAGTCGCGACGAACCCGTAATAGCCAGAGCGACGCGCCGCGCGCTCAGAGCCGGTCGGCGCGTCCCGCCGCAGTCCACTTGTCTGTCGGTGCGCCGTCGGGAACGCGGCGCACGCGACGTCCGCTCGTGGCGTCGACGCGGCCCGCGAAGGTCCACTTCTCGCCGGTCCATGTCGGCCCCGACTGGGCTGCTGCCGCGGCCGCGACCGCGGCGGCCCGCTCGCCATCGGCGACGTGAGCAGCAACTGCGGCGGCGATCGCGGCGGCCTCTTCTTCGTCCGCACTGTCCGGGAGCGTGAGGCGGTCGGGCACGTCGGCGACCGGGTCGGTGCCGGTCGAATCGTCATCAACCGAGTCGTCGGCGGTCGGATCGTCGGCGACCATCTCAGATCGGGAGGTTGCCGTGCTTCTTTTCGGGGAGCGACGAGCGCTTCGAGCGGAGCATCTCCAGGTCCGCGACGAGTCGCTCGCGCGTCTCCGGCGGTTCGATGACGGCGTCGATGAAGCCGCGATCGGCCGCTGTGTAGGGGTTCGCGAACTCCTCCCGGTACTCCGCGATGAGTTCGTCGCGGCGCTCGTCGGGATCGTCTGCAGCCGCCAGTTCGTCGCTGTAGAGAATGTTGACCGCGCCCTGCGGCCCCATCACGGCAATCTCGGCCGTCGGCCACGCGTAGTTGACGTCCGCGCCCAGATGCTTCGAGGCCATCACGTCGTAGGCGCCGCCGTAGGCTTTCCGCGTGATCACCGTCAGGAGCGGCACTGTCGCCTCCGAGTAGGCGTACAGGAGCTTCGCGCCGTGGCGGATGATCCCGTTGTGTTCCTGGTCGGTGCCGGGGAGGAACCCGGGCACGTCGACGAAGGAGACGATCGGGATATTGAAGCCGTCACAGAAGCGGACGAACCGCGAAGCCTTCTCGGAGGCCTCGATGTCGAGCGTGCCGGCGTTGACGCGCGGCTGGTTCGCGATGACGCCGACCGAGTGGCCATCGAGGCGGGCGAAGCCGACGAGGACGTTCTTCGCGAAGCCCGCGTGGACCTCGAAGAAGGAGTCCTCGTCGAGGACGCCGCCGATGACGTCGTGCATATCGTACGGCTTCCGGGGCTCGTCGGGCACGACCTCGTTCAGCGACTCGTCGGCGCGCTCGGGGTCGTCCCACGGTTCCACGCGCGGCGGGTCCTCGACGTTGTTCGGGGGGAGATACGAGAGCAGCCGTCGGATGTCGTCGAGCGCCTCCTCCTCGGTGTCGCAGGCGAAGTGTGCGACGCCCGAGGTCGAGGCGTGCGTGACCGCACCGCCGAGTTCCTCGAAGCTCACTTCCTCACCGGTGACGGTCTTGATCACGTCCGGACCGGTGATGAACATGTGGCTCGTGTCCTTCACCATGAACGTGAAGTCCGTGAGCGCGGGTGAGTAGACAGCGCCACCGGCGCAGGGCCCCATAATCGCCGAAATCTGGGGCACAACGCCCGAGGCCTCCGTGTTCCGCCGGAATATCTCGCCGAAGCCACCGAGCGACTGGACGCCCTCCTGAATGCGGGCCCCCGCGGAGTCGTTGAGTCCGACGACTGGCGCGCCGACCTCGACGGCTTTGTCCATCACCTTCGTGATCTTCTCGGAGAACACTTCTCCGAGCGAGCCGCCGAAGACGGTGAAGTCGTGGGCGAAGACGAACGTCTTTCGTCCGTCGACCTCGCCGTAGCCGGTCACGACCCCGTCGCCCGGGAGTTGGGTCTCCTCCATCCCGAAGTTGTGGTTCCGGTGGGTCCGGAGCTGGTCGAATTCGTTAAACGTCCCGTCGTCGAGGAAGTACTCGATGCGCTCGCGGGCCGTCATCTTTCCCTTCTCGTGTTGGGATTCGATGCGGTCCTCGCCGCCGCCCTTGAGCGCTCGCTCGCGCTTCTCGCGTAGCTCCTCGATACGGTCCTCCATCGTCACGTCGGACCACCTCCGATCATCGTCACGTACGTACCGACGGGAGGCAAAAGGGTTTCCGCAATCCGACAAGGGAAGGTTCGTCGAACGTCGACATTCTCGGATAGTATATAAAAAATAATTATGTTTATTGCACTCGGAATCGTGGTAGTAAGTACCACGATGGCTAGCGCACACCGATCACCCTTCGAACGCCTGCGGTCGCAGTACAACGACGTCGACCTCGTCTGTCCGAAGTGCGGCTACGACGACATCGACGGGGAGTGGCAGGCCGTGACGACCGGTCGCACGATCGAGTACCGGCACATCTGCCCCAGTTGCGGTGCGATCCGACGGCGGACGATTACACTCGAAAAGTAGGCCGCAAGCGGCGGACCGGAGTGAACAGGACTGCGACTGTCGCGCTACGTCGTGCGCTTGCAGTCAGGTCAGACGAGCGACCGCTCGGTCCGGAGTCCGACGAACGCCACTGCGCCGACGAACACCGCGACGAGCACCGTCGGCCAGAAGCCGAGGCTGGCGTCCACGCCGAAGGTCGTCAGGAGGGTGAATAGCAGGAAGATCGGGAGGACGACGCCCGCACCGAGCAGCCACGGCGTCGCGAGCGCCTGCGAGACGCTGCCAGCGCCGGAGCGGAGTTCGGTGATTGCATCGCGGCCCAGTACCCAGCCGGCGAAGACGAGCACGGCGGTCAGCCCGAGCGTCAGGAGGGTGTCGACGAGCGGTCCGGCGACGAAGCCGAACACTGCCGTCCCCGCGATCGTCGGGTTGATCGCACAGATCCCACCGGTCACGACCACGGCACCGGTGACGAGCGCCACGGCGCGGTGTCGCGAGAAGCCGTACTCGTCGACGAGGAACGAGACGGGGATCTCGAGCATACTGATCGACGACGACAGCGCCGCGAGCACGACGACGCCGAAGAAGGCCGTCGCGACGAGCGCGCCCGCGGGAAGTTGGGAGAACGCGCCAGCGAGGCCGACGAACAGCGCGCCCGGCCCGGGTGCGGTCTGCGACGGATCGACGCCGAGCGAGAACAGCAGCGGGAAGACGACAAGGCCCGCGAGCACACCCACGAGCGTGTTGAGGACGGCGATGATCGTCCCGTCGAAGGGGAGCGAGCGGTCCTCGTCGATGTAGGAGGCGTAGGTGATCATCGTCCCCGCGCCGAGCGAGAGCGTGAAGAGCGCCTGTCCGGCAGCCGGCGCGAGCACGTCGAAGAAGTTCGCGCGGATCGTCGCGAGGTCGAAGCTGAGATAGAACGCGTACGCTTCGGCCGCACCGGGGCGCGACCCCGCCCAGACGGCGAGCCCGATCAGCAGTGCGAGCACCGCGGGCATCATCACCTTCGTGCCGAGTTCGATCCCGCGGCGGACGCCCGCGTAGACGACGAGCGCCGTCAGCGCGAGAAACAGCAGGTGGTAGCCGAGCGCGTCGAGGCCGGCGGCCACACCGCCGAAGTACTGGCCGGGCGAGGCGAAGTACGCCGGTTCACTCCCGACGAGGCCGAGTGCGCTCTCGCCGAAGTACCGGAGGATCCAGCCGCCCACGACGCTGTAGAACGAAATGAGCGCGATCGCAGTGAAGACGTAGAAGACGCCCCACAGCCCCCACGCCCGCGACCCCGAGAGATCCCGAAAGGCTCCAACGGGACTTTTCTTGCCGCGTCGGCCGACGACGAACTCCCCGAGCAGCCCCGGGACGCCGACCAGCAGTACGATACCGAGATACACCATCAGAAATGCGCTTCCACCGTTGTCGGCTGTCACCCACGGGAAGCGCCAGATGTTCCCGAGGCCGACCGCCGAACCCGCGGCGGCGAGGATGAACCCCGCGCGTGTCGCCCATGTCTCACGTGTCATTGGCACTCACTCACCTGCTCGCGAGTAAGTGGCTTTCGGACCGAATCCGTCTCCTCGGCCGATAACACGGTCATTCGTGAGGGATTTTGCCCCGCGGCGGTGAGCGCGACTCCAGCGATCGTCGGTGCCGCGACGCCGTCGAGGCCGCCGGTGTGCTGGGCGGAGACTTATTTATCACGACCGTAATGAACAACTATGACTGATGCTGATCACATCGTGATCGCAGGCAGCGGACGTGTCGGCCACCGCGTGGCTCAGCACTTTACTGACCGAGGGTGGAACGTTACGGTCATCGATCCCGACCCGGGGCGGGCCATCGAGGACGACGACATCGACGTCATCAGAGGTGACGCGACGAAGCCGTCGGTGCTCGACGAGGCCATCACCGACCGGACGGACACCGTCGGCGCACTGACGGACAAACAAGACACGAACCTCGTCGTCTGTATGGCGGCGAAACGCCACGCGACGGGGCTCCGAACCGTCGCCCGAATCGAAGAGGGCGCGGGCGACGAGTACGAGGAGTACGTCGATCAGGTCTATTTCCCCGAGCGTGCCAGCGTCCGCGCGGCGGTCAACGCTCTCTCGGGGAGCGACGTCCGCACGCTGGAGGAGGTCACCGGCGAACTGGAAGTCCTCGACGTACGGATCGACTACGACGCGCCGGCGGCGGGCGAAGTCGTCTCCACTGCGCTCCCCGAAGGCTCCGTGGTCATCGCCGAGGCGGACGGCCACGTCGCCGTCCAGCACTCGACAGAACTGATCGGTGGCCGACGGTACCTCATCGCGGCCGACCGCGACGTCGTCGGAGAAGTCCTCACGCAGTGTCGCGGTGAGGACGCAGTGTAGTCAGGAACTGCTTCTCCGCCGTCGAGAGTGCGGGAACCGCACGAATCTGTTTTCGGAGTCGCCCTTTCGCGATCGGAGGAGTGCCCAGCCTACAGCGGCGGCACGATCGCGCCGTCGATGAAGAGCGTCTGGACGCCGAGCGCGAGCGTGAGGAGGACGCCGAGGATGACGACCGTCCGTGCGAGCCAAAGCCACGTCATCCCGACGCCCAGCCCCAGCGACGAGCCGGAGAGGAGTTCGTCGACGGCGGGACGGCCGTAGATCCAGCCCGCAAAGAGCAGGATGCCGAGCACCGACAGCGGGAGCAGCAGTTGGTACGCCAGCGTGTCGAACCAGCCGAGCCAGGCGGTGTCCCAGGCCGAGGGGATGCCGAGCAGGAAGATGAGCCCGCCGAGGACCGCCGCGATCTGCGGGCGGCGCGCGCCGTAGTTGTCGACGGCGTAGGAGACGACGACCTCCAGCAGGCTGATCGCCGAGGAGAGCGCCGCGATGAGGACGACCGCGAAGAAGACGACGCCGACGAGTCGGCCGGCCGGAAGCTCGGCGAACGCCGTCGCGAGGCTGACGAACAGCGCGCCCGCGCCGCCGCTGCCGGGTTCGATGCCCTGGACGAACAGCAGCGGGATGACGACGAGGCCCGCGAGGATCCCGACCGCGCTGTTGAGCACGACGACGGTGATGCTGTCGCCGAAGAGGCTCTGATCGTCACCGATGTACGACGCGTAGGTGATCATCGCGCCCATCCCGAGCGACAGCGAGAAGAACGCCTGGCTCACTGCGAACGGAATGATATCCGTGAGCGGCCCACTGAACGACGGCAGCGGATCGAAGGAGACGCTCAGGCTGAGCTGTGAGAGGTCGGGCGACAGGAAGTAAGTGTAGCCCGGTCCCGCGCCGGGGAGGGTGAACACCCAGACGCCGAGAACGGCGAGGATGACGACGATGCTGGGGACCATCAGCTTCGTGGCCTTCTCGATCCCGTCTTCGACGCCGCCCGCGACGATCGCGACGACGAGGATCATAAACAGCGCGTGGAGCGCGAGCGCGTCGACGCCCGCCGATATCTGGCCGAAGTAGGCGGCGGGGTCCGCGAAGTACGCGCCGGTGACGCTGCCGCCGATGTAGCGGAGGACCCACCCACCGACGACGCTGTAATACGACAGGATCCAGAAGCCGGTGCCGACGCCGAGGACGCCGACCCACTTCCAGTTCCGGTGGCCCAGTTCCTCGAACGCGCCGATCGCGTTCAGACTGCTTCTCCGACCGACGACGAACTCCGCGAGCATCGCCGGGAGACCGATACCCAGTGCGGCGACGAGGTAGACGACGAGGAACGTCGCCCCGCCGTACTCGGAGGTCTTGAAGGGGAACTGCCAGATGTTCCCGAGGCCGACCGCCGAGCCGACGGCGGCGAGGATGAATCCTGCGCGCGTCGCCCACGTTTCTCGTTCACTCATTGCTGGCCGGGGCTAGTCGCCGACCGGGTGATAAGATACGCGATTATCGGGCGAGAACGACCCGAGAATTGTACACAATCGTCTCAGAGAGAACGTTTCCGTACATACGTACGCACCGCTCCGCTGTTCGCCCGCAGCAGACGATCGTATCCGGGGCGGCGTCGCTCTCGTCACTCGATCCGCTTCGGATCAATATTTAATTGCCGCTCGAAACTGAATCCACCACGCGAATGCGCGGACTCCCCGGCCGCCCTGATTCGACGGCGACCCTCTTCGGCGGTGCTGTCGCCCTCCTCGGTGCGAACCTCCTCCCGCTCGTCGGCGTCGTTGCCTGGGGCTGGGACCTCACAGCGCTGCTCGTCGCCTACTGGACGGAGGCCTTCAGTACGGTCGTCCTGGCTGCGGTGAAGGCGCTGTTCGCCGAACGCGGCTCGCCCGGGATCCCCGGACAGATCGAGCCGCTTCACGGACTCCGGGAGAAACGCGGCGGCTGGCAGTTTCGGCCGACGTGGCCGCCGCTCTATCCCCGAAACCTCCCCTTCGCACTCTCGATACTCGGATTCTGGCTCGTCACCGTGGTTCCACTGAGCGTCCTCTATTGGTTCTCGGCGGACCTGACGCTCGTACTCACACTCGATCTGGCGCTCGGAATCGGTGCGCTGGTGATCGCACAGGGGTCCGATTTCGTCTTCGAGTACATCGGGAACGGCGAGTACGCCGACGTGTCGGCACAGGAGATCGTGCGGACGCCAGCGCAACTGTCGCTCGTCGTCGTCTCGGTCGGCCTGCTCGCGGCCGCCGAGAGCCGCGCGAGCGGCCTCCTGATCCTCGCGCTCGTCGTCGCGGCGAAGACGACGGTGTCGATGTATCAGTTCTACGTCGAACACGTCGGGACGCCGATCCTCCGACTACGCGAGCGGCTCTTCGACGACGGGACAGACAGCGAACCACCCCCGGAACTCGACCTGCCGAACGCGGACGTCAGCGGGCGAGTCACGGCCGACGCCAGAGCGGTGCTGCTCGGGAGCGTTGGGGCTATCGCCTTCGGCTTCGTGAACCGGGTCGGGTTCCTCACGCTCGTCTTTCTCGTGCTCGCGATCGTCGCCGGTGACTTCCTGTGGCTCGCGGTCGCGCTCCTGGCTGTGCTCGTCCTCGCTTCCGCTCGGGTCCTCAGCTACTTCCTCCGGTACGGGACGGTCGAGTACCAGCGCCGCGGCGACGACCTCGTCGCCTACGATACCGCGCTGGAGGCGCCACAGTGGATCGCGTCGGTCGATTCGGGAGCGGACTTCGCGGTTCGAAACGCGATCGCCGACCGGCTGCTCGGCACGGGAACGCTCACGATCGCGGACGTCGAGTCGGTCGATCGGGACGTGCGACTCGGTCCCGTGAGCGACATCGACCGAGCGGTAGCGCGGCTAGATCTTCCAGTACAACAGACCGAGCGTCCGGAACGGGATCCGGCTGTCATCGCCGCCGCGAGCGTGCTGCTGCTCTTTTTCTTAGCGGTTCCGGCCGGGCTGTTCCTCACGCCGGACGTCAGTGACGCGCTGGCGTGGGGCCTTTCGCTCGTGTTCGCGCCGTTCTTTCTGCTTCCCGTCGGGGCACTCGCCTGGGCTGCCCTCTCGCGCGTGTGACCCGCCGACTACGGCACCAGCACGAGCTTTCCGACGAAACTGTCCTCCAAGACCGCACGCTGGGCCTCGCCGGCCTCCTCGAAGTCGTACGTCTCGTGAACGATCGCTTCGAGTTCGCCGCTCGCAGCCAGATCTGCGACCCGAGCGAGCACCGCGCCGATGTCGTCGGCGTTGAACAGCGACATAAACTGATACTGGATCTCCTTGCCTTTCGTGACGCCGATGTTGTCGAAGCCGCCCTCGGCGGTGTCGTTGCCGATGCCGACGACCCGCGCGCCGGGGTTCGCCACGTCAGCGTTGAACTGGAGATACTGATCCATATGCAGGTCGACGACCACGTCCGCGCCGCCGGCGTCGACGACGGCGTCTTCGAGGTCGTCGCGGCTGTAGTCGAAGACCTGCTCCGCGCCGAGATCCGAGAGCGTCTCGAAGTGCTCGGGCGACGCCGTCGCGTGGACGTGCGTGCCCATCGTCTCTGCGAGCTGGATCGCGACGTGGCCGACGCCGCCACTGCCGCCGTGGACGAGAACGTTCTCGGTGGGCTCGGCCTGCGCGTGGTGGACGAGCGCCTGCCAGGCGGTCGCGCTGACGGTCCCTAGCGCGGCGGCCGCCTCGAAGTCGATCTCCTCGGGCAGGTGCGCGAGGTAGTCTGCGGGCGCGGCGGCGGCCTCGGCGTACGAGCCCGGCATTCCGTTGCCGAGGCCGGTGCCGAAGACGCGGTCGCCGACGGCGAACTGCTCGACGCCCGGGCCGACTTCTGCGACGGTGCCCGCGAGGTCGCCGCCGCCGATGAACGGGAGATGTGGGACCGGGTACGCCCCTTCGCGGAAGTACGTGTCGACCGGGTTCACGCCGGCCGCTTCGACGTCGACGACGACCTGACCGTGTTCGGGTTCGGGTTCGTCGACTTCGTCGACTGTCAGTACCTCGGGACCGCCGTGTTCGTGGAATCTGACTGCGCGCATCGGCCGTCGATTTGACACGGAGGTCCATAAAGGAAGCCGAAGCAGACGTACGCGTGCATTCCGAGATGAACGCGTGCCCTCCGAGATGCACTCCCGATTGCGAGTCGCGATAGCGGTGCGTGTAGTGGTATCCGAATTCGAGTAAAACCGCGCCGTAGCCGCGAAAACTGCCGCATCGAGGAATCGATATCGGCGGGATTTATGCGGGCGCACGCCCCTCCCTCGGACGATGCGCTTACACGAGTATCAGGCGAAGAATGTCTTCGCCGACGCCGGCATTCCGGTGCCCGAGTCTCACCTCGCAACCTCCGTCGACGAGGTCGTCGAGGCGGTCGCGGACATCGGGTTCCCGGCGGCGATCAAAGCACAGGTACACGTCGGCGGCCGCGGGAAGGCCGGCGGCATCAAGATCGCGACCTCCGAGGAGGAGGCCGAACAGTACGCCGAAGAGATCCTCGGGATGGACCTCAAGGGATACACCGTCGAGAAGGTCCTCGTCGAGGCCGGCGTCGACTTCGAGAACGAACTCTACGTCGGAATCACGATGGACCGCAGCGCGGGCGAGCCCGTCGCGATGGTCTCGACCGAGGGTGGCGTCGACATCGAGTCGGTCGCCGAAGAGACGCCCGAAGCGATCGCACGCGAGCACATCGACCCCGCGTTCGGGCTGCACCCCTACCAGGCGCGGAAGGCCGTCTACGACGCCGGCATTCCCAAGGACGTCGCCGGCGACGTCGCCTCCATCCTCTCGACGCTCTATGACCTCTACGAGTCGAAAGACGCCTCCGAGATTGAGATCAACCCCGTGATGATCACCGCGGATCGAGAAGTCGTCGCGGCCGACGCCGTGATGAACATCGACGAGGACGCGCTCTTCCGACAGCCGGACCTCGCGGAGATGGAAGACGAGGCCGCCGAAGACGAACTCGAACAGAAGGCCAACGAGTACGGCTTCGACTACGTTCGTCTCTCCGGCAACGTCGGCATCATCGGTAACGGCGCCGGTCTCGTGATGACGACGCTCGACCTCGTCGACTACTACGGCGGCGAGCCCGCGAACTTCCTCGACATCGGTGGCGGCGCGAAGGCAGAGCGCGTCGCGAACGCGCTGGATATGGTGTTCTCCGACGAGAACGTCGACGCCGTCGTGTTCAACATCTTCGGCGGGATCACCCGCGGTGACGAGGTCGCGAAAGGTATCAACGAGGCCCTCGGGCAGTTCGACGAGATCCCGAAGAAGGTCGTCGTCCGCCTCGCCGGCACGAACGCCGAAGAGGGGATGGAGATCCTCAACACCGACCTCGTCGACGTCGAGGCGACGCTCGAAGACGCGGTTCAACAGGCCGTCGAAAACGCACAGGAGGCAAGCCAATGAGCATCTTCGTCGACGACGACACGCGCGTTGTGGTACAGGGAATCACCGGTGGGGAAGGCAAGTTCCACACCGAGCAGATGATGGAGTACGGTACGAACGTCGTCGCGGGCGCGGTCCCCGGCAAGGGCGGTCAGGAAGTCGCCGGCGTCCCCGTCTACGACACGGTCGATCAGGCCGTCGAAGCCGAGGACGCCGACGCGTCCGTCGTGTTCGTCCCGCCGGCGTTCGCCGGCGACGCCGTCTTCGAGGCGCTCGACACGGACCTCGACCTCGTCGTCGCCATCACCGAGGGCATCCCGACCCAGGATATGGCGAAAGTGAACAAGCGCCTCTCCGAAGTCGACACGCGCCTCATCGGCCCGAACTGCCCCGGCATCATCACGCCCGGCGAGGCCAAACTCGGCATCCTCCCCGGCAACATCTTCGAGTCCGGAAACGTCGGTCTCGTCTCCCGCTCGGGGACGCTGACCTACCAGGTCGTCTCGAACCTCACGGAGCGAGGGATCGGCCAGACCACCGCCATCGGCATCGGCGGCGACCCGATCATCGGCACGTCGTTCGTCGACGCGCTCGAAGCGTTCGAGAACGACCCCGACACGCACGCGGTCGTGATGTGCGGTGAGATCGGCGGCGAGGACGAAGAGCAGGCCGCGAAGTTCATCGCGGAGAATATGGACACGCCCGTCGCGGGCTTCATCGCCGGGCGGACGGCCCCGCCGGGCAAGCGGATGGGCCACGCGGGCGCGATCGTCTCCGGGTCGGGCACCGGCACCGCGGAGTCGAAGATCAACGCCCTCAACGACGCGGGCGTCCCCGTCGGCGACACGCCGAACGAAGTCGCCGACCACATCGAAGACTTCCTCTAGACGGCGACCTGCGGCAGTTTCTTCTCGTACCTGTTTCGCCTCTCTCCTCGCATTTGTCGCCTCGTCGCACGGAAATTCTTTATCCTCCCCCACACGACCGTGGAGTGATGCGCGTCAGCGACATCCTCTCGCCGTCGGTCGTCACAGTAGACCTCGGGGCGTCGCTCGCAGAGGCCGTCGGAAAGATGCTCGACGACGACGTCGGGAGCGCGGTCGTCACCGACGACGGCGTCCCGGGCGCGATGATCACAGAGCACGACGTGCTCGACGCGACGTACCAGACGGACGAGCCGCTCTCGTCGATTCCGGTCAGAGCCGCGGCGAGCGCCCCGCTGGTCACCATCGGGCCGTCCGCGTCGGCCCGTCGCGCGGCTGAGGAGATGGACGACCACGGCGTCCACCGCCTGGTCGTGGTCGACGGCCTCGACGTCGTTGGCGTCGTCTCGACGACGGACCTGATCCGAAACTACACTGGGATTCGAGAAGACGAACGAAAGCGGGCCGACGCGGAGTACGAGTGGCTGACTCGCGAGGAGATGCGGTGAGTATCGGGAGCCGCGGCTGCGCCTTGCTGGCACCACCGCGCCCGAACAGGGGAGCCGGCGCTATCCATCGCCTTCGGAACCGTCATCAGCGTCGAGCGACGACCTTCCGATACGGAGACGATGTCGCCACCACGCACGACCCGCCGCGCGCTCCTCGGCAGCGTCGCGACGGGCGCTCTTCTCGGCACTGCCGGCTGTCTGCAGACGCTCGGCTTCCAGCGCCAATCCGCCTGGCGCGACCCCCCGCTCGCCGAGGACCGCCCCGACGCGGTGTACGTTCCGGCGGTCATCGAAGGGATGGAAACCTACGGCGAGACGACCGCCGGCCGCTACGGCGTCGCGCTCACCTACTCGTACCCCCATCGCTTCTGGACTCTCTCTGGAACTGAGACGTCGAAGACGGTCGTCGAAGCCGACGACGACGTCCACCTGATGGTCTCGCTGTGGGATACCGAGACGGGCCGCGTCCTCCCGCTCGATTCGGGTGTGACGATCGAGATTTTGGATACAGACGGTACACTCGTCACCGAGGAGGTCGCCTATCCGATGCTCTCGCAGACGATGGGCTTTCACTACGGCGCGAACTACGCGCTCGACGGCGAGGGGGAGTACGAGGCGCGCGTCCACGTCGGGGGCGTCTCGCTCCGTCGAACCGGCGGCTTCGCGGGCGCGTTTGAGTCAGCGGCGACAGTGACGATCCCGTTCACCTTCGAGACGGACGAACTGCACAGCGTCTCGATTATGCGCCCCAAGAACGCCGGCGTCCGCGACGCGGCGATGCTGATGGAGATGGACGGCGTTCCGGCGGGTCGAGCCCCGACGGCCGACTCACTGCCCGGACAGCACCTCGGCGCGCCGACCCTCGGTGACGCCGTGTTCCAGACGTTCCTCGTCGCGGGCGACAGCGAGCGTTTCGGCTCGGAGCCGTACCTGTACGTCTCCGCACGGACGCCGTACAACCGCTTCGTGCTCCCGATGATGGGCGTCGAAGCGACGCTGACGCGCGGTGGCGAGACGGTGTTCGAGAGTCGACTGACGCGCACGCTCGACCCCGACCTCGGGTATCACTACGGCGCGTCAGTTGCCGAGATCGAATCCGGGGACGAACTGACGATCACGACGACGATCCCACCGCAGGTCGCTCGCCACGACGGCTACGAGACGGCGTTCCGAGAGATGGGTGACGTGTCGATGACTGTCGAGTAGCGGGAGTCAGCCTTTCTGCAGCGTGGCAATACGCGAGGACGCGGGTGCGTAGTAAGGTAAGGGATCGAGGGACGGCGAGACCGATTACTTAGACGACCAGCGCCCACGCAGCCACGACGGCCACAGCCCCGAGAACGGCGCTCAGCGCCGCGTGATTTCGGAGGCGGTCCTGGAGTTGGTGAATGTCGCCGTCGTAGTCTGCGTCGACGGGACACGTCTCACTGCCTGTCGAGCACTCCGGCAGCAGGTCGACCGCGACGTGGAGGAAGACACCGGCTGCAACGCCGAAGAACAATCCACGGAACCCGCTCGTCGGCGAGAAGCCCAGGATGCCGACCGGGAGTGCGACGAGGCCGACGGCTGCCGCCGGGAGCAGCAGCGTCGCGACCGACCGGCCGCGTTCGGCTAGTCGTCGCGCCGCCGCGTAACCGGCGGGCGCTTTGTGCGAGACGAGCGCGAGACCGAGCACCGAGGTGAGCGACGGCATCGCCGTGTAAATAGCGCCGATGATGGCGCCGGCCGAGAGCGCGTGGACAGTCAGCTCCGACGCCGTGCGATCGATCGGGAGGTCGAGGTGCGCGAAGCGGTGGCCGACGGTGTGTCCGACGTAGCCGCCGAGGAAGCCGAGTGCGATCCCGAGACTGCCGAGCTGACCGTGTTGGCTCAGTGCCTGCGGAATCAGGAACAGCGCGGCGCTCGTCACCATCGCGCCGCTCGCGAGGCCGTATCCCCAGACCGGCTCCAGCAGGTGTTCGGATCTCACCGCGCGGGCACCGAGCGGCGCGCCGATCGCCATCGCGGCGAACGCCGTCCAGGAAATCGCGATGAGCTTCCAGGAGACGTCGGCGAGCGCTGCCGCTCCCGAGAGAACGAGCAACGCGGCCAGTCCGATGCCGCCGACGATCCAGCCCGAGTTCTGTGCGGCGCTGTGCGACCCGTGGTCTGTGGCGTGCAGTTGGTCTCCAGTCACTATTGTCTATTAGTAACCACACTGCTTAAGTTATTAATACTTGTGGCGGTTCTATTACTGGCGGAATTAGGCCGATGAAACGGTGGATGACGAAGGGTCAGTTTATGATAGAACTGCGTGCTTCTGCGGAACTGTGCGAATTTCGTGAACGCCTAACCGCACTTCCTGCGACGGCCGTGACTGGTATCCGTCGAATAGAGCGAAAAAAGTGACCTACTGCCGACCTGCAGCGACTCAGTACGCGCGCGCTGCGTCGCTTTCGACCGTCGAGGCGCTCAGCGAGGACTGCGTCGCGGTCGAGTCGCCAGACGTGCTGTCAGTGCCCGATTCGCTCGTACCGCTGGAGTCGCCCGAAGACGACCCGGAATCGGACGAGCCGCCGATGTTGAGCTCTTGGGCGTTCTCTTCGAGTTCGACACTCAGCGTGCCGTCCTCGTCACCGTTGACCTGACCTTCCGAGACCGAGAGGTTCGCCTGGTAGCTGGTGATCGTCCCGTTGTCGAACGTCGCGGGCGTCGAGAGCGTGTACGGGCCCGTCGCGCGCACGCTGACGTTCGTGTAGCCGTTCTCGGGACTGTACTCGTCGTAGCCGGTCGTCGAGTACGGTAGCGTCATCGTGAACTCGCCGTCCGCGTTCGTTTCCACCTGCTGCGTGTAGGTGAACGTCGAGTTCGTCGTCGGGATGCGGAGTTCGGTGCTCGCGGTAACCGTCGTGTCCGCGGGCGCTCCGCTTCCTTGGACTGTCGCGCCGGGGACGCGCTCGAAGGTCTTCAGCCACGCCGGGCTGCTCGGCACAGTTACCTGCGGGTTGATCCCGGCGACCTGTGCGTCGCGGCCGGTGGTCCGGAGGATCGACTGTCCGGCCGACGTATCGCTCACGTGAGCGAGCCGGTAGTGATCGAGCGCTTCGACGCGCTCGCTCGGGAAGGATCCGACCCCACCGATCTGGGAGGTCGGATCGTTTTCGACGTACTCGCGCGCGGCGCTCATATTGTCGAACGTCTTGATGAACGTGCTGTTGCCCTGCGGGTTGGCGGGCACGGTGACCGCGTCGCCGGCGTTCGTCTGGACCTGTCGCGGTTCCCAGTCGACGACGACTGGCGAGGGCTGCCGCGCGCTCCCGTGGTAGTAGTACAGCCGCGTCATCGTACTGTTGTAGAAGCGCTGTGTGCGGAGCTGGAAGGTCCCGACGAACTGCCCGTCGTTCGAGTCGTCGAAGCGGTATCGCGTCTGCAGGAAGTCCTGTCGGGAGACGTTCTCCTCTGCGTCGTAGAAGACCGTCGGCGCGCCGAACTTCGAGCCGGGCGTCGCCATCTGCCAGTCGACCATCACGTAGCGGGTATTCTCGCCTTCAGTGCTCTGGGAGGCGAGCGCATCCTGAGACTGCGTCTCGTTGGGTGCGAGAAGGAAGTTCGCAGCCGTCCCTGCCCCCTCCTGGAACGGGTTGGCGTTCGGAATGCGTTCGCCTTGGACCGTGATCCAGTGGCCGTAGTCCCACCACGACATCACGCCGTAGGCGCCGTCGGGATACTCGAAGTCGTCTGTTCGCTGGTAAGTGCCGTAGTACTCCATCTGATCGGCGTTGCCTGCACCGCCGAGATTACCCTCCGCGGGCGTGTTGTTCTGCATCCATTCGAGGGAGCCGTCCCAGACGGTGACCGCTCCCGGGCCGTTGTTTTGCGCGGACTGCCAGGCCGGCGAGGTCTGCGTGTTGCCGACGGCAATCGGAACCGTGAGCGCTGGTCCGAGGATGAGCAGAACTGTCGCGACGATCGCGAGCACCTGGTAGCCGTCGATGTCGTCGACTGCTTCGCGCGCCGACGTGCGGAGGTTGAGCCATCCGAGAATCTCACCGAAGAGGTAGGCGTTGAAGACGGCGACGGTGATAGCGAGGTAGTAATTGAACCGGACCTGCGTGAACGCCATTGAAGTGATGAACGCCGCCCAGACGATCAGGAACAGTTTGTCGGCGTCGTAGTCGGCGAGGAAGGTCGCGCCGATGATAAGCGCCGAGACGATGAGGAGCCCAGCGACCTGTTGATTGATGCCTGTGACGCTCTCGATTCCGCCGAGGAGCGGCGGAATGAGGAAGACGAGCACGATGATCGCGAGCGATCCAGCGATGTAGCCGTACACTCGCGTGGTTCCTTCCTTGAGGAGCGGTTTCGTATGTAGCCAGACTGCTGCGACGAGTCCCGTGAAGAAGGTGAGACCGTATTCGAGCGAGATCCGGCCAGCGGCACCGACGCCGTACCGCTGGAGAGTCGACTGTGCGATGAACGGTTGTGCTTCGCCGATGGTTCGGGCGGTCGCCCCGGCAGAGAACCCGACGATACGCAGGAGGTTCGTCGCGATGAGGTCGAGAAGACCGAAGGGAAGAACCGCGAGAACACCGATACCGACAAGCAAGATGCCGCCGACTCCGGCAGGATAGAGCGATGCGTTGAGATCGGACCCTTCCCAGACCCGCGCAAGCCACGAGAGTACGATTGCAGCGGCAGCGACGCCCAGTGCAGCCGCGGGCTGAAGTAAGGAGGGAATTGTCGTATTGAACCCAACGTCTTCCACGACGATGAGCGACATTACCGTCACAACAAGCATACTCGCCACAAGGACGAATGCCGTTGGCTCGGGCGTTCGGTCGTTGACGATGTCGCTCGGGATTTTCACGAGGGCAAAGACGCCGATGATACCCACGAGAATCACGCCTGGCGGCCAAGTCCAGATATAGAGTCCGGTAAGGAATCCGGCAAGGAGACTCCACTTCAGCGGTTCTCTGAGTGTATTGAGGCTGCGGCTTTCGAGAATTTCTTCTCTGACGACCTCCCAAACGGGCATCGTCGATTCGGCCTTCTGGAGGGCGATGACGAATCCAAGGACGGCCAGTGCCATCGCAAGCGGTTCGACCGCGTTGTGGTCGGCTACCCCAGCGAGCGTACGTCCGAGGAATGTTCCCGGCAGGAGCATCAAGACGACTGCGCCGAAGAGACCGGCGAGTCGGCCGGAAAGCCGCTTACCGAGGAAGTATACCGGGATAGCTGCGAGTGCACCTGCGACAGCCGGTGCGACTAGAAGCGTCTTGCCGATGAGCGCTTGGCTCGGAGAGCCGAGTCCTAAGACTAGTGCAACGGTTGCGACGATCTGGTCGTAGAGCGTCCCGAACTGGCCGACGAACGTCCCGTAGGGGAAGTACGTCCACGGATCGAACGGGATCGTAGAGGGCCAGTTTTTCACTGTGTACATCACTTCTCGAAAGTGATACCACGCGTCGTTTCCGGAGAAGTAGATCTCACCGTTGCGGATGAAGTTGGAATATGATTGCATCCGCAAGGCAAACATTACGACTACCACGAGGAGGAGAGCAGGGACCTGATACCAGTCTTCGACGATGTCGAGGACGGACTGACCTCCTCCGTCGTCAGTTTCGCTACGCGAACCCATTATGGACGGAATGTTTCGGAAAGAGTGAATAAGCCTTGTGAAGTGAACGAGAGAGTATTAAGATGAAGGACAGATGAAAGAATCTACCAGCAGGAGTGGCATCTTCGCCCCAAACAGTGTTGCCAAAAGAGATTAACGGAATCAGATATACCCGATCGCTGTATCTTGGATATGGCCATTCTCACTGAGCCACGGTAAGTAGTTCCCGAGGAAGTCATACAAGAGTTTTCACACCGCGATCACGGTACTCTCTGGATTGTCTCCACGTTCGTAGTTGGTGATAGCGACGACAAGGCGAAGGCACAATGCGGAACACCTGCACCGTGCGTGGATGCGACCTCGGGCGAACGCGCGCCCGAGGCCGCAGTCCTTCACCGATTCGTTGGTTCGTTCGACTCCAGTACGGTGGTTGTACCTCTTATCTAACGTTGATTGCTTCAGTTGGACGTCCTCGCTGTGTTGTTCGGTGCGGTCTTCGACCCTGTACTCGATGTGTTTTGGGCGTTATACGGAGCGACTGGCAGACCCCTGCGGCCAGCAGGTGGTCGTGCCAGTCAAGTATGTCGTAGGCGCTGTCACCAGCTATCCAGATCGGCTTGGCGACGGCGATGCACCTCACGCGTGACGCACATCGCCGTCCTCTCTGGTGCTTGTTTGCTCTCGGTGAACTCAGCCGCAATTGGAATCGTTGACCCAATCGAGACGATCGTGGAGCCGTATCCGTGGTAGTACTTGTCGGCGGTTGGATCGTAACACATCAAGGCATCTTGATCGGCGGGCACCGATCTCACGTCAGTTGAATCGATGCAATAGGCCAAGTCGAGCAGGCCGCGGCAGCGGCCTGCTCGACGACCGGTCGAACACTTCGTCAACGACGTGTTCAAGATCAGTGAGCAAGCGATTGACCGCGTCTCCCGACGCCGGTCGATCGAAGCCACAGCTTAGCCAGACAACCGTATTCCGAAGATCTCGCTCAACAGGGCGAATACGGCAAATACCGTAGATGTCCTTGTAGTAGCAGTGGAGGAACACGCATCAGCTCTGGTGGTTCGTGTTCCCGTGTTCGCCCCGCCTCCGCCGGGGCGAACACGTCGAACTTTTCGAGAAACTCGAAGGGGAGGTTCCCAAACAACCCTAACTTTTCGGTCTTCACGAAGTACTTACTGCTGTGCTGCTAGATTACACCTTTACGGTCACTGAGGGCCGTCAAGCGACATCGGGGGCTATTTCATTAACGGGATGAGCGAACATACCTTCATACGAATCTGGTTTGACAAAGTAAATAGCACAATCCCGTAGATTCCAGCTCCAAATAGAACTAGCAGTACGGTCGTATAATGCCCCTCAGGTACCTCCTGTGCTGCGTACATAATTACAACCATCATAATAGCACTTGATATAAATTGAAACGCGATCTCTCGTAGTGGGAAGGTGATGCGTTCTATCAGGTCTTGAAGTGCTGCCCAGCTTGTAACGAGATACAATAGACTAGACAGTAGTGTAGCGACTGCAGCACCATACCAACCAAAGTAGTAGACAAGAGCCACATTCAAGACTGAGTTTACCACAATGAACGCGGCGTTGATACGGAAGGCGACTTCCGGGTAATCCAGTCCATTGATGGCATTGCTCGCCTGTCCTCCGAATACATACAGTGTCCTCGCACAGATTAAAATAACCAGAATCTCAGCTCCAGTTGAGAATTCAGGTCCGTAGATCTGAAGAAGACGGCTTCCTAATGCCGCTGCCCCGAAGACTCCCGGGATTAAAAATATTCCCGTGTAAACCAGTGCCGTAGTCAGAATATTCTGAACCCTCTCTAAGTGGTCTTTTGCACCCAGCTCACTCAACTCTGGAAAAAGTGTCGTTGCAATAGAACCGCTTGCCAATGCCAGAAACGAAGACAGTGCCCATGATGCCTGATATATTCCAACAAGCTGGTTGCTGACAAAGAATCCAAGCACCAATAAATCCATCCATCCTAGGGAGACGGATTTTAAACTTCCTAGCCAAGAGTATTGAGCAAACGTTCGTATTTTATTAACTGCTTGTCGAGTTGGAAGAGCTATTTTGTCACGGAGTATAAATAGTCCAATAGCGAAGAAAATTAATTGCGATAATGCGTGGCCATAAACTAAGCCTACTGCCATATACCCTCCAAACACGAAGCCCACTTGTCCAATCAACCGTAGCACCTGCTCTGAAGCCCCAAGCCATCCGGAAATCGCAACACGTTTTTCTCCTACGAATCCGGCTGTTAGCAAGTCAAATGCTAAATTTCCGACTAGCAGGATTCCAAGAATGACAGCCGCATCTGCACCCAGATACCGGTTAATATAGAATTTAAAAGCTATTATTAGCAAACAGACAGCAGCGCCATATAGTAGTATAATTGTAAGGCCAGAAGAAAATATCTGGTCGGAAGGGGTTGTCTCTGACATCCGTTTTGAAACAGCAGACTTGATACTCCCGCCAGGTAGCTTTAACCAGAAGAGAAGTGCAAGAGCTTGTGAATACATTCCAAGGCCACTCGCCCCGAGATATCGTGCAGCAAACAGGCTTGTTGCAAATCCAACCACTGAGCGGACTACTTGAGCAAAAAAGTGAAGAATTGCAACCTTATCGTTGCGCATTACTTAGAGAGATAGCATTCGGGTTGTTAGTTCCACTTCTTTATTCGCGTCAATAGCTATCTCAAGTATCCGAGGTCAGCCAACCGATCCTCTACGTCCTCTGAAACGTCCCGTTCGTCTGACTTCCCTAACTTGACTCCCGAATCAGTCATTCGGTCAAAAACTTCCTCATTTATTTTTTTACTGTCTGCTATACTGATCTCTGTCACTTCTGTGCCTCTGATTCGGAGTGAGCACATATCTTCTCTCCGAGACGCAAACTTGAGAACTCCATCCTTACTATCCCGGTACACCGCGCGCCACGGGCCGAAATATGGCTCCCTCTCTCCTTCATCAAGCGGCAATTCGTTACCAGGTGGCATAATACGGAACGTAGAACTCACAACTGGCTTGTCCTCCGGGACGAACGTGCTCTCGCCATCTTCAACTACAGAACGTACGACATCTGGAAATTGCGTCAGACTCGCGACGCGCTCTATACGGCTACCTTGCGTTTGGCCTGGTTTCTTAACAAGTAATGGAACTTGGGTGAGAACCTCTCCAATTCCCCAACTGTGACTCCTGAGTCTTGCTGACGTCAACCGACTCGGCTCTCCAAAGCCTTCACCATGGTCGCTTGTAATCACAAGAAATGTATTCTCCAGTTCGCCTTCCTGTCTGAGCCCCTCCACTAACTGTTCAACCGCTGCGTCTGCTTGCCGGATACAACCATCGTAAAGCGGTTCCAGAGCGCTGAGCTTCTCCCAAAACTCTTTGCTAAACGAATCTATTTTTGACGCGTTCTGGACTTCTTGATACAGTTCCGCCAAGTTCTGGTCGCCCCACTGGTTATATTGTCGTTCTGGTTCATACGGACTATGTGCATCCATCAAATTGAGGCACGCCGCCCATTGACCATCTCGACCGGTAATCCAGTCTAGTAACTCATCCACATAAACATCGCCCCCTTCTTTCTCTGGATTGTGCGCCCCTCCTCGGGACGTGAATCTGCTATATAGGCCGTTTAGAACTGATCGAACTGGTCTGTCGTGCCTGAGAGCATATCGGAGATACTGAACTGGGTCGACTTTCCCTTGAATATCTAATGGAGAACCCCCCATCTCAAAAATCTTGAAGTTAGTTCGCTTTGGGCCAACCTTTGTATCAAAACAACCGGAAAGATTTGACGTTTCTGTAATAACGACGTTCGGTGAAAAAATACCGGTTTCATACCCATATTCCTGTCCCAACTCGTGCCAGATATTATATGTTGGGTCAAGGTAGGACGTGTGCTCGATTACGTTGTGTTCTTCGACGTGGTATCCAGAAAATATACTGGCGTGACTGGAGATACTGTGGATACTGGGGGAACGTGCTTGCTCATATAGAGTTGCTCCTTTAGCGAACTTCGTCAGATATGGGGTCGTTTTTTGTGAGTATCCGTACGTGCTACAGTTCTTAGCGCGAACACTATCAAGAACAACTAAGAGAATGTTGGGAGGTTTTGAGTCGGATGAGTCTCCAATCTCAGACATCTTGTTGGCTGATGTCGGGGAGGTACAGTTAGTGCTTCGGTTCTATCATTCGAGACTACGATATGAGCATCCGTTTTTAGCTAATCCGAGAACCGCTGGACAGCAGCGGCTTATCGAGATACCTATTCGATATGAAGGTGTTGTCTGTGCACGACGAAGCCTCCTCCCGAATAGTGAACCAGCTTACTACGCTCTTTCTATCAACGATATTCAAAGAGCACACTGAGGAACTCGGCGTGATCAAGCGGGACAGTAAGCTCCAGATTTCGGCTCTCGTCCGGGTATTTGTGTTCGGCTTCGCCTTGGGAGAGAGCCAAACACTCGCTGCCGTCTGAAAGAGCTACAACAGCACTGCCGACAAGACGCTCACGGCTGGTGGCTTCTATCAGCGGTTGGCCCCGCGGCTGGCAGATTTCCTATACGACCTCGCCGAAACGACGTTCGACAAGGTCGCTGCTCTTCAATACTATCAGTGAGGAATCGGCCGATTTAACCTCCTCGAGGCCTCTAATGGCACGATTTTTCGCTTTCACAAGTTCCCCGTTGACGAGTTTCAATTACGCTCTTGTGGTGGAGATTGTTGGTGAGTCATAGCA
>NZ_JAVDDW010000035.1:0-1098 GCF_030848585.1 Halobellus sp. H-GB7 | reverse complement strand
GAGTGGTCAGCGTAACATTTGCACGTTCGGGAGGAACTTCTCGATCCAACCGTTTGCAAAGCTAAGACGCTTCGATAGGTCTAAGAATGTGTCAGTAACGAACTGCTCGAAGTGATCTTTGCCCTCAAAGATCGTCGGCGAAATCCTTCGCTTCAGGCTTTTCCAGAGCGGCTCAATTGCATTGAACATTGGTGAGTACGGTGGCAGGAAGACGAACTCGATGCCGAGTTCGTCGGCCCGTTTCTGCGTGAGCTTTGCATGATGACCACCATCGTTGTCGGCGATGAGCAGAATCCGCCCGACCGGATTCTGCTCACGAATCGCCTCCAACGCTGCACAGATACTCTCCTTTGTTTTCCGCTCTCGGAAGATGAGTGTGCTGTTGCCGAGTAGTGCGTAGAACCCGATGGTTTTCCAGGGAACTGCCACCATTGGTTTGTCGATTTCCACGGTTCGGTCATACGACCACATACGTTGAGAGTTCTCGAACGGCTGTGGCCACGATACATCAAGGAACCCGAGGACAAGTGGCTCATCATTGTCTTTCGCGAGCGCCTCTCCTAGGCGCTCGCGAAAATCCTCCTCCGCATCAGGCGGTTGCCGCGAATCCATCGGTCGGGGCTTGGCATACTGCATCCCGTCTGCGCGGAGAATGCGTGCTAAGTGAGCACGGTCGTAGGAGACGCCGTAGCGCTCCCACAGAAGGTCGTCGATCTCCTGTGGTGTCCAGGGTTGGCCCTCCTCAAGGAGTGTGAAGAACTCCTCGAACTGGTCAGGAGAGAGCTTCGCGGGGCGGCCGCCCGCGAAGCTCGGACGGAGTCCGTCAACACCATCTTCATTCCATTCTGCGAGCCATCGATCACCAGTAAACCGTGAGACACCAACACGCTGAGCTGCTATTTTTGTTGAGTCACCGAAATAGAGATTCTTGATGAAACAGAGTCGCCGGACGAGACGTGTCTCGTCCGCCTTCTGGGCATCATTAATAGCCGTATCAAGTTGCTCTCCCGACAGTTTCCTCACCACTTCTATCCGACGACCTGTCGTCATTACGTTCCCTTACGCGCTCTGAAAGCACAAACATAGCGCTGACCACTC
>NZ_JAVDDW010000034.1:0-1111 GCF_030848585.1 Halobellus sp. H-GB7 | reverse complement strand
CGTCTGGAGAGCGACGTATAGCTGTTTGAGGGCACGGTGGATCGGTTCGCCTTCTGCCTGCTTCTCGGCGGCGTCTTCAGCCTCCCGGAGAATGTGCGCCCAACATCGCTGGAGGTTGCTGCTGAAGGCCGGATACGCCGTCCACCCGTCACAGACGACCGTTCCCGCGAAGTCCTCGCCGAGGACTTCTGCGGGAATATCACTCCCTCTACTCTCCCTGACCGCGTACAGCGTATGGTTCTCGGTGGTGAACGTCCAGATCCACGCTTGTTCGCCGTCGCGTTTGATTCCAGTCTCGTCAACGTGGACAACGTCGGTTTGCTGGATCTGGCGGCGAATTTGCTCGTACTCACAGCGACCGGCGCGCGCAGCGCGCTCGGTCGCATACCACGCCGCCGCACCCGACAGTTTCAGTCCGTGGAGTTGCTCAAAGCGGTCGCCGATCTTCCGGTAGGGAAGGCGGTGATCGTACCGGGAGAGTGCTGCCTGTGCGATGACGTTCACCCCGAACTGCCCCTCATCGGGGCAGTCGGGGTGTGAGGCGACAGTCTCTGTCCCACAGGAGTGGCACTCGTAGTGGTGTCGATTGTACTGTGTGACCTCCGGTGGCTGTGGGTCCGGGAGTTCCTCGACGAGTCGGGGGCTGACGCCCGCCGACTCGTCGAACGTTTCGCCACACTCGGGACAGCAGTCACAGGTGACCTCGATTTTCTGATCTGGATCAGGTGCAACCCGCCACTCAGGGTCGTGTCCGGGCTTTCGACCAGGCGTGCCGCCGTCAGTACGTGAGTGTTCGTCGTCCTCGTCCCCACCGGACGAGGACGACTCTCCTTGGTCTGATTGGTCCTTGCTCGGTGGTGTATGCGGTCCCTCGTACCACCGGATTTTAGCTCTGAGCCGTTTGTTTTCCTGTCGCAATTGTTCGTTCTCTTCTCGAAGCTCTTGGTTTTCCTCGCGGAGTTGTTCGACCTCTTCCTCAAGCGAAGCAAGGCGTGCTAGGATTTCCTCTTTGGTTGGGTCGGAAGAAGTCATAAGCAGGCAAGACGGGATGGTCTCCAGTCCGGAGACCATCCCTTAGGAATGCACTCTGTTGCCTGCTGCATCGATCTAC
>NZ_JAVDDW010000033.1:0-1113 GCF_030848585.1 Halobellus sp. H-GB7 | reverse complement strand
GAGTGGTCAGCATAACTTCTGAACATTTGGGAGGAACGTCTCGATCCAGTCAGCGGCGAAACTCACACGATGGCTTAGCCTGAGGAATGTCTCGGTGAGGAATTCTCTAAAGTGGTCTTTGTCCTCGAAGATCTCTGGCGAGATCTCTCGTTTGAGATCCTTCCACAGCGGTTCGATTGCGTTCAGCGTCGGTGAGTACGGCGGTAAGAAGACGAACTCGATGCCGAGTTCGTCGGCCCGTTCCTGTGTGAGTTTCGCGTGGTGAGAGCCGTAGTTGTCTGCCACGAGCAGAATCCGGCCCCGCGGATTCTGCTCGCGGATCTCTTCGAGCGCCTCCACGATTGTCTCCTTCACTAACCGCTCTTTGTACGTGATCACGCTCTGGCCAGTCAGTGCGTAGAACCCAACCGACCGCCACGGAAACGTTACCAGCGGCTTCTCGATCGTTACTGTCCGGTCAAACGACCACATCCGCTGAGAGTTCTCGAACGGCTGTGGCCACGCCTCATCGAAAAAATCCCAAGACGACTGGATCATCCTCCTCGTCTTCATCGGGATCCTCGCCGAGCGCCTCGTCCAGGCGCTCGGCGAGAATCTCCTCTGCGCTTTCCGGCTGACGCGGATCCATCGGACGTGGCTTTGCGTATTTCATCCCAGCGGCACGCAGTTTTCGGCTGAGATGAGCAGGATGATATGTGACGCCGTATCGGTCTTCAATCAGCGCGTGAATCTGTTGTGGCGTCCACGGCTGGCCCTCTTCGAGAATCTCACACAACTCGGCGAATTGTGCGGGGGTAAGCTTCGGCGGCCTGCCGCCGCCGAAGCGTGGGCGCAGCCCCTTGATGCCACCGTCATTCCACGCACGAGCCCACCTGCGCGTCGTGGATCGGGAGATCCCGACGCGCTTGCCTGCCTCCTCGCGCGTATCTCCTTGATAGAGATTCCTGATGTAGCATAACCGCCGGACGAGACGGGTCTCGTCCGCCTTCTGTGCATCTGTAATTGCTTGCTCAAGTTCTTCTTCGGTCAGGTACTTCACCAACTGACCTCGCCGACTACTCTTCATCAAAATAGGAACGCTCTCTCAGGGCTCAACTCTTTCGCAGACCACTC
>NZ_JAVDDW010000032.1:0-1121 GCF_030848585.1 Halobellus sp. H-GB7 | reverse complement strand
GTGGGGCTCCCAGTCGGGTTCAACAACCACGGCTGCCGAAGCATCCGATCACGACTCGATTTCTCTGATAATTTCGTCGGCTTGCTCACGAGCTTTTTGCTCACCTGCGTTCTTCTGGATCAACACAGACTGGACTACCCAATCATCGGGGGCTTCCCGCTTCCCCATCCGAACCTCGCTTCCCTCCGAGACGGAATCAGAGACACGGTCCGCCCAGTCTGGCGTCCGAATTTGATCGAACTGGTCAGGGTCCCGATACCGAACGTGGATGTACTCGTCTTCTGTTGTAATCGACTTGACCTCTGGAATTCGTGCCATGGCTGTTCGTAGGACAAGGAAATGTAAAAATCAGCGTGTCAGTTCGAAACTGAAGGGTTACGAGAAGTACTCGCCAGCTATCCAGATCGAGAGCCTTTTTCTCTGTTGTTCACCGTTTCAGGGCGAATCTGGAGGCACAGTTTGCGGTCACCTGACGACAGTTACAGGCACTGATGCACGCTTCATCACCGTTTCAGCGACCGAACCCATGAGCATTCGAGCGACACCCGAGCGTCCGTGGCTTCCGATGACGATCACGTCGATACCGTGTGTGTCCGCGTACTCGAGGATCGCGTCTGCGGCCTTGCCAACCTCGCTTGCCGTCTTAACTACCCGGTCGTGCTCGTCTGCCTTCGCCTCGGCCTCGGCGAGCAGTTCTGCCGATCGTTCCTGGGCCCGTTTCCGGAGCGTTTCGTCTCCGACCAGTGCTTTCGCGCTATAGCTCTCTTCGATGTAGTCGATAACGTGGAGGACGGTAATCGATGCATCCGAGTACACGTCAAGCGCGTGCGCCAGTGCCTTCTCCGAGAGCGGGGTCCCATCGAACGCAACGAGCACCTGGTCAACGGAGGCCATACGTAGAGATGCGTGTCAAAGCCACATATAGGCGCGGGAGCACACGAATCTGGGGAAAGGGGCGACACCCGTATTGGCAGATCTCTCTCGATAGAACAGACTGTCTCGGCCGCAGAACTAGATCGGGAGCAGGAGCAGAAGTATCGGGAGGACAATCAACGAGATGAGAAACCCGGCCAGGTATCGACGATCAGTAACGAGTCGGGTTTGGATTGTCTCGACAGCTT
>NZ_JAVDDW010000031.1:0-1122 GCF_030848585.1 Halobellus sp. H-GB7 | reverse complement strand
TAGCTATCGAGACAATCCAAAACCGACTCGTTACCAACCGTCGGTACCTGACTGGGTTTCTCATCTCCTTGGTTGTCCTCCCGATACTTCTGCTCCTGCTTCCGATCTAGTTCTGCGGCCGGGACAGTCTGTTCTATCGAGAGAGATCTGCCAATACAGGTGGCGCCCCTTTCTCCAGACTCGTGTGCTCCCGCGCCTATATGTAGCTTTGACACGCATCTCTTGAGTATGGCCTCCGTCGACGAGGTGCTCGTTGCGTACGATGGGACCCCGCTCTCGGAGAAGGCGCTGGCGCACGCGCTCGACGTGTACTCGGATGCGTCGATCACTGTCCTCCACGTTATCGACTACATCGAAGAGAGCTACACCGCGAAAGCACTGGTCGGGGACGAAACGCTCCGGAAACGGGCCCAGGAACGATCGGCAGAACTGCTCGCCGAGGCCGAGGCGAAGGCAGACGAGCACGACCGGGTAGTTAAGACGGAAAGCGAGATTGGCAAGTCCGCAGACGAGATCCTCGAGTACGCGGACACACACGGCATCGACGTGATCGTCATCGGAAGCCACGGACGCTCGGGTATTGCTCGAATGCTCATGGGTTCGGTCGCTGAAACGGTGATGAAGCGTGCATCAGTGCCTGTGACTGTCGTCAGGTGACCGCAAACTGTGCCTCCAGATTCGCCCTGAAACGGTGAACCACAGAGGAAAACGCTCTCGATCTGGATAGCTGGCGAGTACTTCTCATAACCCTTCAGTTTCGAATTGACCCGCTGATTTTTGCATTTCCTTGTCCTACGAACAGCCATGGCACGAATTCCAGAGGCCAAGTCGATTACAACAGAGGACGAGTACATCCACGTTCGGTATCGGGACCCTGACCAGTTCGATCAAATTCGGACTCCAGACTGGGCTGACCGTACCTCTGATTCAGTCTCGGAGGGGAGTGAGGTGCGGATGGGAAAGCGGAAAGACGCCGATGAGTGGGTTGTCCAGTCCGTGTTGATCAAGAAGCACGTGGGTGAAGAAAAAGCCCGTGAACAAGCCGACGAAATTATCAGAGAGATCGAGTCGTGATCGGGTGCTTCGTCAGTCGTGGTTGTTGAAGCCGACTGGGAGATCCAG
>NZ_JAVDDW010000030.1:0-1376 GCF_030848585.1 Halobellus sp. H-GB7 | reverse complement strand
AAGGCCGTTGACGCTAGGACACAACGCACTCATCCGGGCAAAAGGCTACTCTCAGCGCTGGATGGCCGAAACTTCGTATTCGACAACGAAGCGCTCGCTCGGCGAGAGTGGTCAGCGTAACTTTTGAATATCCGGAAGGAACGTTTCGATCCAGTTGTCGGCGAAGCTAACGCGTTTGGATAGATCTAGAAATGTGCGAGTAACGAACTGCTTGAAGTGATCTTTTCCTTCGAAGATTTCTGGCGAAATCTTCTGTTTGAGTGTCTTCCAGAGCGGCTCGATGGCGTTGAACATCGGCGAGTACGGAGGGAGGAAGACGAACTCGATGCCGAGTTCGTCGGCCCGTTGCTGGGTGAGTTTCGCATGATGACCGCCATCGTTGTCTGCGATGAGCAGAATCCGCCCGACCGGATTCTGCTCACGGATTGCCTCTAACGCTGCGCAAATACTCTCTTTCGTCGTCCGTTTCCGGAAGATGAGCGTGCTCTCGCCGAGTAATGCATAGAAGCCAAGTGTTTTCCAGGGGACTGTGACCAGTGGTTTGTCAATTTCCACGGTTCGATCGTACGACCACATTCGCTGAGAGTTCTCGAACGGTTGCGGCCACGAAGCGTCAAAGAACCCGAGAACGAGTGGTTCATCACCAGTATCTTTCGTGAGCGCCTTTCCCAGGCGCTCACGAAAATCCTCCTCAGCATCCGGTGGTTGTCGCGGGTCTATTGGTCGTGGTTTTGCGTACTGCATTCCATCAGCACGGAGAATTCGAGCAAGGTGGGATCGATCGTACGTAACGCCGTAGCGATCCCAGAGAAGATCGTCGATCTCCATTGGTGTCCACGGTTGACCATCTTTGAGGAGTGTGAAGAACTCGTCAAACTGTTCAGAGGAGAGCTTCGCGGGGCGGCCGCCCGCGAAGCTCGGTCGAAGTCCATCAACTCCACCTTCGTTCCAGGCTTTAAGCCAGCGTCCACCGGTTGGTTGGGACGCACCGACACGCCGTGCAGCCATTTTGTCAGTGTCGCCAAGAGAGACGTTCTTGATGAAGCAGAGTCGTCGGACGAGACGGGTCTCGTCCGCCTTTTGGGCATCGTTGATCGCTTCATCAAGCTGCTTCTCCGACAGATGCTTCACTATTTCAGTCCGACGAGTTGTCTTCATCAGAGTCTATACGCGCCCTGCAGATTCAAACATAGCGCCGATCACTCATGCCGTGCGAGCGCTCGGCTGGTATCGACAGTTCCGTGAAATCGTCCTGATGTTCGCCATCTCGAACATAGAACCGCTCTGTGAGCCACTCTAACCGTGACTCAGCATCTATTCAACACGGCAGATTCTACAACAGCACCTGTCTCGGACTGCTGTACGCGCACAACTAC